>JANQLF010000106.1 GCA_028280785.1 Planctomycetota bacterium
AGACAACATCCTAAGCTTATGTCATTATGGAACTTCGATTGTTGAGCGCACTACAACACAACACCGCGGGGAGGCAAGTTTTGCTTACACCATCAATCCAACAACCGAGCACCTGGTGCTCAGTGGTGCTTCTGTGCCTGATTCTGCCGTGTGTAGAGCTTTCAGCTGTAGAGGCTGTTGAGGTCATTGAACAAACCAAGACCGAGTCACCCAAAGAAACCACCAAAACCTCCACTGAGAAGAAGACCGAAGAGAAGGCTGATCTGATCAATGCAGACCAGGCCTTCTTTATCGAAGTCAATTCGTTGATGCGCATTGAGGCCTATGATCAAGCGATCACTAAGTTGGAAGCCTATTACAAAACGCATCCTGATTCCAAGCAAGCAGAGCAGTTATTGCTCAATGCACGTATCCAACAAAACGAACAACGTCTGCGTGAAACCTTGAAGGATCAGGCAGATTTACATGACACCATTGTAGATCCGCAATACTTGGCTGCGAAAGAGGTAACAGACAAGCACATTGCTCAGCGTCTCAGCGTTGTTGAGTATCTCGTTCAAGAAGAAAAATATGCAGAAGCACTGAAAATATTAAATGAAGTCTTAACGGTAGATAAAAATAATCGTGCAGCGCTGTTATTTAAAGATCGCTTAGTTGAAAGCATGTTACGGATTGAGCGCGAGCGTTTGTTGAAAGAGCGCAAAATTCAACGTGAAAAAGCCATTAATGATATTATCGGTCGAGGTAATCAAGATGATCCGAAACAGCCGATTCCACGCGTCTATCGTATCTTTCAAGAGGATATCGATGAAGCCGAGCGTGAAAAATTAATGGTCAAATTGCGTGTGCCATTGAAGTCATTTAATTACAATGAGGCGCCCTTGGACGCAGTCCTCAAGCAATTATTCGCTATTGCTGGTTTAAATTATATTATTTATGATGATGCCATCGGTGATGAAACATTGACCTTATCACTGCGCGATGAGACCGTTGAATCAGTTTTGTATACCATTCAGCGCATGGCTGGCGTACGATTTAATTACCATGGTGGTTCAGTTTATGTAACCAGTGTAGATAATCCAATATTAGTAACTGAAGTTATTCGTTTACGCAGTGGTCTCACCAATGTTTTGGCTCAGCCCCAGCTACAAGGAATTACCGGCGGTGTAAATAATGCTTCAGATGATAATCAACAAGGTAATCAACGTGGCGGTCAACAGCAACAGATCTCACAATTACTTGGTGGTGATGGTGAAGAGCAAGGTGACGGTTTAAGTGACGTCGAGCGTTTTCTGGAACGCGTCCCTGAATTAATCGATTGGCCAGATGGTAGTACAATCTTTTTAGATAAAAAATCTTCAACCATCATGTTGCGTTCTTCGCCATCAACTATTTCAGAATTTAAACGATTGCTCAAGGCAATAGATTATACAACTGAGCAGGTGTTAATTGAAGCGCGCTTTGTAGAGGTCAGTGACAATGCCATGAAAAATATCGGTGTGAACTGGACCGTTATTGCAGATAATGATTCGAATAATCCCAATCGTGTTATTGTTGGTGGTGCATCGAGTGGCGCATCTGTTAATCCATTAACTGATTTATCTAACCCGACTAACCAATTTGCCTTTGCGGATACCCTGGCTGGAAGCACGGGATTCACCGCAGGTATTATTGGCCAAGGTAATGACATTGTTCCTAATTTTTCTGCGCAATTGAATTTATTAGAAGACAAGGGTGAAGCGAATACCTTGTCTGAACCGAAAATTTTAACCTTATCTAATTTGACTGGTGTCATTGATATACGTTCGGAGATTGCTTACATCGAGGATGTGCGTAACGAAGCGCTGCCATCACAGGTAAATAATAATGATGGTGGTACATCGGTTACACCAACCAACTTTGCTGGTGTGCCGCAATACGGCGTCGATTATGAGGGCATCAATTTAACCGTAAAACCATCGGTCGCACCGAACGGCGATATTATTACCATAGAAGTGAAGCCTGTGGTTCGTGAATTAATTTCGTTAAACACCGAGAACTTTATTGTGCCAGGTGCTGGTGAAACCGGTTTGCGTATTCAACAACCTAGTTTCAGTACACGTCAGGTCAGTACGACCTTGCATGTACGTGATGGCGAAACTGTAGTGCTCGGTGGCTTGATTTCTGAATTTGATGAAGACACACACAATGGCATTCCAGGGCTTGGCCGTGCGCCGATCATCGGTGGTTTATTCCGTAATACGAGTAAGACCACACGTCGTCGTCGTTTATTGATTTTCCTAACTGCAACAATTATCGATCCAACTGGCGCTTCTTATCAGAAACAATTAGAGCACATAACCAATACGGCTCGTGAATTATTGCCTGTTGATGTGCGCGAGATTAAAGCTGCAAAAGAAAAAGCAGCGGCTGATGCGCGCACAGAAGCATTAATTAATTCAGAGACTGGTGTCAAAAGCAAAGTCCGTACGCCCGGAGGCAAGAAAAAGGGCCGACGTTAATGGCAAGCTATATTAGCGGCATTGATGTTGGCCATATGGCCATCCGTGCTGTCGTCTTGAAAAAACGAGGCGATGGCTGGAAAATACATGAGCATGGTTCTGTCGAACGTTTTTACGGTTCGAGTGGTGAGAAATCATTACATCAAGAACTGGCTGAATTGAGCACTAAAGTTCAATTGCGTGGCCCGGTTTATTTTACTGATAGCACTATGAGCGTTATGGTGCGGTTTATCGCCTCGGTACCATTGCCTGAAGATCGTTTGCGTCGATTGGTGCATTTGGATTTAGAGCAGCATGCCGATGACAGCGGTGATTTAGCTGCTGATATGTATGTGCTCCCAATTGGTGGTGATGAAGTCATTAGCTGCTGTGCATTAGCGCAACCAAAACAAGTCAGCGATATGCTCAGCATATTACAGAAAAATCGAATAAATCCTCAGGCAGTGACCATACCAGCCGCTGCATTGTATAACGTGAGTCGCGAGGCATTTAAAGAAGAAGATGGTTATCATTTGGTCATCGAAGTTGGTGCTGAGGCTACACGTTTAGTGGTGATGCGCGGCCCCGACTTTATTGGCTGCCGTTCCATTCCGGTTGGTGGTAGACAATTCACCCAAGCCTTAGCAGATAGCCAAAAGCGTAATTTTAAAGATGCTGAAAAATTAAAAATGAGCGGGCTGGCATCTAAGTCGTCGATTCCGGGTATTAGTGAGCCAATGGGGGAAGACACCGATACGCGCGATACCTTCTCTCCATCATTTAATGATTCAGACAGCGATGAAGAAAGCAAATTGTTCGATGACGATTCCAATCTGTTTAGTGATGAGCAGGCAGAAGAGGATAAGACTGCTGAAAATGAAGACGAATTATCCTTCACAGCTTTTGATGAAGATAAAATTGAAATCGATGAAGATATTTTAGTTGATGAGCCAAAAAACGAGGCTGCGGAATCTAGTCGGAATATCCTAGCGGATAATGATGTGCATGCGCCGAAGCCTGGCTCTGCAACACAGCAAATTGGTGCTCAGCAATTGGGACAAGAAATGGTGCAAGTTGCTGAGCAATTGCACATGCAGATCTTGAGTTCATTAAAGTGGTTTAATTCACAATTGCATATGCCGAAATTAAAAATTGACACCTTCGCTATTTGCGGTGGCGGTTCAAAACTCAGCGGTTTACGATTGTATCTCGAGCATCGCTTGGGTAAGGAATTAAATCCATTTAATCCAATAGCACATATTGAGTCTGAGGGTATTCAAGATGCACAGGATTATGCCATTGCTATTGGTGCGGCTTTACAGGCAGATAATGAATCCTTGCAGCTTGATGTCCGTCCGGAATCAATGTTGCGCAAGGAAATATTTTACAGCGAAGTAATTTGGCCACGTGTTGCCGCAGGATTTCTTTTAGTTGCTACAATTTTATTTGCCATCTCAATGCACCTTGGCCAAGCTGCCAATGCTGATGCGACAGAAGTCTACCGTTTGCATGAGGAGCAGCGTCAAAACGAAGTGACTCAATTAGAGGCATTGCAGGCAGAGCGTGAAACAATATTTGAGGATTTACGTGGTATTGCAGGGCGTATTTACGCCGGACGTGATTTATTAAATTCGATTCGCGCTTTTAAAGAAAAAGCACCACAAGACTTGTGGATTATTACTTTCCGGACGCAGGGAATTATAGACGAGGGCAATGTTGATATACGCAATAACGACGACCGTAACGATACCGCAATTGATCGCGGTAGTATATTTGTATCTGGCCGTGTTAAATCAGTGAAGAATACAAAGGTAAGTGATTATCAGAAACAGTTTGATATGTGGTGGAAAAACATTCTAAATTGGCAAGATCCTGATAAACATCGTTTATTTAAAAAAGCAAAAGTCGAGAAGCTGCGTCAACTTGAAAAAGAAGAAGACAAGGACCAGCCATATGTCTTCGAGATGCGTTTTGACTTTGAACCAACTTCGTTGAATGATGTGGCGCAATTGGTAGACAAGCACAAGGTGGAGATTGAAGAATAATGCGCCCTGATGTTTCCGAAGATATGAAGGTCGGTTGGATAAGCATCGCATTGGTGGCGGTTGTTTCACTAATTATTTTATTGTACTTTTCTGATAGTGGGAAAAGCGCTACCAAATTGGCAAAAGAAAAGCGTACTTATGAAAGCAATAAGGGTGATAGCGATTTTTTGCTTATCGACCAAATTCAAGAACAGACACGCGAAAATTTAAATCTCTTAGCTAACATCACCGATTTGAAAAATGCTGTTGGTATCAAGCCAATAAGGCCATTTGCTCTTCCTCCGAATGCTAAGATTCAAAAGAATTACTATCACCGACAGGTTTATGATATTGCGCGGGAATATCTCAATCGTCGTGCGCGCAATATGCGCATCAATGAATATGATGATGCGATGGGTTTTAAATTTCCTGATGGAGAATTGGTGCCAGAGGAACGTGCTCCAGAGGAATTGATTCGATTACAATTAACCGTTCGGGCGATGCTGTTGGCTCTTTCAACGCCAGATCGTTTGCAGGAAATTACAATTAAACATCATCCAATTGTTGAAACAGGACCAGTCAAACGACCGCCTTTATTGCGCGAATACCCATTTACTATTCGCGTTCGTGGATCCTTGAAAGATATTTTATGGTTGCTGCATCAGTATTCTGCCGATGAAGTCCAGGAGACGACGCTAAAGGATTGGAATAAATTGGTAACACATTTCCAACGTGAGCTAGGTCGGAATATAAAAGCCACGAGCGCTAGAGATCATTTCCCATTGATCCTTATCGGTATGAAGATCGATAGTGAGAATTCAGAACCATTAGACAGTGTCGAGCAGCTGGAGGCTGAGTTTGAGCTGGCTGGGATGGAATTCTTAAGCGATGAGGAGCGTGATAATGCCAAATCAAATGGCGTGCGCGGAACTCGTGGTGGTCGTGGTGCGGGTACGGGACGATTTTGAGGCAAGGCATGGATAGAAACAGCGTCTTGTGTAGTGATCGTTCATGTAGGCTTTTGGTTAGTGAAATACAACGCAGGGTTTATACTGCATTGAGCGACGTAGCACGGAGTAGTGATGTTTAACCTACCACAACTGAGCGGATTATTGAGTGCGGGGCTCCTGCTTTGGTCAGGAACCAATTTAGCAATGCTGGATAATGGTGCTCATCAAACCTCGCCACCGAGTCTCGGTTCCGACGAGGAGCCAGTTGCTTCAGTGCATGTTGCGGTCGAGCCTATTTATGCGTTTGATAAATATTACATCAACGATGTGAATCCTTTTGTGCCATACAATAAACGAGTCGTTGAACGTAAGCGCATGTGGGAGCGCAAGCGTCGCGTGCGTAATAAACCACCAGCAAAAGTGCCGGAGCAGGTCAAGCCAATCGAGCCACCTAAAAAACCGGTAAAATTACCTGAATTAGTCCTGCCTAAATTTAAAGAATCAAAAGAGCATGTGCCCAAAGTCCTTGGTAGTGTTGCAATGGATGACCGTTATTTGCTCTTTGTAAAGTTGGGTGATAAAGAAGCGCCGCAGATGAAACCCGGTGATAAGATCGAAGGGTGGATTTTATTGGATATGGAAAACGACATGGCTCGTTTCCGTGATCCAGACGGTGAGATTCTGCGTGTCCCTGTTGGACTTTCTGGGAAGGATGCGAATAGCATTACCGATACAGGTACGGCTTCGACTGGCTCCAAAAATCCGTTGCAGGTACCCAGTGGTAAAATTGACCCGCAAGAGGCCTTGCGCCTTCTTAAGGATCCAAAGGCGGCGCAGCAAATCATGAAAGATCCTGAGATGCGTGAAATGATGAAGAATCCTATGGTGCAGGATTTCTTACGTCAGAATGGTTTGGGTCACTTAATTGATGGTCGTAAAAAAATGGGTGGCCAACGCGGTAAATAAAAACTGTTCGGAATAGCGTAATTGCGGTCTAATTACCATGGCCTTGCGCAATAATTAATCGTTCCAATAAGAAAACTCGTCATACGCTATGCATATGGCATGGCGCAAAATACGCATAAATTGACGCAAGAAACTGTCAATTGATACGGGTGTCACTATGTCCAGTATACGCTTAATGAATGGAGTTGCTACATAGACCAATTGTAGCATCTCTTGAACAAGAGGGGGATTGCACCATGTCGGCTCCGACGCAAGAACAGTTGGATTCAGTAGTTATACGATTCGCTGGAGACTCGGGAGACGGCATGCAATTAGCCGGAACTCAGTTTACGCTTTCATCAGCTATCGCTGGTAATGATTTGGCTACCTTGCCAGATTTCCCGGCCGAAATTCGAGCCCCTGCCGGTACCACCTATGGTGTGTCTGGATTCCAAGTACATTTCGGTGCCCACGAGCTGTTAACCCCTGGTGATCGCCCAGACGTATTAGTCACAATGAATCCGGCTGCATTAAAGGCCAACCTTGGTGACCTTGATGAAGGCAACGTCATTATTGCAGACAGCGATTCATTTACCGATCGCAATCTTAAATTGGTCGATTACGAAGAGAATCCATTAGAGGACGGCAGTCTGTCGAATTATCGATTGCATGCTGTGCCGATGACGAGCATGACCATTAAAGCGGTTGAATCGACTGGTTTAAAGAAAAAAGCAGCGCGCCGTTGTACGAACTTTTTTGCACTTGGTCTGACCTATTGGATGTATAGTCGCTCATTAGAGCCAACCTTGAAATTCCTTAAAGAAAAATTTGGTAAAAAACCTGAAATATTAGAAGCAAATACATTAGCACTTAAAGCTGGTTATAATTTTGGTGAAACAGCGGAAACATTCATTTATCGCTATGAAGTGCCGCCTGCAGATATTCCACCAGGTGAGTACCGTGCCATTAATGGTAACCAAGCATTATCCTATGGATTAGTTGCAGGCGCTAAAAAAGCTGGATTGGATTTATTTTTTGCTGGTTATCCAATTACACCAGCATCAAGTATTTTAGAAGAATTAGCTGCGCTTAAGCACATGGGTGTGCGTACGGTACAGGCTGAAGATGAGATTGCCTCGATTGGCGTTGCGCTTGGCGCTAGTTATGCTGGTAGCTTAGGTGTAACGGCGAGCAGTGGTCCAGGTATCGCTCTCAAGGGTGAATTTATTGGTCTGACCCAATGTGTCGAATTACCAATGGTCATTGTGAATATTCAGCGCGGTGGCCCAAGTACCGGACTGCCGACTAAAACTGAGCAATCAGATTTACACATTTCGTTATATGGTCGTCATGGTGATACACCAATGCCGGTGGTTGCTGCTAGTTCTCCTGGTGATGCATTTCATGCAGCAATGAAAGCTGCGTTTATTGCAGTTAAATATATGACACCAGTAATGCTTTTATCGGATGGTTCTATCGCTAATGGTTCTGAGCCATGGTTAATGCCAAAAGCAGAAGATCTTCCTGATTTAGAAATGCCTGATTTAAGTGGGATTACTAAAGAAAACTTCAAGCCGTATGGCCGTGATGTTGGTACCTTGGCACGACCATGGGTTACGCCTGGCATGAAAGACTTGGAACATCGCGTTGGTGGTCTTGAGAAGGAGCATGAAACCGGTGACATTAGTTATGATCCAGATAATCACGCATTAATGACTAAATTACGTGCGGAAAAAGTAGCGGCGATCGCCAATGAATATGAACCAATTGCAGTCGATGGTCCATCAAGTGGTAAGTTGCTAATGTTATCATGGGGATCGACTTATGGCGCGGTTTCGACAGCTGTTATTAAAGCGCGTAAGGAAGGCCTTGATGTATCGCATGTACACTTGCGTTATATCAACCCATTGCCAAATGACCTGGGCGAAGTGTTATCTCGCTTCGAAAAAGTTATCGTTCCAGAAATAAATACTGGTCAGTTAGTGAATATTATCAGAGCTAAATATTTAGTCGACGCTAAAGGGTATAACCGCGTACGTGGTTTACCATTCTCATCAAATGAGATTTTAGTTGAAATTAAACAGGAGTTGGGGGCCTAATCATGTCAGATACTGCGCAATTAACTCGTAAAGATTTCGTTTCCGATCAAGATGTTCGTTGGTGCCCTGGATGTGGCGACTATGCCATTCTTTCAACGGTATTAAAAGTCCTTCCTGATTTAGGTCACAAAAAAGAAAACATCGTATTTATAAGCGGCATTGGTTGTTCAAGCCGGTTCCCTTATTATGCCGATACCTTTGGATTTCATACTATTCATGGTCGAGCGCCAACAGTCGCGACTGGTGTTAAATCAAGCAATCCTGATTTATCAGTTTGGTTAATTACCGGTGATGGTGACGGTTTTTCAATTGGTGGTAACCACATGATCCACATGTTGCGTCGTAACATGGATATCAACGTCTTATTGTTTAATAATAATATTTATGGTTTAACAAAAGGTCAGTATTCACCAACCACACCTGTTGGTCACAAAACTAAAACGTCGCCAATGGGGTCAATTGACAGCCCGTTGACACCAGCTTCTTTGGCGCTCGGTGCTGATGCTGCATTTGTTGCGCGTACAACCGATACCCAAATTAAACATATGGAAGCGACTATTCGTGCTGCCGCTGAACATAAAGGCACTTCTTTTATCGAAGTCCTACAAAATTGTGTTATCTTTAATGACGGCATTCACGAAGAAGTGACGTCGAAAGAAAAAGTAGCGGATAATCAGTTAATCCTTGAAGATGGACAGCCTTTATTATTTGGTGCTGACAAGAAAAAGGGAATAGCGCTAGATGGATTCGAGCCGATTATTATTGACGTTAACGATGAAAAAGATTTAGAGCGTGTCATTGTTCACGATTCGAGTCGTAAAAACCCGGGCTACGCACATATGCTCAGCCATCTTTACGTTCCTGATTTTCCAGTTCCTGTAGGCGTTATACGCAATATTGCGCGTAAAACCTACGATGGAGCCCTGAATGAGCAAATCACCGACGCCAAAGCCAAAATGGGTGAAGCAAGTCTTGATGACATGATTCGTGGATTCGGTAAAGCCAATACTTGGACTATTGATTAAGCTCTTATTCAGTAGCGGTTTTTGATTAACTGTCTATACCTTAGGCTTAATGGATGCAGATAATTCAGTAGGTGAAGTAACGCCGTTACCGCACATCGCATCCGATATCCCAAAATGGCAAACAATCGCTTGGCATATTTGGATAGGTCTTGTTATTTGTGTAAATATTACCTATTGCTTATGCACGTTGCATTTCGGTCATAACTGGGGTGGTGATTTTTCCGCCTATATAATGCAGGCTCAAAGCATTGTTGAATTTAATGCCGGAGAGTTCATAGATAAGAATCGTGTAACGGTGGAGGAATCTTCATCACGTATGGGCCCGGTCGCTTATCCTTGGGGTTTCCCGTTGATGTTGGTGCCGGTTTATGCGCTGTGTGGTTTGAATTTATTTGCCTTCAAAATTGTTGGCTTGCTGAATTTTTCTGCTTTCCTTGCCGTATTGTGGTATGGTTTTAGACATTTTCATACGCCTGTTTGGCGATCAGCAGTTGTACTTTTATTTGCATGTAATCCATACCTCATTGGATTTCTCAATAATATTTTATCTGATATTCCTTTTCTGTTCATATCGACATTGGCCATATGTTTAATTGGAAAGGTTTTAGTTGCTAGTTCTGTTATTTTTGACCCTATAAAAGATCGCGTATTGTTAGGTGTAGTTGTCGCAGCGGCTTTTTTCGTGCGCACCAATGGTATACTGTTAATTGGCGTTTTGTGCTGGGTGCATCTTGCTTTGGTAATTGTAACATTGTGGCGAGCGCGTCATGACGAAGGGGGATGGCGTGCACCGATAAAGAATTTTGTGTCAAAAGATGAAGAGGATCCCTATAAAATACTACGACCATTGCTCCCTTATGTCAGTTTCTTTGTTGTGGTTCTGCTATGGAAGATTGTTTTGCCACAGGGGGGCTCATCTCATATGGCGCATTTAGAACGTGTAAATGCAGACAGCCTTAAGGGAAATGCGCTTTATTATCGAGATTTGCTCGCACATTTTTATAATGGTTTGCCTAATTATGATAAAACCAAAGGTACAATGATAGCATACGTGGCAAGTTTACCATTTGTTCTCATAGGAATGATTCGACATTTCAAAATTGCTCATCACATAATTATTTACATTATCCTTACATTGATGATGTTTATAATTTGGCCACATCGACAAGGGTTGCGATTTTTGTTCCCAATTCTGCCGTTTTACGTCATGCTTTTCATTTCAGGTTTATCGTTATTTACTTTAGGGAAGCGGTGGTGGTTAAAAGTGCCAACGACTCTTTTATGCTTATTGCCAATATTTTTTGTATTGTATCACTTTTCTGTGCGTAGTGCACAGCAAGCTTCAAAACAATTGGAATCACGCGAGGTGATTCGTGGCGGTCCATTCGCAGATGTGTCGTTGGAAATGTTTGAAGCAGTCAAGGAACATACAAATGATGCTGATACTATTGTTTTCTTTAAACCGCGTGTTTTGCGTCTCATGACTGGCCGAAATACGCTGCGCATTAATAACACGAATGATATGTTTGTTGCCCAGTATATATGTTTCTTAAATAAACGTCAGCCCTTCCACATTCGACACATGCAGTCCATTGTCGCGGCCCAACGTGCTGAACTTGTTTTTCAAAACAAATCGTATGTGTTGTATAAATTAAAGTCTACAAACTGATTTATTCGAAGGGATCTTCTTCGATGGTTTGCAGAGAATATTCAGATTCGACTTGTTTGGGGGTGAGTAAGCGGCGTACCCAGCCGGCAAGTTCTTCACTGCTAAATGGTTTGCGCAGGATGCCCGATATGCCCTGTTTAATCATGTCAGCTAATGATGGATGATCGATATGAGCAGTGATAGCGAGGCAGCAAATCTCAGGATTCAGCGCACGCATGGCGCGAAGGCATTCAGAGCCGTTTAGGCCTGGCATTTCCACATCGAGGATGACTAAATCGATGTCAGGGTGGACCATGGTGAAGAAATGTACGGCGTCAGAACCATCACAAGCCGTTGCAACATGAAAATTATGCTTTTTCAGCATCTCCTGATATAACAAGCGGTTATGCTCATTGTCATCTATTAAGAGTATCGAAGATCGTTCTGACACAGATTCGTCCCCTGAAAGCAAGGGGCGGATATACTACCGCGGTAGTTCAATTCAACGGAATTCTGGCAATTTGGGCCAATTTCTCAAAAATCGTGGGATGCACTCGTGTACTCCGAGACCGGCAGCACTGTTCTAAACTAAGGTTCTGATTAGGATAATTAGCAGTCGCAAGTGCTCGTATGGGACGTTTTAAGCTTAGAGGTTTTATGCGCTATTTACTGGCAATCCTGTCTTGTGTATTGGTCTTCGGATTGAGTTCCTGTTGGCAGAAAACGGGCGAGACAGCTCTATCCATCCCAAATGAATCGATGACCATCAACATGCAAGAAGACTCGGCGGTATCTGGGAATGCGCCAGGTATATTGGCGGATTTTGGATTAGCCAAAGATCAGAATTATCAGGTTCGAGTCTTGAGCGATGTTTTTAATGGAACGCTCGAATTGAGCGCTGATGGTGCATATAATTATAAGCCGCATGAAGATTTTTACGGTACTGATAGTTTTTTATTTCAATTACTTGAGAATGAAAAAGTAGTGCATACGGGCACGGTTATCATTGATATAGCAAATATCCCAGATCCACCAAAACCAGAAGCAGACTCTTATTCAACCAAGGAAGATGTGCCGTTGCATATCAAGGCGCCGGGTATTTTGGCAAATGATAAAAATCCTGATGGTGGAGACCTGGAATTAGTTTTAGCGAGCAAGCCAGAGCACGGTACCTTGACTTTCAATGATGATGGCAGCTTTCGTTTCCAGCCCCAGCCACACTGGCATGGGGTTACTTCATTTACTTATCATGTGATAAGTGGTGAGCAAAAAAGCGAAGCAATCCCTGTAGAAATGACGGTGACCTCAGTTAATGATCGACCGCGTTTAAAATTAGGAACGATGGTCATCGATGAGGGTGGCACCGTTCAATTAACCAAAGAACATATGTCTGGAACTGATGTGGATAGCGAAGATCCTAAATTAGTATTTCAGGTAAAGAGTTTACGCCATGGCGTATTTCGACTCAAGGGTGACAACCGCAATTTAAAGAAATTTTCTCAATCACATATTGCCAAAGGCAACGTGCAGTTTTTACATAATAGATCGAACAATGCGCCGGCTTTTGTGATGGAGCTGACAGATGGCCAATTACGCGTTGAACAACGAATGAATATTGAGTTTAAGGCTGTGAACGACCCTCCAGTGTGGAAAAAAATTGGGTTTCGCATCAAAGAGGGCCAGCGTATTGGGGTGAATTTACTGAACATCCACGGATTAGATGAAGAAACCAAATTAGAGAACTTACGTTTCAAAGTAGGTAAATCGCAAGCTATCAAAGTGACGGATCAAAACAAAAAAGAAATAAAAGTTATTCGACCCAAACAGCTGAAAGAGAATCAAATATTTATTGAGCATAACGGCACAGAGGAGAAACCGCAGTTAGAATTAATTTTGACTGATGGGCACCATAATATTGCTAAAGAAATGAAAATTATATATGAACCGATCAATGACGCGCCTAAATGGCAAGCATGCGCATTTCCGCTTACGCAGGGTAAGCATACAGTTTTGAAGCCAACACATTGTGCAGTGACTGATGCGGATAATGTCGTTGATAAATTACTTATAAAAGTTCTTAAAGCAGATCACATGCATTTTGCCTTTGCGAATGCTCCGCAAAAGCCTATTCACCAATGGCAGTATCAGGCTTTAGCTAAGGGTAGTGTTATTGCTGTTCACAATGGAAGCGTACATGCAGCCACTTGTGTGTTGCAAGTCAGTGATGGTAAGGCGCATAGTGACCAGGAAGTTCAAGTTGCCTTTACGCGTGTTTATAAGGCACCGCAACTTCTGTGTAAGGAAAAGATAGACATAACCGGTCAGTTGCCATTTCAGCAACGTTTGGGCGAGCTCATGCAACTGGCTATCAGTGATGAAGATAGTCAATCCTTAGATTGGTTTGAAATTAAATATACAGCAAATCCAGAATTAGGCGTTCTTTTGCAATGTGCAGGTAGTGAGTCGATTCAGGTTAAAAATGAAGGACAAAAGCTGCGTTTACAGGGCAAGGCAAGTTTAGCGTCTTATTTAGAGGCATTGCGCAGTTTAGAGGTGTCCTGCAAAAGTTCCGGAACGCATATTATTGCGCTGCAGCTGACCTGCCATGATGGTCATAAATCAAGTGATCCACATACTTGCAATTTGCATCTGCAGATAGCGGCCGCTCCAGTACCAGAGGAGCAAACACCAGAGGCAGGACAGCCAGACAATACGCCTGCTGAATAGCGAGTGTAGCAGAGCTAGGACTTGCGAATCAGTAGCTATTGCTGTACTAATAGAGTGTATCCAACTAGGGGAGTTACGCATGGTAAAGCAGGCACAATGCCTCGGTGATTTAGACGCTCAGGAGTTTGCTCCGTGTAGTGTACGTGATGAAATTCGTCGGAATATAATTCGTATATTAAAAAATGGTGAGACCTTATTCCCTGGAATAGTTGGTTATGAAGACACTGTAGAACCACAGTTGGTTAATGCCCTTTTATCAAAACATGATTTAGTTTTGTTGGGCTTGCGTGGCCAAGCTAAGACTCGCCTTTGTCGTATGCTAACCGCATTGCTAGATGAATATATTCCTGTTGTTGCTGGTTCAGCATTACGTGAGCACCCTTTTGCGCCGATTACAAAAGCGACAAAGGCGTTAATAGCAGAGGCAGGAGATGATTTGTCAATAGAATGGTTGCATCGTGAAGAGCGTTACGGTGAGAAATTAGCAACGCCGGATGTAAGTGTAGCAGATTTAATAGGAGACATAGACCCACTAAAAGCTGCACATAAGAAAATGGATTTATCAAATGAAGAAGTCATCCATTACGGTATTATTCCACGCAGCAATCGCGGCATTTTTACTATTAATGAAGTGCCTGATTTAGCTCCACGCATTCAAGTTGGTCTATTAAATCTTTTAGAGGAGCAAGATATACAAATCCGAGGCTTTCCTCTGCGTTTACCCTTAGATGTATTGATGGTGTTTACGGCAAACCCTGAGGATTACACCAACCGTGGTAGTATAATTACACCGCTTAAAGACCGTATTGCGTCACAAATTATAACGCATTATCCTCGAACTCTTGAATCCGCGCGCCAAATTACTGCTGACCAGTCTTGGGATGATCGTGGTGATGATTTACCAAAGGTGCGTATTCCAGATTTCTTTGGTGATATTATAGAAGACATTGCCTTTCGTGGACGTGATTCTGAATTCATAGATCAGAAATCCGGCGTTTCAGCACGTTTAAGTATCGCAGCACGTGAATTGCTGATTAGCCAAGTTGAGCGTCGTACACTCATGCAGGGTGGTGACCCGGCAGTGCCTCGCATTGTTGATTTGTTCCAGCTTATTCCTGCCATTACGGGGAAGGTTGAATTGGTTTATGAGGGCGAGCAGGAAGGCGCGACAAAGGTGGCGCGCCATTTAATTGGTGGTGCTTGTCGACATATTTTTGATGAACTGTTCCCGCGTGCGCTTTCTGCTGAAGATGACCCAAGTTTAAGTGATGATGCTTATCGCCCTATACTGGAATGGTTTTCTAAGGGCCAACAAGTCGACATTGAAGATGAGTGTCCGTATAGCCAATATGAATCAGCGCTTAATGCGGTGCCGGGACTTCGTGAAGTTGTGCTGGATAACATAAAGTTGGACGAAGAAGCTGATGTAGTTTTGGCAATGGAGCTTGTACTCGAAGGCTTACATCAACATTCATTAATTAGTAAATTGGATGTGCAACAAGGTGTGTCGTATGGTGATATGTTGCGTTCGATGCTGGAAGATATTGGGCAGTCGTAATGCATATCCGTTACGCTGATCGTCGTTTTGGTCCGCCAGATATAAAAGAGCGCATGGAGCTTTTTAAGCGCCTCTTTGCGCATTTATTATTGCAGACTGATGGCGATGCTGATAAAGCCTTGGATCATTTAGAGCGTATTGGTGAGCGTTATAATTTATTCGATGAGCAGCTGAGTTTTGACGATGTTAAAGATTTTCTGGTCAAAAAACAAATCATATCCGCCAATCCAGGTCAACCTGTCACATTAACGCCGAAGGGTGAACGATTTATTCGAACGCAGAGTTTGGATGAAATTTTCCGCGGTTTAAAGTTTGATCCCAATGGCGGCAATCACCGTAGTAATTTTACGGGTTCTGGTGGCGAGCGTCAAACGGAGACGCGTGCCTATCAGTTTGGCGATGACATAAACAATATAGATTTTTTAAAGTCATTTCAAAATAGCTACCGTCGCAATTTAGATACAGATTCAACCTTAGCAGAAGAAGATCTTGAGGTTTTTGAGACCGAACAGCATGTGTCGGTTGCAACCTGCTTATTATTGGATGTGAGCCATAGTATGATTTTATATGGTGAAGATCGCATCACGCCGGCTAAAAGAGTAGCCATGGCATTGGCAGAGCTCATCAAACAAAAATATCCTAAAGATGCGTTGCATATAATTTTATTTGGCGATGTAGCTCAAGAAGTAACTTTGCGTGATTTGACGTATTGTGGCGTTGGTCCCTATCATACTAATACGCATATGGCATTACGTATGGCTCGCGATATTTTAGTGAGAAAAAAGCAAGCTAACAAACAGATTTTTATGATTACCGATGGTAAGCCAACGGCGCTATTTGAGAATAATGACCTTTATATTAATTCGATGGGGCATGACCCACGAATAATAAACAAAACATTGAACGAAGCTGCTGAGTGCAAGCGGCATGGTATACCGATTACCACGTTCATGATAGCACAGGATCCTTGGCTGGTAAAATTCGTAGAGGATTTAACCGAGATCAACAAAGGTCGTGCTTTTTATGCAAGTTTAGATCGACTGGAACAAACGGTGTTTGTTGATTTTATGCAAAATCGACGCCGTAAAGTTCGGTAAATTGGAGAGCGTCATGAGGATTTTACTATTGTGCTGTTTATTATTTCAGTGCATAGCAGCTGAACGTGCTTTGGACGTTGAGAAAAAGGATGGAATATCAGGAGATGCAGCCGCTGGCTACTTGGAATTGCAAACTCGTGCGCCAGATGCAGCATTTGTCTATTATAAGCCAAGCCGGATAAGAAGTGTGACGGTGGATGAAAATGGACTGACACGTATCCGAATTCATCGACTGGCTGACGAACAGGCCTTTTCGTTTCGCATTCGTAAATCAATACAAGATAGCTCGTCAATTTTTACGGAAATCAATAAAGCAAGTGGTAATGCTGGATTTAGATGTCCTGAAAGTAACAAAAAATATGAGAAAAATGGATCCTACCGCATTATGCCGAGTCCCATAAAAGGATTTGTCAATATTCGTAAAGACAGTTTCTCTGAAAAGGATATACATGTATCTGTGGCATATATAGACCGAATTCAGATTGATCGACATGGTCAAACACATCTTTTTCTGAAAAAAGAAATAGGTCGCTCCTTAGTTACCTATTCGATTAGAAAGAGTACCCAACATTCATCTGATGTCATGAGTATAATTAGGAAAGCTAAGCAATAGACACTTGGCTCATATTCTTGTGCCACAGTTATTATAGACTAGTGTGTGTGCATGTTAGATGCCAAAGAAGAAGCACAGAAAATTTATGAGATATCTGGTCAAGATTATCTCAAGTCTATTCAATTAATCGAACAACAGCTCAACGTTGTGCATACACGAGCCCAGGTCATGGTCGGTATAGCCGGTATGGTTATTACGGTGACTGGGTTTTCGGGCCGACAAATTGTTGAGACGTCAGATCTGGCTCAATATTTAGTTGTTATCGGATTAGGTGTGGTTTTAGCGGCCACGCTTTGGGTGTTTTTACGCGTTATGATTATTCATTGGGCCACGGCAAGCATCAATGATGATCCGCTCAAGGGCCTCAATGATTTAATTACCTATCGCAATCAAAAGACTATGGCTTATGAAATTGGTGGAAAAATACTTGGCATCGGCCTTATCTGCTATGGCACAGCAGTTTCATTGATGCTGTTTGCTTAATATCGTATTAAAGAGGAATCGGAATGTTAGATACGCTAGAGGTTGACTATTTATATAAAAGTCAAGAAGAGTGGCAGAAGCTTGGTGATTACTTGGACGATCCATTTTTCAATAGGCTTTATCAAGAAACGAGACAGGCATACACTGCTCTGCAAGAACAGCGTGGTGAACGTGTCATTGATGTGCCACATTATTTAAATGATCCAAGACGTGCGGTAAACAATCCGATACCGAATCGTATTATTAAAAATATTGTGGAACGTGCAGCGGTACTGTGGTTCATCGATAAGAAAGAAGAAGATCTAGAGTATTTATGGGAGGCTTTGCGTTATTTTATCGAGCATGGCATATTCTCATGCACTAGTCGTCGCCATGGTGGTCATGATTTACATGCCGATTTAGAAACGGCCGATGCCAGTTATATTTGCGGATTTGTCTTGGATACATTTCAAGCAGTTATTCCGGATGATATCCGCGAAGGACTGATAGATAAACTGCGAAATGATACATTGCCGGCCTATTTAGATGGTGTCCGCAAGGGTGATTGGTGGCGTTATGCGAATTTCAATTGGGGTGCAGCCTTGCATGGCTGTTCAGGCTTAGGGGCGCTGGCTCTCTGGAATATCGATAAGGCATTCGCACAAACAGTTATCAAAGAAGCGCTCAATGGGCTGCAATTTTTGTGGGATGCATTGCCAGACGGTGGTTTTTGCACCGAAGGACAAATGTATCAGACCACAACGATGTGCCATTTAGCAGAATTTTTGATGCCATGGTATCGACTGACAAACGATGATTTAGGTTTTTTGAATAATCACTTTGTTGAAATGAGCGTAGATTTTCACATGCACATGCAGGGTGGGGATGGCGGTGCTTTGAATTTCTCAAATATGAACGCCAATACGACTGAACGCGGTGGTCCGCATTTTTATTGGTGGGCATATCAGTATCAGCGACCAGAATGGTCAAGTTATGAGGACCAGGTAAGTCGTCCGTGGTCTGACACCCACGGTGTCTTTTTTAATGTTGCGGCTTTTTGGTATGCACAGCCACAACAGGAGCGCCAAAAAGTTGCATTAAAATCGGTATTTCATTTTCCCGGCTTAGATTGGTTGAATTTTCATAAGGGAGAGATGTGGGGTGCCGTACGTGCTGGATATAATGCACATAACCACAATCACAAATCGTTGGGTCATTTTATATTAGGATATGGAAGCGATCGATTTTTAATTTCTCCAGGTTATGGCGCAGGCCAAACGCAGGAAAGTAATACAATTACCGTTGGCCCGCAGGTGGAAGCCGCGCGGGCACCTATCATTCGTATACGCAATTGGGATGATGGTTTTTGGGCTGTTTGTGATTTGCAACCAGCTTATGCAAACCGAGTGGATGTTTGCTTTCGCCATTATTTGCTCGTTGCTAATAAACATTTTATTATAATTGATCATATAATTGGTAAAAATGGAAAGCGACCGAATCTTCAGTGGTATTTACAATCATATATGAATCCTCAAGAAGATGGTGATGCATTGCAGTTGATTGGCAAAGAGCATAAGCTGCATATTCAGCATTTGAGCGTTGCGAGCCCATATGCATGTCATGAATGGGATTTTAAATCAAAACCAATACAGCGTATTAAATGGCATGATCCAATTGACCAAGTGGCATCTGTGCATGCTATGGTTTTATCTGTCGATAAGCCAGACTGCACTTGGAAAGAGGATGGTCGCGTTGCTGATCTCACCATTGATGGTGATACGTATTCGCTGAATTTATTTGATCATATTCTTACGTTACCTGATTGATCTACGCTTATTGTAAATTGCAAACCAGGGTTCGTATATTAGAACCCATGCTCAAATGAGTCGCATTAAACATATTTTTTGGGACAATGATGGTATTTTGGTCGATACTGAGCATTTATATTTTCAGGCCACTCGTGAAACGTTGGCGAGTATTGATATCGAATTGGGTGAAGATGATTATCGTGAGTTGTTGCTGAATCAGGCTCGTGGTGCGTGGTTTATGGCAGAAGAGCGTGGTCACGACGAGAACACTATCAAGGAATTAGTAAACAAACGTAATATTCGATACGGGGAATTAATAACCCAACATGATGTGTTTATTGATGGTTCGGAAGAGGTGGTTGCCTCCTTGCACGGCCTGGTGCCAATGGGCATTGTAACCTCTTCACGCGGAGACCATTTTGAGTTAATTCATAAAGATGCTGCGATTACTCAATACATGGAATTTATTCTATGGTCTGGCATGTATGAGCGGTCAAAACCCCATCCAGATCCTTATTTAAAGGCCTTAGAAGTCTCGCAAGTTGACCCGTCTGAGGTTTTAGTTATTGAGGATTCAAAGCGTGGTTTGCAGGCAGCAAAGGAGGCTGGCCTACAGTGTTGGGTCATACCAACTGGACTGACCTTAAATCAGGATTTTAGTGCTGCCGAACGTGTTTTGGATAATATCGCTGAGTTACCAAATTTACTTAAGCCACTATTATAAATATACTTATAATAAAATAAGCATTTGAGGAAATAGCTTGCAATCATCCATCAAGGGTTAGTATTTTAAAACCAACCAACTATTTGGTTTTAAATATTCAGAGTGAGGTAGAGATGGATTACCCAGCAAACGAAGCCAGTCTTGATAAGCTACTTTCAGAGCCTTGGGACAACGTCATTGAGATGATGAAGCGCCTCAATGGCGACATTATGATCCTTGGGATAGCAGGAAAAATGGGCGTGACTTTGGGCTGTATGGCCAAGCAAGCAATTGAAGCAGCCGGTGTGAGTAAACGTGTGATAGGTGTCGCGCGATTTTCCAATCCACAGGCTAAGACAGATTTAGAAGAAGTCGGTGTAGAATGTATTTCTTGTGATTTGTTGGACCGTGAAGCAGTCGCCAAATTACCGCAGGTGGAAAATATTATTTATATGGCTGGTAGAAAATTTGGCACCGATGGTCAAGAGCCGTTGACATGGGCTATGAATGTTATGGTGCCTTACAATGTCATCGAACATTTTCCCCAATCACGTATCGTGGCTTTTTCAACAGGATGTGTGTATCCGTTGGTGACTGAAGAGGAAGGTGCCTGTTCAGAAATGGTCAAGCCAAGCCCAATAGGTGAATATGCACAATCTTGTCTTGGCCGTGAACGAGTTTTTGAATATGCGGCAACACAGCAAAATACGCCGGTTTGTTTATACCGATTGAATTATGCTATCGATTTGCGCTATGGTGTATTACATGATATCGCGCAGCAAATTTGGAATGACGAACTGGTTAATGATTCAGTACCTTATTTTAATATTATGTGGCAAGGTGATGCAAATAATCATGCATTATTATGCTTAGAGCATTGTTCATGCCCAGCAAACATTATGAACGTAACTGGACCAGAATTATTATATACTGAAGACATTGCTTTAGCGCTTGGTAAACACCTTGGGAAAGAGGTAAAATTCGCAGGCAAAAAGCAAGATCTTGCTTATTTAAACGATGCCTCACGCGCCATACATGAATTTGGCAGCACCACACTGAGTCCTGAGACCATGATTGAATGGCAGGCCAACTGGATAAAAGCAGGCAATTCAAGCCTTGGCAAACCAACCCATTTTGAAGTTAGTACAGGAAAATTCTAAATGCATAAATCAGAGATCCCTCAAAACATCATGGATGTATTCAAAAAAGGATGCGCCATTCCTGCTCAGCCGTTGGCACTTGACGCTGAACGCAATTTTGATCAACAACATCAAAAGGCATTGACACGTTATTATATTGATGCTGGTGTTGGTGGTATTGCTGTGGGTGTGCATTCAACACAGTTCGAAATACGCGATCCTGGTATCGATTTATTTGAACCAGTGTTGTCACTTGCTTCTCAGACCATTGATGAATATGCGGTTCAACAGGGTAAGGCAGTTTTAAAAGTTGCTGGTGTTTGTGGAAAAACTGAACAGGCGATTAAAGAGGCACAGTTTGCAGCCTCACAGGGCTATCATGCTGTGTTGTTAAGCCTGGCTGCTTTCGCGGATTCTGAAATTGAAGATATTGTTGCACATTGTCAACGTATCAGCGAAGAAATGCCGCTTATTGGATTCTACTTGCAGCCGTCAGTTGGTGGCCGCGAATTGCCTTACGAATTTTGGCGTCAATTTGCTGAAATTGATAATGTTATTGGTATTAAAATGGCTCCTTTTAATCGTTACCAAACATTTGACGTTGTCCGTGCGGTTTGTGAAGCTGGTCGTGCAGATGATATAACCCTCTATACCGGTAATGATGATAACATTATCAATGATTTACTATCGACGTATCGCATTCAAACGGATGCAGGGTCAGTTGATGTGCGTATTCGCGGAGGCTTGCTGGGACATTTTTGTGTGTGGACCAAAGGTGCCGTTGATATTATTAATGAAGTGCACGAAATTGTCGAAGCAGGTAAGGATGTGCCTCAAGAATTGCTAACCAAAAACATCGAAGTGACTGATGCAAATGCAGTATTCTTTGATGCAAAACATAAATTCGCTGGATGTATTCCAGGGATTCATGAAGTATTGCGTCGCCAAGGTTTGTTGTTGGGTACGTGGTGTTTGAATCCTGAGGAAGTATTGTCACCAGGACAAGAGGATGAAATTACTCGAGTCTATAATGCCTATCCACATTTAAATGATGATGCATTTGTTAAGGAAAATCTTGCTAAATGGTTGGCTGATTAATGCAACAGCGCGCCCAAGAATCACGCCAAAAAATTCTCAATGCAGGCATAGAAGAGTTTGCCCTGCATGGGTTCCATGGGGCAAAGATCGATGCAATTGCCGATCAGGCAGGTATCAACAAGCAGCGCATTTACGCTTACTTTAAAAATAAAGATGGCTTATTTGAGGCTGCGCTCAGTAGTAGTTTTGAACGATTATTGCAATATGAGAATGTATTAATGCGTTTGACAACTGATCAAGCGCATGAGCTCACTGAGCGAATTGTTCGGCATTATATGACCTTTCATCAGCAGTATCCGCAATTTTGGCGATTATTGGCATGGTGTAATTTAGAGCAAATTGATTTAGAGAGTGGTGTGAGTCGAATAGACGGTGATGTCTTTAAGCATTTGCGTATCATCTATAAAGAAGGTCAGTCGCAGGGTATTTTTTTAAAGGACGTGAGTTTCGAAACATTTATCTATATGGTAACGGCTTTGAGCTTTTTCTATTTTTCAAATATGAAAACCATGTCTCGCTCATTACAATTAGATTTCGAACAAGCGAATGTAAAAGAACAGATAATTACAGAAGTGTTGAGGCAGCTTGAGGTTCAGGTACCGGCCATTTAATTGCTTAAGCCCATTGAAAGTCTTCAAGTGCCATTAATAGAATAACGTGCATCACCAATAACACGATTGCGCCTGCAAGTAATTGCATGTCGCGACGCCAAAATTCTATATCTTTTTTGTCTATGACGATGAGGCCAATGCTAAATGCAACTTGGCAGATGGAGAGTGCGCCCATGGCCAGAAAACTATAGGCAAAAATATAGGCATCGATATTCCAGGTAATCAGGTAGAGAACTAAGGCTGCGCCAATGCTGAAATACTGCGACTTTATGCATATATGCTTGAGTCGATCCATATAACGAGCCTAGGTCCCGTAGCAGTACCGTGGCACAGATACTGAGAGCGACCTCATTTGTGTGTCAAATCAGATGGACTATACTTGGATTGCCTTTGGAAAAATATTACTAGCCTAGCGGTGACTAATTCAGGAGTGTTGAGCATGTCTTGCTCTCGGATTGCCGAAGCTCACAGCCATGTATCCTCATTTTCGACACTTGCACTGATGATGACCCTGTGCTATAATCACCTATCATTCTAAGCTGGGAGCAAATGAGTTAAACTTATGTCATCAACTGCTGATAACGCTAGTTATGTGATTAAGACCAAAGATGGTGATAAAGGCCCGTTTTCACGGCGTCAAATCTGTAAGTTGGTAATTAAAGGGCAGTTACCACAAGAGGTTAGTGTTCGTGATGTTGAAACTGATCAATCGGTTCTTGTCGCCGATATTGTATCAGGCCAAGCATATACGAATCAGTTTGAAGACGAAGCATTAGGTGTGGCCTCTGACCTTTTAGAGGCCGATATTTACTCAGCTGCTGAGCAGGTGGCACAGTCGACTCCTGCGCCAAGGCCAAAAGAAGATCATGCGACGGTGAGTACCAATCGTCATCGCCGCACCCAGACCCAGCGACGCCGCAATTCGAGCAGTCGTATATTCGACAGTGAAGAGATCGAAGGCGTGCAGCGTAGCGTGCGTGGTAAGAAAAAGGGTCAGCAGCAACAGATGATGTTGATAACTGGCGGTATTGTTGTCGTCTGTGTGATCATAGCAGTTGTTCTCTTGATGATGCCAACGACTGATATGCGTGGGACCTGGGTGCAAGGTCAACAGGTGCTCACTATAGGTCAGACCGTCATCAAATTAAAAGATGGTGAATCCGATCTTATTAATGCATATTACCAACAACCCAGCGATAATTTAATTACGACGCGCTGGTTTGTGAGTGATAAAGAAGTAAATATTCAGGTTAATCTTTCCGGTGATACATTAACCACCAGTTTTGATGGTGGCGAATTGAAGACTTGGACGCGAATAAAATAATTATTCTGCTGTAGCTTCCTCAGTTTTTTCCGATTTTTCTGTTTTTGCATTAGGCTCAGCTGCTGGCTTATCGGATTCGGCTTTGGGGTCTTCTGGAATAGGTTCCTCAACAGTTAATAAAATTTCCCAACTTATACTACTATTGCCATTGATGAGCAGTGTTTGCTTCTGTTTGTGCGCATCAGCAAGCGCATCGTGAAGACTTGTGGTTGGTTCAGGTGCAATGTGTTGCAGGCCGCCGACAGCGCCTTGGCTACACCAAACGGCTAAGTAGGGGAATAGGTGACTTGGCCAACGCATGGTGAGCCCAAAGCCATCTGTATAATTCAAGCGAACATATCCTGTTTTTAATTTTTGCGTATAATATTTATAATAGTTATTGGATTTGCTGTCGAACTGGTTGTCTTTGAGCAGTTTTCCTTCTTTGTCTAAGTAAGATCCCCAAGTAGCGGTGGTGCCTTTTTCACCTAGGTAATTTTTAGCAGACAGGTCTAAAGTTATTTTGCAATCATCTGGAATTTCTAAGCGACAACCATCTTCGCCGGCAAATAGGGGGTGAAAGGCATAATAAAAATAAAAGGGATTAGCACTACGATTGTGCACTTTATAGGAGAGAATTATTTGACGGCCATCAATTGTCATGGTGCGATTAAAAGTGTAAGGAAATGCTTTACCGTGAACTTCTAAAGTGATAGCGTCTTTGGATTTTTTAATAAGTTTCCATGGTAGCTGACAAATTTCTCCGTGATCCGGAATTGGTCTGTCAGACCACGGTGCCGTTGGATAGGACGATTTAGCTAAACTTGGAAAACATTCGTCGATACCATCAAATTCGGTTTGTGAATAGGCAGTGCCATAGCGACGCATGGCGTAAGGTTTTTCACTACGGCTGAGATATTCGCGACCATGTCGACTTTTAATCGAGGTAATTTTTCCACCTAATTCGGGGATAAGAGCAACGCTTATATGGTCATTGGCCAAGGTGAATCTATCGACTTTGTTGCCGTTACTTAATGTGATTGTATCGGATTGTAATGTACTCACTGAACTTCGTCCACAGCTGCTCAATAAAATGATGCACAGACTACACAGCGCCAAGCGAAACATGTAATCTCCTAATTTTGTGTTGAGCACGGAATCCGAAGTGGATGCGATGCATTATGGAGTCTCGCAAGCTGTCGCAAAGCCTGTGCTTGGCTTAGGTTAATGTGCTTTGTCACCCGCCATCTTATGATGCAAGTACAGTATCTGCTTGTGCTTGCTTCATGTGTTCAGGAACGGTTAGGTTTATTCCCGACTCACCGTCGAAAATATGCGCACGTTCCATAATGGGGTAGATGGTTAATTCGCCATCAAGGTTTGGTCGATCATGTGAATCAACACGACAAATAAATTTGTGTTGAGCGGACTGGAGGTGAGCGATGAGCTCATTGCCAAGTGTTTCCTTGAGGAACATTTGTGCATTGAGCGATTGTGTCGAGTCAGCTTCTTGTTGTCCTTCGATTTTCATATCTTCAGGGCGGATACCAAAGGTTACGGCTTTACCGACGCAGGATTGAATAGATTCATGCATGCGCTTTGGTAACTGTACCTGAAAATTCTCTCCATCAAAAATAAGTTCTTCGCCGTTACGTTTTAAGGTGCCCTTGAACATATTCATTGGCGGTGTGCCGATAAAGCTAGCGACAAATTCATTCGCTGGATAGGCATACACATCTAATGGCTCCGCGTATTGTTGAATAAGGCCATCTTTCATAACTACGATTCGATCACCAAGTGTCATCGCTTCAATTTGATCATGCGTTACGTAAATCATGGTCGTTTTAATGCGGTCATGTAATTCAGCTAATTCTGCACGCATCGATACGCGCATTTTTGCGTCTAGATTACTGAGCGGTTCATCAAATAAAAATACCGAAGGTTCTCGAACCACGGCACGACCCATGGCGACACGTTGTCGTTGTCCACCTGAAAGTGCTTTTGGTTTGCGTTCTAGGTATTCTTCAAGCTCCAACATGCGTGCAGCTTCACGTACGCGTTTGTCTATTTCTGTTTTTGCAAATTTTCTCAACTTAAGACTGAAAGCCATATTTTCATAGACTGACATGTGCGGGTAAAGAGCGTAATCTTGAAAAACCATGGCGATGTCGCGATGGGCAGGGGCAACATCGTTGACTGTTTTTTCACCAATTTTTAACGTACCCTTGCTGATGTCTTCTAATCCAGCAATCATGCGGAGTGTAGTTGATTTACCGCAGCCTGAGGGGCCAACTAAAACCACGAACTCTTGATCTTTTATGTGCAGGTTAACATCACGTACTGCGGTGACATCGCCGGGATAAATTTTATAAATATGCTCTAATGTTACATCAGCCATAAATTAACCTTTCACACCGCCAAGTTGTATGCCCTTGACGAGATGTTTTTGCATGACAATAAATATGACAATCATCGGAATGACGCTCATGGTAACTGCGGCCATTAATAAGTGTGTGGTATTTCCTTTGGCGCTGTCGAAATACAATAAGCCGATTGGCAGTGTGTAGAGATCAACGCTACGAATCATGACCAATGGCCAGAAGAAACTCTGGTAACTACCCATGAACGTAAAAATAGTCAGTGTGATAATACCAGGCCGCGACATGGGCATAACCACATTCCAAAATACTTGCCATTTGGTGGCGCCGTCCATTTCTGCTGCTTCATCTAAACTTTTTGGAATAGTCATCATAAATTGGCGCAGTAAGAATGTGCCAAATGGCGCGAAGGATGAGCCAATAATTAAGCCAAGGTAGGTATCAACTAATCCAAATTCAATCATGATTTGATAATTGGGAATCATCATGGCTAAACCTGGTAACATCATGGTAGCTAAATATAAAATAAACATTTTATCGCGACCGGCCCATTGGAGACGGGAAAATGCAAAGGCAGCCATGGCACTACTGAGCACGGTGATAAATGTAATCCAACAGGTTACGAAAATACTGTTCCAGTAGAACTTGGCGAAGTTCACTTCTTCAAAAACCTGAGAGTAATTGCCCCATTTCAGTGAAGACGGCATCCATTCTTGGTTATTTATTTCACCAGGTGGTTTTAAGGAGGTGAATACCATCCACACGAACGGTAGGGCTAAACTCAATCCAACGATGGCCAAAATAAGATGAACAATAGTTGCTTTGGTGACGCGACCCTTGTCCGCCTGCTCATCATCTCTAGAGATATTCATGATGTTTGTATCAGTCATTGGTATATTTACTTCCGAATTTCCAGTTAAACATCGTAATAGCAAACACGAGAACAAACATGGCCCAGGCAACCGCAGATGCGAATCCAAGGCGACCAGTCTCAAAACCCTCAGCATAAATATAATAG
>JANQLF010000136.1 GCA_028280785.1 Planctomycetota bacterium
GCGTTGACCAGTGATCCATGATTTCAATGTTGATAATTGGCGTCGCAGCGGATTAACCTTGCGGATAGTGCAGCACTCGGTGTGTCCATCTTTATAAAATGAAAACATACCTTTTTCACGCACTAAATCCTGAACTTCGCGTGCGCTTGGAAAGCAATATTCAATGTTTATTGAGTAATGTTTTTCAACTGCCTCAAAAAAACGATAAGTCTCTGGATGTAAACGACCAGTATCTAATGAAAATACGCGAAATGGCAGCTTTGCTTGTTGAGCGTATTCAATCAACAAAACGTCTTCGACACCACTAAAGCTAATAGCAATGTCATTGCCAAAGGTTTCCAGTGCTTGCTTCATTATGCTCGCTGCGTCAGCATTCTGTAATTCCTGGTCTAAGGCTTCGTAATCAGTCATCAATTAATGTCCCAAATATTGCCGTAATGCATATAATTCTTGTTCAATGTCTTGTGGATTATTCAAGGTGTCTTTAACCACGCGTTCTAAGTAGGTGCGAAATAAACTGCGCGCACGGTGCAGATCATTAGTGATCGTCGTAACTGGTACTCCAAATTTTTCACTTAAATCATCATACGATGGCGTCGAATCGGACTGCGCTGTTATATTTAAAAATTCGATAAACACATTGACCTGGCGCTCTTTACTAGTGCCCTTTTGTTCGACTACCATTAATTCCATTGCTTCATCCAGACAACTATTAGCCCATGCTTTATTAAATAATTCTTCTGGGCTGGTTCGTTCGTCTTCTTGTTCATAAGCGTGGACAATGCGATCATCGACCAAGGTCATGCGATCCATACCGGTGGCTGTACGAGAACGACTCACCCAACGGCGCAAAGCGGTTAATAACCAACCACGAAAGGACCCACGTTCTTTATCGACAGTTCCTAACCAATCCCCTGCTAACATGCGGGCAAAGAATTCCTGAATGCAATCAGAGGCACCATGATGATCCATACCGCGACGCCTCGCATAATAATAAGCAGGCTTCCAATAATTTTTACATAATCGTTCCAGACACTTACGACCTTCTTCGCCACCCTGTTGGGCGCCGATAACCATCGACCATGCGGTCGTATGCATTTGCGAAGGGCCACTGCCTGAATCTAACATTCTTTAATGCTTACCTCGATATAGACGCCATCACCTGGACGGATTGGGTCACGGAATGCAATGCGATTAGTTGAACGTACACGCGGTAAATCATTTCCGACTGGTTCAATTTGCATATCGCGAACGTTAACGATGTCGCTGCCATCTGGGCGATAAATACGACCATCAACGCTTATCGCGCCTTGAATATCGAAACGACGGCGTGCCTCCCAGGCTGCATCCCCTATCGCTGACCATTGGGTTACACCCATCATTAACGCAGCGTCAGGGAAATGACCAGGCACCAAGGGATGATCACTTGGATAGACATAACTGGCCAAGAGCGTGCCTTCACTTTGATCGGTTTTCAACACACGATCAACGAAATGCATGCTTGGATCTTTCCAATCAGGCTTGGCAATTAATTCACCACTTTGTTGTTCAATTTTTTGCACTTCTGAAGCAGCAATATCGCTCAGTGCAGCCGAGCCAGAAAGGACTTCAGAATCTAAAACCTGTTCACCACCGATATAAGCCTGGCACGAATAAACGGTAAAGGCGCTGCGACGACGAGTAATGGTTGTTTTACCAACGACCTCAGTGTCCATTGGCAGTAATTTGCTCATGGTCACATTAGAAATTTTACTAAAGACTGAGACCTTGTTTTCTTCAGCGAGCTCTTTGGCCATCAACGGCACACCAGTGAGCGCCATTAACTCGCCAAGAAAAGCTTCAATCCACACGCGATTGCCATTGCCATCATCACGGCCAAAAATATTTCGGCCACGTGGATCATCTGGGCTAATGCGTGTTCTGGTAACGCCGCTCAATCCATCCTCACTAATCACCAACTCATCTGGCAAAATGTTAATGCCGCGATGCGGAAGATATTCTTCCAAGTCTTGATAACTTAAACGCGTACCCGTTTCAGTCATTCGTTTTCCTTTATTGTCTCGTTCAGGAGATTAACTTTCAATCCAGATTGCGCCATGCGCATTTTTTTCTAAACGGCCTCTTAAAAGCGACTGCCAGACCTGTGGATATAACTCGCGTTCTGCTGCTTGCACCCGTTCTTGCAAATCTTCGAGCGAATCTTCAGCATGCACCGGCACGGTTTTTTGGCCGAGAATTGGGCCGCTGTCATAAGCACCATCAACTAAATGCGCCGTACAACCACTGATACGAACGCCTGATTTTAATACTGCTTCGTGCACATGGTGACCATACATGCCCTTGCCACCAAATGATGGCAGCAAACTCGGATGTATATTAGTGACACGATGGTGATATGCCTCAGGTGGATCATAAAAACGCATGAAGCCACACATCGCAATCCACTCGGCGCCTGCATCCTGCATGCACTTAGTTATATCATCGGCTTTTTTCAAAACGCAGTGTTCATGTCCAAAATTTTTAGCCAATTCCAATCCGCGCACATCAGGCTTGGAAGATATAACCATAGCCACTTCAGCCGGAACGTGCCCCACCTCAATCGCCTTGACTAAATTCTCATAAGTCGAACCAGAACCAGAAAGCAAAATGCCAAGCTTCGCCGTCATATTCCCTCTAAGTGCTTGTGAGCATTGAATCCTAGGCCTCAGTTTGCGCGCGCCACAGCGGCATATTGCATTGACGTTGCTATGTTGCCCACAGACTCTGCGCATGGCTATCTGGAGCAAAGGTAACGATCAAAGCAATGAACTGGTCCATCAGTTCACGGTCGGCGATGATTATATCCGCGATCTCAAACTCGCGTCGTATGATTTAATCGCCTCGATCGCGCACGCCCAGGTACTTGGTGAAGCCAAAATAATCAGCAATGAACAATGCACCGCCATTCAAAATGGACTCAAAGAACTGGCCACCGCCTTTCAAAACGGCGAATGGACGCTGAGCCCAGAAGACGAAGACGTCCATAGTAAAATCGAAGCGCTGTTAATTGAAAAAATTGGGGAAGCTGGCAAATCGCTACACACCGGACGTAGCAGAAATGACCAGGTGCTTACCGCTACGCGCATGTGGCTCAAAGATACCCTTTGTGATCT
>JANQLF010000145.1 GCA_028280785.1 Planctomycetota bacterium
TTGGAGTTAGTCATGAACATGTCTAAACGTGAAGTCATCAGTGCTCTGCTCGACAAGCAGATTCCAGATCGCATGGGTTTGCATGAGCATTTTTGGCCCTTTATTCGTGAGAATTCGTGGAATGAGCAAGGGCTCGATCCTGATGCAGATTTTTCTACTGAATTTAATTTGGACTTAAAAGGTGTCCTTGGTTACAGCGCACCGGGGCCACGGCCAGATTTAGAGGCAGTGCTTGAAGAAACCGATGAGTGGTCAGTAAAACGTGATGCCTGGGGGGCAATCACCAAATATTGGAAACATAAGGCCGGCACACCTGAGCATGTCGGTTTTACTATGGATGATCCCGATGTGTGGTTCGATGAATTTAAAGATGCTTTTTTGGCCGTAGATTTCAAATCGATCATTGATGTCGAGCAAGGACGTGCCGAGCTTAAAAAGGGAAGGGAACAGGGCTATTTTTCTACGTTCTCCTTTATGTTTATTTTTGAGTGGATGCGCAAGGTCATGGGTGATGTGTGTATGCTCGAATCGTTGTTAATTGAAAAAGACTTTGTTCACGACTTTAATCGAACGATGACTGACCATTATATCAAGGCCTTCGAATATATCTTTGATCAGGTAGGATTGCCAGACGGTATTCATTTCTATGAAGATCTTGGCTATACAAATGCTGCCTTTGCTTCACCGGCATGTCATTTGGAAATGATTCAACCATACCACATTGAATTAGTGCAATTTTTGAAAAGTTATAATTTACCAGTCATCATGCATACCTGCGGTGATTTCCGTGTGCATTTGCCAGCGATTGTCGAAACGGGTGTAGATTGCATCCAAACCTTGGAGGCAAAAACAGGGATGGATGTGGCGACATTGGCCAAGGATTGGGGTGATAAATTATGTTTTATGGGTAATTTGGATATACGTGCTTATGAATCGGGTGACCGCAAAAAAATAAAAGAAGAAGTAGTCGGAAAAATGGAAGCAATGAAGAAATTACGCGCGCCCTACATCGTTATGAGTGACCATTCGATCTCGCCCAGTGTCCACATCGATGATTATCGGTATTCCTTAGATCTCTATAAAGAGCACTGTCTGTATAATTAAACCAAGCGTGCCAAGCTCCGGTGTTTTTTAGGAGACTGACCGTAGACTTTTTTGAAAATTCTAGAGAAGTAGTAAGGATCCTCGTAGCCGAGTGTATTGGCGATGGTATGAACGTGTAAATCGGTATGGTGTAACAGTTCAGCGGCCTGATGCATTTTCAGGCGGATAAAATAATCGATAGGCGATAGACCGCATTGCTCGTGAAATAAACGCGAGAAATGCGTCACAGAAAAACCTGATTGTTCAGCCAATTCCTGCAAGCTGAGTTGTTCATAGATATGCTCATGCATAAATTGATGAACTTGCTCAAAACTGATATTCTGTTCTTCAGCACGCGAGTAATGACGCTTTTGAGCGAGCAGGGCAAAAACTTGTTGCAAGCAGGTTGCAGCGTAGACGGCACTGTGTTCGTCTGTGCCTGATAAATAGGTTTGATGCATTTCCTCCATCAGCTGATGCACTCGGCGAAGACTGGTGCAGTTAATTAAATGTTGTCCGGCTTGTAGACCAATATGCTCATACCAACGCTCTAAACTCAGGCCACGATAATGGGCGTAATAAATAGACCACGGCGCATCTTGGCTAGATCCATAGCCGTGATATTCCTGGCGTGGCAGTATAATTAAATCACCGCGTTTCATTTCCGCTCGATGATCGAGATGAGCGTACCAGCCCTTGCCCGAGATACAGTATAATATGATATCATCCTTCTCGTGACCCTGTGCACGGGTGGTATCATGTGAGCGTGCCCGGATGTAATGGCCAGTACTGCAAATATGCAAGTTTTTCAGCAAAACATCGTTTTTATAGCGATCGAGATCGGCACCGGGCAAGCCGAATCCATGCATGATGTCGTAGGTCGTCATGACCTCTCTATAGTAAGATAGTCCATCTTTAAAACAAGAACATCCATTGTATTTCTTGTCCTGTTGGTGCTATGATAAGCGCCATACCATCCCAAGGAGTGTTGCTATGACGACTGCCGATCTTGTGTTGCCCAAGAAATGGGCTGGAACGATGACAGACCGTGAACGCTTTAACCGTCAATTGTCATTTCAATCAGTTGATCGCTGTTTCAATATGGAATTCGGTTATTGGAATGACAATTTCGATATCTGGCCAATGTTTAAGGAAAATGGCATCACCAATAATGCTGCTGCCGATGAGTTTTTACAATTTGATGTATTGAAGCATGTTGGTGGTAATATTTGGCTTAATCCAGATTTTGGTTACACCGTTATCGAAGAAACCGATACGCATAAAATTATCTGTGATCCCAATGGTTTGTTGGCCGAGGTTCCTAAAGATGGCCATGATACGATTCCTCATTATTTAAAGTCGTCAATTGAAGAGCCTGATGATTGGAAAAAAATTAAAGAGGAACGTTTTCAGTTAAATGATCCAGAGCGTATCATAGATGTCGAAGCACTCAAAAGTTTGTATCCGCATGATCGTGATTACCCATTGGCAGTTAATTGTGGTTCGATGATCGGTAAAGTGCGCGACATGTTGACCTTCGAAGGATTAGCCTATGCCTGCTTCGATTATCCAGAGATGGTTGAGGATATGGTTGAAACAAGTTGTGTAATGGTTGAACACTTTCTCGATCAAGTGCTGGGACATATCGATTTTGATTTGGCATCGGGTTGGGAAGATATCTGCTTTAAAAATGGTCCAATTGTAACACCTGACTTTTTTGAGAACGTGGTGATGCCACGTTACAAGCGCATCAATAAAAAATTAAAGGCGCACGGTATTGATTTGTGGTATACTGACTGCGATGGTGATATACGGGGTATTCTACCATTCTTCTTGGATGGTGGTATTAATTGCATGTTCCCCTATGAAGTGAATGGTTGTTGTCATCCGGCAGAATTGCTGGCTGAATATGGCAACGAACTCAAAATCATGGGTGGCTTTAATAAAATGGAATTGGGTAAAGGCCCTGAGGCGATAAAGGCTTATATGGAAACCTTGGTTCCTTTAGTCGAGCGTGGTGGATATATTCCATTTTGCGATCACCGTTGTCCTCCCAACGTCAAGCAAGAAGACTACCTGTATTATTTAAGTTTAAAGGAAGAAATGTTTGGCATGGGTTCTATTGTTTATCCATAGGTCTAAAGGTTTTTGGACTGCGACCAAACATTTTACTGAAAGCCTTGCTGAAATGAAAGGCAGAGGAATAGCCAAGTTCATCGGCGATATGTTCATTGGTAAATCGATTTTGTAAAAGCCATTCTTTGGCCTGATACAGGCGTATCTGATCATAAAATTGTTTAGGACTTTTGTTGCAGTTTTGAATAAATAACTGGTGCAAGCGGCGTGTGGATATGTGAACATGCTGAGCCATCGCTTCAATAGTGCAGGATGCTTGGCCAAGATGTTCATGCATATATTCAATCACCGCGTTTACACGTGCCTGATTGGCAGTGATGCTCAGTTCTGGAATGATGCTCAACCAATGTTGCAATAAATGGCCAAAGCATGCTGAGGCGAGTTGATGCTGCGGGGCAAAGCCAAGACGTAAATTGCTAAACGCTTCCTTGGATAACAGTGTTTCGAATTTTGAAATAGGAAGCAACATGTAGCGATTCAAAGGTAGGAGCATGAATTGTTTCATGGTAAATTCATACCACTGAAAATTCCATAATGTAGCATCACAATAATAATGCACGACGTCTTGCTTTTTAATGATCAATAAACTATTGCTGTCACTAATGAGGGACTGATTATTTTTTAATGTGACCACCCCTTTGCCTTTGTGGCAACGAATAGCAATCATCTCATTTGAGTTTGGATGTTGTGGTTTAACATTGTACGTTCTATCAGCTTCAACATCCCAAATAGAGTGTACGCTCACGGCCCATGAGGCTTGGCTTTGACTACACGATGCGTTGCGGTCCAGCATTACTGAAAAGTATATGTTAAATTACTGCATATGCCATTGTTATACCTAATAGAGCGGCATATACTTGATTCCTAGAAACCAGGAGTGCTTAAATGAGTATGCTCGTTGAAACCCCTGCAGATGGCATCCATGCCATGCTGCCACGCCAACAGATGTCTACCGCGGTTAGAAAAATGCGTGATTTTTACGACTGCGTTCCTGGTGCTCCGCTGTATAAGCGTGAATTTGGCTATTATTGTTTAGAGGAATGGTATGAGCAAGGATTGGATCGAGATGCAGATTTCGCACAGGCCTTTGATTATGATGCACCCGCAAAACATATTATGCATAGCATAGGATGGTGTGAAGCGGGCCTCAGTCCCTGCTTTGAAACAAAAGTGCTGGAAGATCGTGGCGAGCACGAAGTGGTACAGGATTTTGCAGGCCGTCATGTCTTATGTTTTAAGGGTCGGCGAAATGGTTTTATGCCTGAGTATATTGACCACCCCGTAAAAGATCAGAAGACATGGGAGGAATTAATTAAGTGGCGTATGGATCCTAATACACCAGAACGATGGTTGGATTTCGATGAGCGCATGTCTACAGCAACAAGTGCCGCAAAAGAAGGCCAGGTGATTTGTCAGGGTCTAGTTGGTGGCTATATGTATCTACGTAGTCTCATCGGGCCTGAAGATTTATTATATACATTTTATGATGATCCTGATCTGATTCATAATTGTATGCAAACCTGGTTGGACTTAGCTGACCATATCATCGCACGTCATCAAGGGCACGTGACCTTGGATGAAATTTTTATTGGTGAAGATATCTGTTATAATAATGGGAGTTTAATTAGTCCTGATATGATTAAGGAATTTCTCTTTCCCTATTATCAACAGTTAGTGAATAATGCAAAAGCACGGCAGATAGATAAATCTAGACATTTATACTTTCAGTTAGATACCGATGGATTTTCAGATGACATGATACCGTTATACGCAGAAGCGGTCGGCATGGATTATTTAAGCCCATTCGAAGTGGCATCGCATTGCGATGTAGTGCGCACTGCACAGGAGTATCCTGATTTACTAATCAGTGGTGGTATTGATAAACGCATATTAGCCAACGGTCCTGATGCCATTGATCGCGAATTAGATCGCATTATTCCGATAATGCGTGCACGTGGAGGGTATATTCCAACTTGCGACCATGGAGTACCAGCTGAAGTCTCCTTAGAAAATTATCTACATTATCGCAAGCGCTGTGTTGAATTAGGCGGTTAAGGGGTCGTCGCTAGATCGGGCTCGGGTAAAGCCTGTCCGTAAAGGTCGAGACTGGCTTTCGAAAATTGCTCATACATGTAATACTTCATATCAATGTCGACACCGATTGCCTCGCCGTCGCCATAATCACTAAAAATAAAACCGCCTTCTGGCTGGGCCCAAAAACGCATTAAATCTTTTACATCTGCATCAACGGCTTGTTTATTGCCACTTGGTAAGGTTGCTTGAATATCGCAGAGGGATTCAAATCCAATGCGACCTGCATAACGTTGACCCATTTCTGCAATACCAAGCGCACGAGGTTGTTGCAAATTCACCACATCGACACCAGCTTGAATATAACATTCAACAATTTCATTTACTTTACCACAGGAATGCACCCAGACGTCATAGCCACAATCATGCATGGCATCAAAGAGCCTTTTGTAGCGTGGGAAGAAGAATTCCATCCAAAATTCACTTGATACATAAGCAGCTTGTTGGGTGCCAAAGTCATCAGTCATGCTGATTGAATGGATGCGTCCAGGATAACGCCGGTGAAGATTCTCAATATAACACAGATGAACGTCAACAATGTGATCAGCGAGGCGGCCCATGTCATGTTGTTCATCTTCATCCACGAGACCAATAAGTGAATTTTCAAATCCAAATAAGGAATGCATGCGCTCAAAGAGCACCATAAAAATACCAGCGTTAATATATTTACCGGCTTGTTCTCCTGCGATTATTTGTTGTTCAACGTGGGTATAGAGTTTATTGTCATTGTAATCAGGAAATTTTGTTTGTGATAAATCTTCGGGAATACCGCTGTGTTCGAAAGGATGCACTTTAACCTGCCCCATGTTTTTCATTTCAGTTTGGTCCCAAATGCATCCCCAAACATCTTCATTGTCTGCGTTACCAGCACATTGCACACTCAGATTAGCTCCCACCCAATGACGATCGCTAATGCCCAGGCTATCAAAGCAAATTGGTAAGCGTGTGGGCGTTTTTCGATTAATGGCTGCTTTCATTATTTCATATGAGTTCATGGGCTTCTCCTAGTCTTGAGTATAGGCTTGCGCATTTGTGATTGCTTCCGTCATACGCTTATAATACGATAACGTACATGGTTAAATATAATAACGACCAAGAAAAACGCCGTGTCGATTTGCACGACTGCCATCGCACGGTACCCGGCCTACGTCAATTTGGTTATTACAATTATAAAAGGGCGGATGCGCCGTTGTTGGCCCACGAGCATGGTGATTGTATGGAAATCTGTTTTCTCGCTCGTGGTTCGCAATGTTATCAAGTTGGTGGTGAGGTCTATGATCTGCGTGGAGGGGATGTGTATATTGTTTTCCCAGGTGAGGAGCATGACACCTTGGGACGGCCACAGGAACGCGGCATATTGTTTTGGATGTGTATACAAACGCGAAGGCCTCCAAAACATTTTTTAGGCTTACAACAAAAGCCCGGTCGTGAGCTTGCAGCTGAATTAAATCAATTACCCAGACGCATTTTCCCCGCGCCGACAGGAACGAAGCCGCTTTTGGAAGAACTGCTAGCATGTCTGTGCAATGAAGGCTTATTAAAACAACAACGAGCAAGCATGTTGCTGTTACGTTATGTGCTTAGCTTAGTTGATGCCTCACATGCCAATGCTGCAATTGAGCCAAGTCAAGTTATTCAAGACAGTGTTGGCTATATTCAACGCAATGTTCAAGAGTTGTTGCGTGTTAGTGAATTAGCTGAACAGGCAGATTTATCTATATCCCAATTTAAACTGCGCTTTCGACGCGAGGTGGGTTTGTCTCCGTATGAATTTGTGCTGCGTAAGAAAATAGAAGCTGCAGCTCACGATCTTGCTGATTCTAGTGATAGCATAACTGAGATTGCCTTGCGATATGGATTTCCAAGTTCGCAACATTTTTCGACCATGTTCAAGCGTTTTACTGGAAAGCGACCAAGCGACTGTCGCTAATTATTTAATTTTATCACTGAGAAATTGAAGATCGGCATCGTCGAGTTGCTCACTGAAGTTTTTATCGAAATCAGCAATGACACCTTTGATGGCTTGCGGATTGCCTGATGCTTCACGTAATTCATCGACATCATCGGGTGCTAAATCAACTTTTTCACCATTAGCTTTTAATAACGAACATATGCCTGTTTCTGGGCACATGTGAATTTCAACGCGACTCATGGTTTCTCCAATACGTTCAACGGTTTACACAGGGCATGTAAATTGCAGTTATTTGTTTTGCTTGGAATTTCACAGCCAGCTGCAACCATAAAACGTGGTCCAGCTGTTTGTGCACAGCATTGTATTGCAGATGCAATAGAATCAGGATCGCCATCGAGTATGCTGGATACGGGATCTAAATTTCCTGCGAGAATAATTCCTGGACCAACGATTTGACGAGCTTCAGCTAAATCGACTAAATGATCAATGTCGAGAATATCGATATTTAAACGTGCAATACCAGGAAGAATGTGGGTAGTATTACCACAAATATGTAAGCGCACGTAGGCGCCCATATTTTTAATCGCATCAACGAGTTTCTGTTCACGTGGCAGAATGAATTCTTCATAGAGATCAAAAGACACTTGGCTCGCAATAGCGTCTCCAATACCAATGGTATCCGCCCCGGCATAGATTTGTGCTTCAGCAAATTCAATAGCACAATCAACACAACGATCCATTAATTCGCAGGCATAATCTTCATCATCAATTAAATCGAACATAAAATTACTTATGCCGCGTAAATCAGCAGCTTCCGCGGCTGGTCCTTCAACCCAGCCCATTATGGAATGCGTATGTAGGTTGTGTTTGGCATATTCGCAAATTGCCGCCACGCGATCTTTCATCCGTTCCGAATGTTGTGGATCTGGTTCTAATAAATGTTGAAAATCAGGATCTTCTTCGAGGGGAGCGCGTCGACAGACGGCACCAGCATCGGGTATAAATTCAATGTCTGCACCGAAGCCATGGCATTCACGGTAGGGGTCGGAGATAGCACTGAGTTGCTCGAAGCCGAAGTCCTCTGCACAACGCCGATTGGCCTCACACAGGATTTTATAGTCCTGCGTAAATGACCCGTAGTTAGAGCCAATGTATTCAGCGGCAAACTGCATAACTATTGGTATGCGAGGCACTTGGTCGACCACTTGTCCGTCGAGGAGGCCGAGGTAACGCTCGCGTGGGGCGCTAAAAGAGGACATTTTGGGCTGGCATCCTGTAGATATATGGATATATAGATCCTGTTAAAGGTATCGATTGTACTTCTATTTCGCCGACAATGCAAGTGAAGGAATTAAGCAGGATAAAATAGTACGATTTTTGCACTTTTCAGGATTATTTTTACAGATTACCAAAACCCATTTTTCATAATGGAAGGAAAACCATGGCACAAAACGAAGAACTCTACAACGCCATACTCAAAGGTAAGCGCAAAATTGTTCAAGCGATAGCTGAACAGGCGGTCGCGGATGCTGCGGACGTCGAGGAATTATTAATGGAGTCCATGATTCCAGCGATGAAAGAAATCGGTGATCGGTTCTCTCGCAATGAAGCTTATGTCCCTGAAATGTTGATTGCCGCACGCGCCATGCAAACCGGTCTCGATATTTTAGAACCAGTCCTGGCAGCAAAAGGCCATGAGCCAATTGCAAAAGTTGCAGTAGGTACAGTCAAGGGTGACTTACATGACATCGGTAAAAACCTTGTCGTTATTATGCTTAAGGGTGCGGGTTTTGAGGTTATCGATGTTGGCACTGATTGTGATGTGCAAAAATTCGAAGAGGCCGTTAACGACGGTGCAAGTGCGGTATGCTGTAGCGCCCTCTTAACAACAACCATGCCATACATGAAAGAAGTTGTCGAACATTTTGCTACTAAGGATGATGTTAAAATTCTTATTGGCGGTGCGCCGGTGACGCAAGCTTATGCTGAAGAAATAGGTGCGGACGGATTCGCTAATGATGCTAATGGTGCTGTGAATGCAGTAACGGAGTGCCTCGGTATCGCTAGTTAATTACTGTCTTGCAGTAATTAACGCAGCGCTCTGAGGTGATATAATATACACAAGGAGCGCATGCTATGAATGCGATAACAACAATGAATGCAAGCCAACGATTCCATGCGATAATGGAAGGCCGTCCATTTGATCGATTACCCTTAGTTGAATGGGCGGCATGGTGGCAAGATCAAACCGTCGTTAATTGGCATCAGCAGGGCTTACCGAAAGATTTAACGGATAGATATGATATCTGCGAACATTTTGGACTGGAATTGTGGTATCAGGATTGGTTACGTCCACGTCATTGGGAATGCCCTGGTGCTTTATATCACGGTGGTCCAATTATTAACGATGAGCGTGGATATAATTATGAAAATATTCACCAACATTTATTTAATTGGCCTGTCGATAAACAAAAATGGGCACAGTGGGCAGAAAAACGCGAGCAGCGCGATGATGTGCTCTTGTGGTTTTCATTGGACGGGTTTTTTTGGTTTCCGCGCACAATCTTCGGTATCGAGAATCACTTACTCGCTTTTTACGATGAACCGGAATTGATGCATCGCATGAATGATGAATTAGCAAATTGGATGATCAGTACCATCGACACTATTTGTGAAGTCTGCACGCCTGATTTCATGACCTTTGCCGAGGATATGAGCTATAATAATGGACCGATGTTGTCTGAGGATATGTTTAATGAATTTATGTTACCGTATTATCAGCGTGTTGTTCCACATTTAAAAAAGAAGGGAATAAAAGTTATTGTTGATTCAGATGGTGATATTACCGAAGCCTTGCCGTGGTTTGAAGCAGCAGGTGTTGAAGGGATTTTGCCATTAGAACGTCAGGCCGGCGTGGATATTGATGCATTACAATCAATCAGTCCAGATATGTGTTTTGTTGGACATTTTGATAAACTCACTATGGACAAAGGTGAGGAGCGGATGCGCCAGGAGTTTGAGCGTTTGCTCCCTGCAGCATCCAAGGGTCGCTTTATTCCAAGTTGCGATCATCAAACACCACCGGCAGTGAGTTATGACGATTATAAATTATACATGGAATTATTTACTGAGTATGCGCATAAAGCAGGCGCCCTCATGAATACAACTTAACAGTAAGAGACCTATGCAGCGCGATTATACTATTCACATTAAAACCGGTCCCGTAGACAAACACGTGGAAGTCGCGCAAGATGTTTTATTAAGCAAAGCATTGGTCGATAATGGAGTACGTTTGGATATGCGTTGTCGCGGGCGTGGTACCTGTGGTGCGTGTCGTGTTTTGGTCAATCATAATGAGCAGGAAAAACGTCCGGTATTGGCTTGTCAAGCTTATGTGGCTGATGATCTGCATATAGAAGTGCCGTTGAGTTCGATGATTCGCGCTCAAGGTAAAATTAGCGATGAATTCACTTTTGATTTAGATCATATCGAATCACTGATTTTGTCTCAGCCAATTTATTTACCACAAATAGATTTAGAAGATCATCGCTGTCTGTTGCAACAAATGCGTGATGCTTTGCCGGAATCATTGCAATCCATTCGTATTGATGCGCAATTATTGAATCAAGTTTACGGCTGTTTACACGATGATGCACATTTGGTGCTGTACATTGACAAAATAGATCAACGAGCGGTTGGTGTCCAAGTTGCATCGAAGAATAATGCTTACTATGGTTTGGCAGTTGATATCGGGACAACAACGGTTGTTGCAATGATTGTCGATTTACGTAGTGGTGACATTTTAGCACGGCAATCAGCGTATAACCAGCAAATGCGTTTGGCCGATGATGTATCATCGCGCATAGCATTTTGTCGGGATGACTTAGCTGTTCAACAATTGCAGACTTTATTAATAGATGAAACCATCAATCCATTAATCAATAATTTATGCGATGAGATTAATATAGATGCATCAGATATTTTTGTGGCAACCTGTGCTGGTAACACAGTTATGACGCATTTGCTTTTAGCCCTAGACCCGAGTTCGATGGGAGCAATTCCTTTTCAACCATTATGCAAGGATCCGACAGGTATTATAGCAAAGGACTTGCATTTACGCATGGCAAAACTTGCAGGTGTTCATGTGGCACCAGCAATTTCTGCCTATGTCGGCGGTGATATTAGTGCCGGTATGTATGTTTCTCAGATTCATAGAGAAACACAAACATGCTTATTGGTCGATATTGGTACCAATGGTGAAATGGTTTTGGTTGACGAGGGGAAGATGTATGTCTGTTCAACACCAGCTGGACCTGCCTTTGAAGGCTCGGGTGTGGTATTTGGGTGTCGAGCGGCCCCAGGAGCGATCGAGTCAATTGTATGGCAGGAAAATGGTGATTTAGATATTAAAGTCATTGGTGATGTACCAGCTAATGGCATTTGTGGTTCTGCATATATTGATTTTATTGCTAGTGGCTATTTAAATGGATTTATTGATCCATTCGGCCATATGAGTGTTGATGGATTAACTGAATGCGATCGACTCTGTGTTAATCATGATTTTTGCCGGGATTCATTGGCGTGTACGATTTGCTCTATTGAAGATAAAACATCGGAAGTTGAAAATATAGTTATTTCTGAGGCTGATATTTCTGTTATTCTACAGGCAAAAGCTGCTATTTATTCAGGTATTGTCACTTTATTGGAACATGCAGGCAAAAGTGTTGCGGACTTAGATAAGTTGATATTAGCTGGTGGATTTGCCAAACATATTTCCAAACAGCATGCGATACATTTGGGAATGATACCATCATTACCATTGGAAAAAATAGAAGTAGTTGGCAATGCGTCGCTTGCTGGAGCCTATCATGCTTTAATTCATTCCCAGGCCTTGGATGATATGCACGATCTTATCAATGCGCCTGAGGTTATAGAGTTGAATTTAGTACCGAGTTTTGAAGATAATTATGTCGATGCCTTAGTTATTCCAAATTTAGATGCAGAGAATTTTGAGGAGACTATACACAAGCATCAATCGTTAATGCAAGCCCGTCAAGTAAAAGTGGAGGCATCGTGATTCAACGAACGAAAGTGTCGCTTTTGATGGAACAGGCGAAGAAACGCTTGGAAAAATCGGTAGTCATGCGTCGTTGTAAAGAGCGACTTGGTGAGGCTATCGATGAAATAGATGAGTGTTTGGCTGATGCCGAAGCATGTGTGTTGGATTTATTAAAGATCGAGCAGGTGTGTAACGAGGTGTCGTTTATCTGGAAGGATGGATATATACACCTTGGTGAGGATGTCGTGTTTCCTGCACAAGCACTACAATTCGATGTGCGCGAGGCACAGAAATGTTATACCTATGGATTTACGTTGGGCTACGATAGTCAGGAAGCACTCCATTATTTGAAGCAAGATTATATCGTACATCAATTTCAACATCTCATCAGTAAAGAAGTATTATTTATGCTCGGTCGAGACATATTTAAGCAATTTGTCACGCGTGAGCCTGGCTATGTCATGAAACGCTCAGCAATTTTGCTGAAAAGTACTGAAGAAGATGACAATCCATGCTTAATTGATGATGAAGAACATCGTAGCTATTGGTCACCGACCTATGTCAGTGATTTATTGGGCTTGATGCCTGAACTCAAACAAATTCAAGTTATGGAAAGTGGCTGTTTGTCGCCTGTTTATAGCGTGATGGGTTTGATGTTTGCCTACCAAAAAAAGGGGGGCACCGATGTTTGAGAAATTAATTGCCCGTGTAGAGGCCTTTGGCAAAGGCATGATGTTTGATTGTCATGCTTGTGGACAATGTGTGCTTCAAAAAACCAATTTAATTTGTCCGATGTCCTGCCCTAAGGGTTTGCGTAATGGACCCTGTGGGGGGACTTTGGATGAAAAATGCGAGGTCTATCCTGATAGACAATGTGTGTGGTGCCGTATTCATAAAAAACAGTATAAAAAAACAGAAACCGACTGTCCCGATCTACTGCCATCACCAGATAGCGCGTTGTTTAATACCTCATCCTATTTAAATATGCTGAATGGTTCAGATAAATATGGCCGGCAACCTTTAGAATATCTAGAGTTTATCAAAGCGCCGCAGCTTAATGAGCCACAAACACAATCGCGTTTGGAACGGGCTCTGCTTGAAAAAGATTTTATCTTTACTTGCGAAATTCGCTCTCCGCGTTCAGCTAGTCTCAAGCGTTTTAAACGCCATGCAGAAGAAATAGATCAGCACTTTGATGCAGTTAATGTAACCGCTTATCTGAACGGTAAACCGTCGCTGCCTTCGCCGTTGGCCGCTGCTGAGTTGATTAAGCTAGGTATAGAGCCCATCGCCCAAGCAACGTGTCGTGATCATACTAAGACCTCATTTGTTTCCGAATTAATTAATAATCATATCAATGGTGTGCATAATTGCCTGTGTTTGACTGGTGATTCGTATAAGGGTTCGCCGAAAATCAAACAAGTTTTTGATATGGATAGTTCGTTGATGATTTATGAGGCGCGATATCTGCGAGAAAAAGGTGAAGTGCGCTTTACTGGTGAATCAATGAAGTCGCATCCAAAATGTTTTATCGGGGCTGCCATCAATCCTTTTACTAAACCGGAATACGTACCAATTCGACGGCTTAAGCAGAAAATTGCTGCTGGTGCAGACTTTATTGAGACACAATTAATTTTCGATTTATGTGCGTTTAAGCAGTTCATGCAGCGATTTGTGGAAGAGGGCTTGGATAAGCAAGTATATATGCTGGCCGGCATTCCAGTAATTACTTCGAAGCAGGCTTTTGAGATGATTCCGCAAGTTCCTGGGGTCTATTGTCCAGAACATCTACGCCAACGTATTGAAGCGTCCAAAGACATCCGCCAAACAGGTATTGAGATAGCACAGGAAATGATTGAGGCATTAAAAAATTGTGAAGGTGTTTCTGGTGTACATCTGATGCTTTTTGGCAGTGATCACAGTGTTTTACCCGAAGTTATTAACCCATTTACCCTGAAGGAGTAAACGTGTCTTATCCTGGATTACATATTATAGGTGAACGCATAAACCCGGGTTTTCATTCGACCAAGGAATTATTTGATAAGGAAGATATTAAAGGCATTCAGGAACTTGCTGTGAAGCAAGTGAATAAAGGGGCTGAGTATTTAAATATTAATGTTGGCGAACGAGCATTAAACGATCCAGCATTTATGGTTGAGGTCATCGAAGCCGTACAGGCAGTGGTTAGTGTCCCATTATCACTTGATTTTCCAAATGTAGAAGTGCAAGAGCATTGTTTAAAAGCTTACGATGAGGAAAAAGCAGGTGGTAAGAAACCTATTGTTAATTCGCTGTCGGAATTGCGCTGGGACATGCTTGAATTACAAAAGATCAAACCGTTTAAACTATTTTTAATGGCATCCGAGCGCGACGAGGGTGGTGAAAAAGTAGCCAACAAAACAGCACAAGAGGTGCATGAAACAACCCAGCGTATGGTCAAGCGGGTCATGAGTGATGAAAATAATTTTGATATGGATGACTTGTTTATCGATGTGTCGATCGGTCCTGTTGGTGCCGACACCGAAGGTTTAACAAAAATGGCTATCGATGGTATTCGCCTTATCGGTGACGATCCGGATTTAAAAGGATTACATATGTCGGTCGGTTTGTCGAACATCAGTATTATGTTACCGCCGAAGGGCCTTGATGGTCGACCAATTAAAGCACGTATTGAATCATCTTTTTTAAATAGAACGGTGCCATATGGCATGGACTACATTATCGGCACGCCTGGACGGAAATATGAAGTTCTTGCTGATGATGAATTCGTTCAAGCAAAATTTGATGAAGCGATCGAGGCCGGTGGTTTTGAGACTGTCATGACTATTCAGGAATTATATTTAGATGAGGATGATGATGACTAAATATGTATGCATTGTCGATTCCTATTTTGATGGCGAACATGTCCATCATAAAGGGCCGTACAGTATTTGTGTTAATAAGGGACATATAGCTGATATTGAATTAGGCGATGCAGAAGCAAATCCAGGAACTGTATTAGAAGCGTATCGTCAGGTGCCGACCTATCGGGCGGCGTTTGCGATGCCGGGTTTGGTTGAGGCGCACGCTCATCTATTTTTAGATGGTCATGAAAATGATACTGAAAAGCGTAAGGTACATTTGAAGTTGCCGCGCGAAGAAATGTTAGAAGTCGCCCAGAAAAATTTAGAGCACAGTATGGACGCGGGTATAACCTTGGTGCGTGATGCAGGTGATAAGCACGGAATTAATTTAGAATTAAGACAATTGCACGAAGATGCTTGGCATTTACCGATCATACGTGCGCCTGGTGCAGCGATTCGTAAAAAAGGCCGTTATGGTAGTTTCATGGCACGTGAGGTGGAATGCGAAGAGACGATTCGCGCTGTCTTTGAACAAGTGGCTACACATGCCAATGATATAAAAATATTATTAACCGGTATTATTGATTTTGAACATGCAGTCGTGAAAGGTGATCCACAATTTAGCTTACAAGAATTACATTTATTATGCTCGTTAGCCCATGAGCGACAATTGCAGACTTATGCGCATTGTAGTGGTTTGCAGGGTTTGCACATGGCTATTGAGGCTGGTGTCGATTCAATTGAGCATGGTTTCTTTATGGATGATGAATGTTTACAATTAATGGCCGATAAAAATATTGCTTGGGTGCCGACTTTTTCACCAGTGCATTTTCAATGGGCTGAACCAGAATGGGTGGGCTGGAATCAGGCATCGGTAGATGGACTGAAATCCATTCTCGATTCGCATTTTGAGCATATCAATAAGGCAGCGCGTTTTGGTGTTGAAGTAGTTCCGGGCAGTGATGCTGGTTCGCATGGTGTGCCACATGGTCGCGGTCTCATTAATGAGTTAGAATTTTTATCACAAGCTGGCATGAGTGATGAATCGATACTCTATGCGGCGACTACCTTGCCACGAAAACGTTGGAATTCACCATTGCACATGTTGCGTTCTGGATCACCAGTCGATTTTATATTGTGCGCTGAGTCACCATTGGGGAATATGGGTGCTATGCACACGGTTTCACATGTATTTCGCGGCGAGCATGAACATCAATCTGAACATATTGTTTCGGCCTAGAACAAAAAATGAAAACTTCGAGACAAGGAAGGCTAAGATATAGTAAGGAATTGGTGATACGATATTGGCTAGGAGTATAGCTGATGTTTTTTAATCATGACCTACGCCAACGTGCTCAATTGCACGAACAATGGTTTCAACGTCAAAACGAAGAATTATTGGTCAATGTGTTTTGTTGCCGCCCTGTGCCGTATGGGGGACTAGACCTTGACGTAAGTCCCAAGGATATTTTGGAGCGCAGTTTACGTAATGCAGAATGTATGGCAGTGTTCCCCACTGATTGTATGATTAGTATGCGTCCAAATTTTGCTCCTGCATTTACGCCGGCTGTTGCTGGTGCTGGATTTAGTTATGACGAACACACGTCTTGGTCGATACATGAAGTCGATGAAATTGCCGATATTCATATAAACCGCTTTGATCCAAATCATCCTTTATACGCAAAATTTCAAGAGCGCTTAGAACCATTATTAGACAATTGGTCGTGGGACACATTTTTACCTGCGACAAACGATTATACCGGATCCTTTGATATTTTGTGTGGTTTCGTTGGTTCTGAAGTTTTGGCTATTGCCCTTTATGAAGAACCTGAATTAGTTAAAGAAAAAGCACTAGAAGCAGCTGAATTTTTGAAAGATATGATTGCCTACGAGTGTCGATTAATGCACGAGGCTGGTTTGGAAGATGGCATGGTTAATGCATTTAATATGTGGATGCCAGGCAACAATATTCTATTTACCGAGGATTTTTTTGCGCTCATCGGTGAGGAGCATTATCGTGAATTTTTATTGGACGTTGATGAGTTAGTCTTGTCTTCGTTGGATTACAGTCTCTTTCATACACACAGCGCAGGTTATAAATGTCTAAGCGGTGTTACCGATATTCCGCATATTTCAGCGATTGAATTTGGTAATGATCCGAATGGACCAGGATTAGAACAACGCATTGCCGTGGCGCAGCACATCCAGCAGCGAAATATTCCATTAAGCTTTGGTAGCTGGGAAATTCCGCAAAGCACAGTAGACATCGAAACATCAATCCATTCTTTGGACCGACGTGGTTTATTAATAGGGATCCAATCACCGAGCTTCGAAGAAGCCGCGGATCTTTATTTTATGGCTAAGGAGTTAGGTGTACAACGGGAACTTGGTGTGGATACAGTATGAAGTTTGAAGCAATAGCCTATGAACATGCAGCTGCATTAATTAGTCAGGATCCGTGGGATGTCTCACGTAATGCGGAGTTATTGTGTCAAGCCCAGTCAGCTGCGATTGAACGTTATCAGTATTTATGCTCTGTAGTTGGTCTTGATATTTATAATATTGAAATTGAGGCCTATGGGTGCGAAATCTTACGTGGCGAATCGGGTAGTGTGCCAGTTGCTGGCGATCCGCTTTTTGTTGAAACGGATGAATTATTATCGTTAAATCTTAATCCGAAACGTGATGGACGCCTGCCAATGATTTTTTCAGCCGCGCATCTGTTGCGGCAGGCCTTTCCTAATTTGGATATTAAAATACCTATTTCAGGTCCGTTTACCATTGCTTGCCATTTAATTGGTATGGAGAATATGATTTGTGAATTATTTACTGAGCCAGAAGACAGCGTTCATGTATTAAATCATTTGGCCGATCAACAAATAAAGGTTGTGCAGGAAGCTAATGCGAAGGGCTTCGGCATCAGCCTTTTTGAATCCTCAGTGACACCACCATTGTTATCGCCAGATTTATTTACCAATTATGTGCAACCAGTATTGAAGCGTATTTTGGAGGTCTGTGCGTGCACTTCGCAACTGATTATTGGTGGTAATACCCAGCCAATTGTCGCAGCAATATGTGCCTTGCCATGTGATTATATTATTTGCCCAGTCGAAACAGATCAGGCATTGTTTATGCAAGATGTTGCTAAGCGTAAACAACATGTACGGATCAATATGAATCCGTCGGTATTTTTACCTGGTTGTAAAAATGAAGCATTAGCAGAATTTGAACGCGTTTATGTAGTAGCCAAAGATTGGCCTAATGTATCCGTTGGTGCCTTATTGCCGTATGATGCTGATCCTGATGTAGTCCAGCGCGTTATTAATGTTGCAGCTACGCGTTAAGCTGTTTTTGCAATTTATTGAGAAATAATTGTTTGTTATGACACCAGTCTCCGCTGACCAAAATATCTGATGGGGCATCGGCAATAATACGTTGGATATATTGATCTATGCGAAGTTCTCGAATAAAAGCTCCTGCTTGTTGCAAATACCATGCTTCGCTAGGGGCAGTGATATCACCATTCTTAAATGCGCGTTCGTAGGGTGTGTTTTTCATAATATGTAAATTATGCAACTTCACCGAGCGAATGGGTAATGAGGCGGCGAGCTGTCCCAGGCGTTTACCGACATCATCACCTTCATCAGGTAAGCCGATCATAAAATGCACACATAAATCAAATGATTTATAGGCACAACGCTTAATTGCATCATGAAAACAAGCAACGTCATGGCCACGGTTAATGCGTTTGAGAACGTGATCGCGATCACTCTGCAAGCCAATTTCGACTGTCAGAAAACAGTCTTGGCCCAATTGGTCAAGAAAATCAATAATGTCCTGTTCTAAGCAATCTGGCCTAGTAGAAATACTTGCACCAACACATTCGGGTAATGAATAGGGTAAGTCTGCGTAAATACTTCGTAATTGATCGAGTGGTGCATAGGTGTTGGAAAATGCTTGATAATACGCAATGAATCCATCGACCTCGCCATGACGACGGCGCAAAGCAAGGCGTCCGCGATCCCATTGATCCATTAAATCATTGTGCGAGCGCAAGCGCGGTGCAAAGCCGTCGTTGTTGCAATAAGTGCAACCACTTGATTGAGCATTAATATTTGGACAGGAGAAACCTGCATTTAAGCACAGCTTACGAATGTGTTTACCTGGAAAGCGTTGCTCAAGATATTTTCGATATGGATTAAAAAACACTGGTTCAAAACTTGAACCAGTGTTTGATAATCGCAAGCGCATTTAAATGAGAACTCTTTTCATTTACGCTAGCTTCTGCGAGCGGCGAACGCCGATGAACGGTCCGAGCTACTTGCGAGGGAATTTTCGGAGCTTTAAGCGGAGAAAATGAGTGAAGATTTCGATGCGGCTTGCACGGTCAGGCCGCATCGAGAACCGTGCAAAGAGAGCGGGGGGCTTGAGGTGAATCAGGTAAATGCGAAGCATTTAAAAAAGCACGGGCGTGCTTTTTGGCCTGAGAATAGGCAACTTTATGTTGCCGTGGACCAGAGCCCCCCAAAACAACTAAATGATCTCACACTTACCGCCCGCGCAGGCAATAGTTTCTTCGAGCGTGGTATTGTCGCGCTCTTCTTGCAGCAACTCGTAGTTCACTTGTACGTATTCGCGTTGCAGGTCTTCCCACAACTTACAGTTGTGCACACGCTTCAAGCAACGAGTCATTTTGAGAACATCATTGTTGAAATAGTTGCGGGCGAATTTTTGTGCGCGGCGGACCCAGTCACGCTTGCCTTCGTTTACCATTGAGATGGCTTCATAAACGCGTTTTGGTAAGCTTGGGTCTACTGGTGCCTCGAGATCTTCACCACGGCCAAGGGTACAGTCGCAGGCTGCCCACAAGTTATCGTCGAATACTTTCATGCCGTCGACGATTAAGCCGGAAGACATGATCGCGCCCACACCGTAATTGGCGACGATTTCATCGCAGGTCCACACTTCTGCGAAAGGTGCTTGTGGGTAATCGAGGTCACCACCATCAGGTAGCAAGGAAATACCAGCAAAATAATCACGATTTTCAAAGATATAATCAGCAATCTCTTCCCATTCGTGGTCGCGAACGGTAATCGTGTTGGATACGTTGTGCGATAACCATGGCTTCACGCATTTGTCATCGCGCTTACCGGCGTCAATCCAATTGGATTTAGTGAGTTTGACGTGCTCGAGCAGGTCAACAGCCGATAATTCTTTTTTGATTTTAGCTTTTTCGTTGGCTTCGATGCAGAAGGTGATCACTACATCAGTACCGTTCGGGTTCCACACTGATTTTTCAACCGCATGTGGGTTGTGCAGATTAAAGTATTGCGCAATCGGCTCGTCTTCGTTGGCTTGGGCGCGACGGAAATAACGGCGCGCGTGATGTGGGTGAATACCCGAGCTGGTGCCAAGGATGCAGCTGGTGGTACCAGCAGGTTTTACGCAGGTGCAGCGTGCAGCAGGATTAATACCGATGCGCTCAGCGGTCTCTTCGTTGACGTCGAGAATTAATTTAGCCATGCGCTTTTGTACATCAGGATCAAAAGCGAGTTCAGGATTTTCCATCATCCCAGTCATCGATACACCGAGGAGTGCTTCGCGTTGAGCGATGCGCTTACTGGTTTCACCGAGATAGTCGAAATCGGTGTAGTCAGCTTGGAAGGTACCGAGGATGGCAGCCGCGCGCGTGGCAACGGCAAATTCTTCTTCGTTTTTAATGCCGCCCATGTTGATTTCACACAAATTACAGAAGGCCCAACCTGATCGACCATCAATTTGTGGGTACAAACCAATTTCCACACATGGGTTATAGGTAACGTCGCGGTCATCAGCCCATACGAAGCCAGGCTCACCAAATTCGCGCACTGATGTCATCAGCGTGTCGAATTGTTCGCGGGTGGTTTCGTTGCGAATTAACATTGCCGAGTTATTTGAACGTGCACGTTGTGGGTTTTCCATAAACCAGTTGCCGGTTTTCGCTTGAGCCATTTCGTGGTCGTTAGGCGAGAACATACAGATGGTGGCACTACGGCGTACACCACCGGATAAAACTGCGTCAGAGGCATGCATGAGAACGTCATAGGCATCTATCGGGCGCAGATACTCTTGGCCATCATCAATGCAGCGCTCGATTAATGAACGAATTAATCCGAGGCTGCGCTCAAGTGGTTCAGGGCCGGGTGCCTTACCACAGCCACCGGAAATTTCTGCACCTTTTGGACGAATTTGTGAATAATCGAACTCAACGGTTTGATCAGCATACTCAGCAAATGGCTGATCAGCATCGAAATAACTTGATAATAAAATGCCGAGGGAGTCAGCCCAGCCCTCGATAGAGTCTTCAACCACGTGCACTTTATGGTGGCCACTTGGTCGGCTAATTTTTGGCAAGCGTTGAATGTGATGTGGTTGGACTGAGAAACCAACGCCACAGCCGCAGAGTAAAAGCCACAGGGCTTCTTGGAAAAATTTAGGGCGATCGCAGTAGGAAGTAGTGCAATTATAAATACGCGCGTGCTTATTTAAAATTGGATGACCGCCAAATTGCAAAGCGCGTTGTGAACCAAGGACCAGACGATTGTGCATGGCGTCTTGGACCGTCTCCAAGAGATCGTCTACGTTCACATTGCGGCGCTTGAAGTGTTCGCGGTGCATATCCACCACTCGTTGCGCGGCTTCAGCAAAGGTCTCGCGTCGTTTTTGCTCTGGCATGTAGCGAGAGTATTTGCTGGTGAAAACGTAGTCCTGGAGTTCTTTGACGGTCATAAACGCTCCTAAGCGGGGTGGTGGTGAGGGTTTAGAGCAAAAAAATGAACACTACATGTTGTTGTGGGAAGAAGGTGTTACCTACTAGATATTGTATGTCAACGAAAAAGCGAAGGGACTAAGACAAGCATGCGTGGACATGCAAAAGATTGATGCAACTGCTTCAGCTTTTTGAAATCAAGACATTTATTTTAGGAAATACTTTCCCTTTTTAGATTCAGTCGCTAAGTATTGAACAAAAAGGTCTGTTTGGGTGCTCTATTATGATTAATCGCATTGTTGGCGTATGTATTTTGTGCTTTATGGCGCTTACTTCAGTTCCATTTTTTTTGGTATGTCTTGTTGTTTGGTTCCTGACGGTTTTTTTTGATCGTCGTTTGTCGCTCTTGCATCAATTAACCTGTTGTTGGGGAGCGCTTTATGTGTGGATCTTCCCCTTTTGGCGCGTCAAGGTACACAATCGTGATAAATTCAAATCAAATGAAGCCTATTTAGTGGTTTCCAATCATCAAAGCCAACTAGATATATTGATCTGCTTTAGTTTGAGAAAACATTTTAAATGGGTGTCCAAGGCCGAAGTGTTTTTAGTGCCGTTCATCGGATGGAATATGTACCTCAACCGTTATATCAGATTAAGACGGGGACAGCTCAGTAGCGTGCGGCGCATGTATCAGGATTGCATCGATACCTTGGCTAGCGGTTCTTCTGTATTTATTTTCCCAGAGGGAACCCGTTCAGCAACGTCAGAACCTGGCGAATTCAAACCGGGAGCTTTTTCTATCGCAAAACGAGCGAAGGTGCCAATTTTGCCAATTGCTATCAGTGGTACTAGTGAAGCCCTACCTAAAAATAGTCTAAATTTTCATGGGTGTACACTGCTGGAACTGACTGTTCTTGATCCAATTCCGAGGGAAACAGTCGCGTCTATGGAAGCGCAAGAGTTGGCTATTTATTGTAAACAGCAAATTGTGATGCATCTGGGCGAAGGCCCTAAAGAGGTTCAACCAACTTAGCCATAGATATCTGCCACAAACCCATTGCCAAACACGACTTGTTTAAGATCATAAGTGCTCACTTATGTAGGTGTCAATGGGAGTTCATGCTGTCTTGGGGCGGCAAGCAAATCACTTATGGGCAAACTAATCGCACTCCTGTATTGGACCTTTATTTTTGTCAGTGCACCATTGTTTTTTTGCTTAAATATCATTGCTTGGTTTTTGACCATCGCTTTTGATCGCCGTTTAGCTGTTTTACATTGGATGACCTCCTTTTGGGCACGCACGTATTTATTTACTTCTCCATTTTGGAAGGGATTGGTTCTTGATCGCGATAAGTGGGATAACAAAAAAGCTTACGTGGTGGTTTCGAACCATCAGAGTCAACTGGATATCATGATTTCTTTTTGTGTGTTTAAGCATTTTAAGTGGGTGTCGAAACGCGAAATGTTTTGGGTGCCCTGTGTTGGTTGGACTATGTTTTTAAATCGCTATATCGGTTTACGCCGCGGCAATCTCAGTAGTGTGCGCCAGATGTATAATGATTGTATTAAAGCTATTGAATCGGGCAGTTCAGTATTTTTATTTCCAGAAGGTACGCGTTCAAAAGATGGTGAAGTTAGTGATTTCAAGGGTGGTGCGTTTGCTATTGCCAAGCGGGCAAAGGTACCGGTTTTACTAATAGCTATTTCAGGTACTGCTGAAGCGTTGCCCAAAAATAAAATGCTGATGATGGGTAAGCATACATTGAAAATTAAAGTGTTAGGTGAAATCCCTGTAGAAGAAGTTGAAGCATTGTCAGAGAAAGAGCTCGCTACGATGGCTCGTGAACGCATCATTGAGGGTGTTTCCGAGCTTGATCAGATCAATTAGGCTAATTTTCCTCCTAAGTACTGTTAGTTTAACAATCTAGATACTTATATCCAAATATCAGAAAATTGAATGACTTTCCATGCGTATCATGCATAATTAATATAATAAGATATTGATATCTATTTATTGGAAGAATGAGGTCTACGCTAGAAGGTGACCGTCTGTGCACATGGAGACAAATAATGCGAGCAGCCAAGCTGAGCTATAGGCAGATTCTTTTACCTTTATGCTGTCTTATTTTATCAATCGCAGCATGGTGCTGCTTAGCATCGTGTGCATCAAGTCCTCCTGGCACGAGCAATCTTGCGCTTATTCATCAATCAAAACCGCAGCCAATTCCGGTAGAAGTTGATGAATTAAGGAATGTCGAAAAAGGTAAACAGTTATTTTTAATGCACTGTTCGCCGTGCCATCAAAGTGAAGGACAAGGAAAGGTCGGTTTAGCACCGAGCATTCGCAATAAAGACTTCCTCTCACTAGCTAGTGATGAGTTTATAAAAAATACAGTGATTAAAGGCCGCGCTATGACAACCATGATTCCGCGGCCCGATTTAAAAGGTGAGCAATTAGATGCTATAGTTTCGTACTTACGCAGTGCCTATAAAGGCAAAGTAATTGTTGATAACAGTAAAAAGTATAAAGGTGATGCTAAGCAAGGTGGCGCAGATTTTAAAACGTATTGTGCATCTTGTCACGGTGATAAAGGCCAAGGCTATTTTGCCGGGGTGCCAGGAACAGGCATTGGTTTAGCAAGTTTCTTAGATGTAGCGAGTGACGATTATATTTACCAAACTATGAAGCGTGGACGCATCGGAACAGCTATGCGTACGATGATTGGTCCAAAGGGCGTTGCTAATTTAACCGATCAACAAGCTAAAAATATTATCGTTTATTTACGTACATTAAATAAAAAATAACCCTCTCTCCAGGAGATTTTACGTGAGACGTCGTCATTTCTTAAAAACAGGTGTTGCTGCAGGTGCAGCTGCTGGTGCTCTCGTCACGACTACTGGATGGAAGGTGCCAGATCCAGAAGGTGTTGAGTTGGAAAATAATCACCCACCAATTGATCTAGAGGGTGATAAGGCCAAAACCGATTTATTATCTGCCTGTCCCTACTGTGGTGTAGGTTGTGGTACAATTATTAAAACCAAAAACGGTCGGATAACAGATATTGTTCCGGATAAAGACCATCCAACGAATAAAGGCCTACAATGTATTAAGGGTCTGACATCTGCTGAGGCGATCTATGTCAACCGACTCACAAAACCACTTATTCGTAAAGATATGTCTGATCCTGAAACAGGACATATTTCAAAAACTAAGGGATCCTATGCGCCTGAGCATTTTCGTGAAGCGACTTGGGATGAAGCTGAAGAATTAATTGCTGAAAAGATTGCTCACCTAGTGAAGAAATATGGTGGTAACTGTGTTGGCCTTTACGGTTCAGGTCAGCTTACTGTCGAAGGTCAGTACCTTGAAAATTTATTTATGAAAGGTGTGTTGGGCTCGAATACCATCGAAGCGAACGCACGTATGTGTATGACCTCAGCGGTAACCGGTTATATCAAGACCTTCGGCTCAGATACACCACCAACATCGTATGAGGATTGTGAATCAGCTGACATGATCTGTCTGTGGGGTCACAATATGCGTGGTGCCCATCCAATTTTTTATTGGCGTATCGCTGACGCAAAAGCTAAGCATAATATTCCAACCTTATGTGTAGATCCACGTCGAACGGGAACAGTGCAAGGATTTGAAGAAATAAATCCTAAGAATTCCTATCATTTTGATACCATTAATGGTGATATTTCAATTCATAATGCGATTGCTTGGGTTATTCTTAATGAATATGAAGAAGCTGTTGATTATAAATTACTGAAAGAGCATGTGAAGGGTTGGCAGGAATACATCGCCGAAGTGAAAAAAGGATATAAACCGGAGGACGTGGTTGATCGAACGAAAATTGCTCCAGAGAAGATTCGTGAGGTCGCTAAACTTTGGGCCGAAGCAAGTATTAAAGGCCGTAAAAACGGCAAAGGCGGTGTTTTCAGCACCTGGGGTATCGGTTACAATCAACATTTACATGGCCAAAACAACACCGTTAGTTTAGTTAATTTAATGGTATTAACAGGTAATATTGGTCGTAAAGGCTGTGGTCCGCATTCACAGACTGGCCAGCCAAATGCAATGGGTGAACGATTAACAGGTGGTTTAACGAGTCGATTACCGTTTAACGTCAGTATTAAAGATGAAAAACATCGCGCCCATATTGAACAATGTTGGGGTTTGCCACCAGGACATATGGAGAAAGTGGCTTCTGCCGAAAACCCAGGTATGGCTGTAGGTATGATGGAACGCGCTATTAAAGGCGATGTTAAAGCGATGTTTATGATTTATGCGACACATATTGATTTACCAGATGCTTATAATTGTGCTCGTCCTGCATTGACGAAATGCTTCACTGTGTCTCAAGAAATATATAAAGATGCACCGAATAATCTTTATTCCGATGTTATTCTACCTGCAGCAACATGGGGTGAATGGGTTGGAGGTACCTATATTCAGTCAGAGCGTCGGTTCTTCGTTTGTGATGGAACTGAAAATCCAGTCAAGGGATGTCGTCCTGATATGGATATGGTTATCGACAAAATGAAATTAATCGGTGATAGATTAGGGCTCGATACTAAGAAAATTGTTCCGTACGAACGTAAAGCCAATGGATTTTACGATCCAGAAGAAGTCTTCCGTGATTTCCTCAAGGCATCTAAAGGTACTGATTCAGATATGAGTGGTCTTTTGGATGTTGAAAAGGAGACGGGTAAGTCGCCGTATCAGCAAATTCGTGACTTACGTGGCATTCAGTGGCCAGCACCAAATGCGAAAATCGCTAAGCGTGGTGGTACACCGCGACGTTATATGGGACAAGAAGAAGACTGGGATGATCGGCCTTATGGTCATTTCCGCCACAAAGACGGTAAAATGCACATGCATATGTGTCATCAAGATTATTCAAATTATAAAGAATTAACTGATGAATTAGCTAAACTTGGTACTGACCCTAATTATTTTGCTATTGATAATTACGATGTGCTGGTGAAAGCGCGTGATGCTGGTATTACACCGGAGTTACCAGATTTTGACCATCTCGGTAAGAAAATAGGTGACTGTCCAAAAGACAAGTTCCCATTCTGGTGGGCAACTGGTGTGGTCTATGAGCATTTCCATACTGCAAAAACCATACGCGCTGGTACTACTAAAAAATTGGTGCCAGAAATGTATGTCGAAATGCATCCTGAAGATGCAGCTGAACTTGGCATTAAAGATGGTGATTGGGTGAAGGTGACTACCTTGCGAGGGAGTGTCGAGGCTCGTGTATCTGTTGGCATGGATTCGGTGGTTAAGCCAGCGCGGAACACGGTTCCTAAGGGCTTCTTGTTTAGCCCATGGAACTTATCTGTGGCAGATTCGGCTGATCCAACCAAAAACAAGTGGTTGGCAAATGGCACTACGCATCGCGCCTTTGATCCGGTTTCTGGTCAAGCTGACTTTAAGAAATGTAAGTGTCGCATCGAAAAAATATAACTAGGGGTGTTCCTTAGTGGAGAGAGAGGCAGGTTTTGGTCAAGTGGCTAAAACCTGCCGTTTTTTTGGGTCAAACTGACTAGCTACATAATACTTGATTTAAAGATATACTTATCCATAATATAGGATCCCAAGATAGGGATGTGACAGGCAATGAAGCTCAGTCGCCGTAATATGATTGTGGGATTTATCGCTGGAGCAGTGCTACCAGCATTGATTCCGTTGTTGGCAAAAATACCAGGAGCTGGTCGTCTTAAACGTTTCTTGAGACCACCAGGTGCAAAATCTGAAAAAGAATTCAAAAGTTTATGTATTGGTTGTGCGCAGTGTGCAAATGTTTGCCCGAATAACTGCATAGAAATGCAGGGATTTGAGGACGGCGCAGATAACTTTTTATTGCCTATGATTATCGCCAGGTCAAAAGCATGTATTTTGTGTATGGCATGTACGCAGGTATGTCCAACTGATGCATTAACACCAATGCCAGCGACCAAAGAGGGTATGCGTGCAGTTGCAATGGGTAAGGCAGTCTTGTCACCTGATTTGTGTTATTCCTATCATGGTAGAACCTGCGGTGCCTGTTATCGGTCATGTCCACTGCCTGGTGAAGCGATGACTATCGGTTTGTTTGAAAAACCAACTATTCACGAAGATAAATGTGTTGGTTGTGGTTTATGCGAGCAGTCGTGTATACATATGCCACAGGCTATCCGAATTATTCCAGCGCATGAAATTGAAAGCAAGGAATTGCGTCATGGAAAGGCGTAGTTTTTTAAGGGCTTCGGGTGAAATAGCTGCGTCAGTTGTGTGTATTGGTGGTGGATTATCGTTGTTATCTTTAAGTCTTAATGAAGCGCCACAATTAGATAAACGCATTGCCTTACGTCCTCCCGGTTCCATAAACGAAGCGAATTTTTTAGAAAAATGTATTCGCTGTCATCGTTGCATTGATGTGTGTCCTTCTCAAGCAATCCAATTACAAGGACATGAGGGACCTGTAGCAGCACACACACCATTTATTATTCCAAGTGAACACGCCTGTATTTTATGTTTGGCCTGCACCAATGTCTGTCCTTCAGGTGCTTTAGTTCCGGTTGAGAAAAGAGAAGACGTAAAAATTGGCATTGCAAAAATAGATAAACGCTTGTGTGTGGCGCATAATGGTAGTGGTGTGTGCGGTGTCTGTCATACGGCCTGCCCTATTAAAAACAAAGCTATAAGTATTGATTATCGTACACGTCCAACCATGCATGACGATGCTTGTACTGGTTGTGGACAGTGTGAAGAGGTGTGTCCAGCTGATGGGCATAAAGCCATACGCGTCGAACCGATCGAAATGGTGGGCGCATGAATTACTTATTGAAACACATACAAAAAATACGCCTAAGTGTTCGTCTCTTCATATTAGCAGCTCTGTGTATAATGCCATTTTTCACTTGGTATTTATCGCATTTGCCAATGGGCGATGTGAAGGCCATTATCGACGAAGACTATGCTAATGTTCAGCATTATATTATACACATGATGGACGGCGTTGCTCATTCAGGATTTTTAAGCGACGATGCACTAGAAGGAACGTCACAAGAAAATCAGAATATCAGTGATACGATTGCGGTGGCGAGTGGCGATGTTTGGTCAGCGCGCCTTTTTGGTATTGAATGGTTGGACATGCTTGCCTGGGCCGAGTTAACTGTGCTGAGTAAAAGTATGGTGTTACCGCTGCTGGCCGGTGGTTTAAGTGTGTTGTTATTAACTATATGCTGCGGGCGCATTTTTTGTTCTTGGATCTGTCCAGCTGGATTATTGTTTGATCTATGTGATAAAATACGTGTAAAAATAGAAGCGAGTGGTCGGCGCTTGCGTGATATAAAATTCAAACGTTGGCATAAATATGTGTTGCTCACAGTCGGCTTATTTATTGGTCTGATTGTTGGATTGCCGTTACTTGGGTATTTTTATCCACCAGCGTTATTTTTGCGAGAATTGCATGCGGTTGTCTATGCATTCATGGATAATGCTACTGAAGAAGCCTGGTTTGGCGTGACTTTGGCCTTGAGTGGAGTTTCATTGTTTCTATTCGCTTTACTTATGTTTGAAACATTTGTCAGTAAACGATTTTGGTGTCGCTATATGTGTGCTGGTGGTGCCTTGTATAGTTTATTTGGACGTTTTCGTTTATTTCGCATACAACGTGTAAAGGCACAGTGTACTGATTGCGGTGATTGCAATAAAGCCTGCCCAATGGGGCTTCATCCTATGACCGATGCTTTGGGCATAGAGTGTGATAATTGTTTTGCCTGTCACAGCGTGTGTCCGGAGGAGGCACTGCCAATAAAGATTACCCAACATGATGTACAATGTGAAAGTTGTGCAGCATGAGTAATCGTTTGCGTGGTTGGCATTTAATGTTTGCGTCGGTCATTACGCGTTTATGCGTGTTGATTATTATTATATTGTTAGCGTCGTGGTCTATTTATTTAAATTACAAGGTCGGTTATAACAATGCCCGTTTGGTTGAATTGGCTGATGGCAAATTAGTTGCCACGTTCTATCGCATGTCGGATTGGTTTTTCTCTTGTTTCGGAGATCCAGTTGCGGCCATGCAATCAAATGGAGGAATGACGTGGTCAATTCGTTTGTTTGGGGTTCAAATAACAGACCCAATTGCAGCGACCAGTGTCTTTTTGAATAACGGGCAATTGGCATTTGGATTTTTTATTGGTGCACTTATCCCCCTTAGTTTGGCCCTTTTGTTTGGTCGAGTATTTTGTTCATATATCTGCCCGGCTTCATTGTTATTTTTCACGATTGGTCGTTTACGCCGCTTGCTTGGACGTTTCTTCTATTTTCCTGAATTGCCAATGAATCGATTTTTTGCTTGGGGAGTACTGTGTGGAGGTGTGGTGTTGGCATTAGTTACGACGCACGGCATTTGGGCATTAATTTTGCCTTATTTCGCAGTCGGTCAGACCATTTTTCATGCCATCACTTTTGGCGTTATGCACGTAGCAGTGTTTAGCATATTGTTTTTTATAGTTGTAGATTTCGCATTAGGTTATCAATTTACCTGCCGTCATATTTGCCCTACGGGTCGATTGCTGGGCGTAATTGGTGCTAAACCATTGGTGAGCATTCGCCGTGATGCATCGGCCTGTATTGATGACTGCCATAGCTGTGAACAGGTGTGTACGTTTATGGTCAGTCCGAAAAAAGATGAAACCCGTGACTGTAGTTTATGTGGTGAATGCATGAGCGTCTGTCCAGCCTCATGTTTGAGTGTTGGCACAAAAAAAGCAATCGATGTATCTTCGTCTGGTATTGTGGTTAATACCGATGTCGCGAGTGAGGTGTAGGATGAATTTAATAAGCGTAATGATATCACGTTCAGTAGTTTCGGTGATGGTTCTGCTGTTGGTAGTAGTGCCACCATTAGCGGCGCATCATTTTAAGGGCTTACCGCATTTTAATTACTTCGAAAATTACCCACAAATTCCGCAGGATGAGTTTTTGGGTCAATCAGGTGATTACGAATGCTCTTTAGTTATTTATGATTTCCAGGGTATCGATAAACGTGAGGCAGAAATGCCCGATAAAGTCTGTTTTTATCTAGTTATTTTTAACTTACGTGAAAACAGTATCTATGCCGGTGCAATTGACATGGATATTATGGATGACGATAAAATTGTTTATTCAGAACATAAAAACCAAGCAGTCGAAGAAAATATATATACTACCCAACGTAATTTAGGTGATGATGGTGATTATGCTTTGCGCGTGCGCTTAGCAGACGGCAAGGGAACTGAAATTATGGTACCGTTCGTGTTGTCATCCCAAAAAATTGCCTGGGGTAAATGGGTCGCGTTGATCATGGTTTTTTCTGTGGTGATCGCAGCTGTCGGTTCACGACGTACACGTGTGCGTATGGACCGGAAAGAGAATGCTCGGCAACGAGGTCAATCTCATGAAAGTAGTGATCCTGAGCAGGAATTAGAGGCATAACATGGTTGATGCCTTACGCTCTTCTGTGCAAGGAGATGTAGAATTAGGCGAATTAGTAGAGGTGTATCCTGGCTGTGCAGTCGATAGTGATGGTGTTTTGCATATGGCTGGTATCCCTGCGTGGATGGCGATAGCTGGTGTGGTGGTCATCATCATTGTGTCGCATTTATTTTTGAGCAAAAAACGCGACGCATTGATTGAGCGCCCACGTTATTGGCGATTCAATGTGTTGTCACTGCCTTTTCTCAAGGCTTTGGTGAAGAAGCAGTACTTCCCAATGCTTTTGCAGGGTGCCTCTATTGTAGCGATGCTTTTGGTGATAGGTGCTGGTTTCTGGGGTACTCAGCGTGCTGGAATGAATATTGGTCCAATTATTACGTGGACCTGGTGGTGGGCGCTTTTAATTTTTATGGTCTTAGGTTTTGGCACTGCATTTTGCTCTATTTGTCCGTGGGAGGGGCTCAGCAGTCTCATAACGAGTCTCTCTTTTTCTTCACGCAAAAAAGCACTCGGCTCAGATCGTGCGTGGCCAAAATGGATGCGTAATATTTTTCCTGCTTTGCTATTATTTATTTTACTCACCTGGATAGAATTAGGCTTAGATATTACTCAATCGCCAATGATCACGGCAGTACTGGCAACTATGTTCGTGAGCATGGTGATTTTAGCAGCGTTATTTTACGATCGGCGCGGCTTTTGTCGTTACGCCTGTTTGGTTGGTCGTATTACCGGTATCTATGCTTTATTTGCCCCGGTAGAGGTGCGCAGTATCTCAACCGATGCGTGTAAGTCCTGTACGACTAAAGATTGTATCAAGGGTAATGACGAATCAGTGGGTTGTCCGACCAATTTGTTTCCATCAAAGTTACAAGAAAATACCTACTGTACTATGTGTACCGAATGCATTCGATCTTGTCCGCATGACAATATGACCATTAATATACGTCCACCAGCAACAGATTTAATGAGTAAATTTAAATTTCGTGCTGATGAAGCTATTCTTGCGATTACACTGTTGGCATTGACCAGTTTTCATGGCATTACCATGACACCGATGTGGGACACGACAAATAATTGGCTGCGCGCAGAATTTGGTTTGACGTCTATACCTTTATTTACATTCCTGATGTTGGTCGCGGTAATTGTTCCGATTGGTATTTTCATGTTATCTGCAAGGATGGCTCGCACCCTGTCCGGTAGTACTGAAAACTCAACAAAGCAAATATTTATCGCCTATGCCTATGCGGTGTTACCAGTTGCGTTGTTTTATCATCTAGCACATAACAGCATGCACTTTTTCATGGAAGCGCAGCACATCATCCCCGTTTTGAGTGATCCTTTTGGTTGGGGCTGGAATATTTTTAGTACGGCCAGCAAAACCTATGATCCCTTGTTGCCGATGACCGTGGTGTGGTGGATGCAACTTGTATTTATTGTCATCGGACATATTTATGGAGTGGTGATTGCTGACCGCATTGCGAAACGTTTGTATGCTGAGCATAAGCAGGCCCTGCGCAGTTTAATACCGATGTTAGTAGTAATGATCGTCTATTCAATTTATAGCGTGTGGCTTATCTCTCAGCCTATGATTATGCGGACAGGTATGTAATTCATGGCTAAGGAGTTTTCACGGCGTCAGTTATTTCGTTTAGGGCCGAAGGTCATTAGCGAGGTGCATAAAGATAAACAGGAAGTGGAGGAGCCGATTCCACTGCGTCCACCAGGTGCCTTGCGTGATGATGAAGGATTTCTTAAAACTTGTGAACGTTGCCATGCTTGTGCCGATGCCTGCCCGTATGATGCCATTGGTGTTTTTCATGGTGCGGAGCACGGCCAACATGAATTAACACCGTTCATGAATCCCGCAGAAAAACCTTGTCGTTGGTGCAAGACGATGGATTGCGTCCAAGCCTGCCCATCAGGAGCCTTGCATTTTAATGATGACAAACCGGACGACGTGGATCCTGAGTCACTTTTTCAATATGTGCCAGCCATGGCCAAGATTCAGTTTCATCAAGACGCTTGCTTGATCACCCGCGGTACGCTGTGCGATGAATGTAATTTATTTTGTCCCACACATACCAAATCAATTTTAGTTATCGGTCGCAACGTCCGCATCAAAGAAGATGTATGCACTGGTTGTGGATTATGTGTGGCCCATTGTCCCGCCACGCCAAACGCTCTTACCCTACAGGATTGTAGTCCAGAATAGGTAAGTCTTAACTGGATTACATACGAGAGGCGCTACCGTCTCCAGCAGAAAGGACGAGGAGTTTGAGGTCAATGAACAAAAAATTGAGAATTATAGGCGGCCTCGTTTTTTTAGTGCTGGCGATCACGACTTTAACACTCATTGCAAAAGTGACTAAGCCCCAAGGTGACGCTGATTTACCGTTAATCTGGCATGCGCCTGAGTTTAGTTTAAATAATCAACACGCTGAATTAATAACAACAGATGCGCTATATGGACATGTGTGGATAGCGAACTTTTTTTTCACAAAGTGTACGAGTGCCTGTCCGATGATGACGTCTAAAATGGTAATACTACAGAACCAAATAAAAAATCCTAATGTGCGTTTTGTCTCTTTTTCAGTGGACCCTGCGCATGATACCACTGCGGATTTAGCGAAATATGCGCAGAGTTGGAATGCACAAGAGCAACGTTGGTTGTTATTACAGACACAAACTGAATCGCTTGCGGACATTACTAAGCGCTTGCAAGTATCGGTTAAGGCCACGGGTAATAAAGCAGATCCCATTTCACATAGTAGCACCTTTTTTCTGTTCGATCAAAAAGGCATGTTACGCGGACGTTATGCGAGCGTAGGTGATGACATGCATCGATTGGTTAAAGACGTTGGTAAATTGAGTGCGAATACCAAATTTGTGCCAGCTGTCGCTTTAGATTCGAGTGGTCAACAAATATACGATAATTTGCGCTGCGCCTCGTGTCACGATCACGATAATTTAGCACCTACACTAGCGGGTTTATCAGGTCGAACGGTGACCCTGTCTGATAATCAAACTGTCATTGCCGACGCGGCGTATATCCGAGAGTCCATTCAGAATCCGAATGCAAAAATGGTGAAGGGCTACGTGGCTTTAATGCCTGCATATAAAGATTATTTGAATGCTGAGCAATTAGATAGACTTGTGACCTACTTGCAGTCGCTTGAGGCTATACCGGGCACGCAGAGTTCCGCCATTAACGAGGTGCATAAAGATGTCTTTTGCAATAGGGATGTGCGTGTGACTGAGACCACACCGCGGGCGGTGCATGCTAATAAAACGTATTATTTTTGTTGTCCGAATTGTCGTGCGTCATTTGTAGCAGATCCGGAAGCGTATGTCGGCAAAAGCACAGAGGAATAACAGAAGACTAAGTCCAAAGAGGTGTCTTTATATGAATTTAGCAAAATAGTATGAGTCTTGATTTTAGTCCGCTGCTTCGCAACTCTTGGTTTTAGTTTCTGTAAGACTAATACCAAGACTAGGACATAATCTAGTTAGCTAATACTATGCTTGTGGTCCCGTGAGAACAATAAATTAACATTTTTGAATTAACTTCCCTTCCTTTTCCAGAACTTGTGGGAAAAGGATATCGTTTTCTTTATGAATGTGCTGCAAGAGGTCTGCTTCAAAATCAGCAAGTCCATTGAGCATTTCCGTATAGGAGGCGCAGGTATCCTGCGGAATTTCATAGTCCTTGAGCAAGTAACGTATTCGCTCGAAGGCCTGTTGGGCACTATCGTGTTCGACTTCCATGACGCGCATTGGATTTTGTACACTGCCACAATGGAAACTGGGCATGGTGCTGCCAGGCTTGGCATACTCAATTTCTTTGATTATTGGGAAAAGCACTTGCTCTTCTTTTTGCATGTGTGCATCAAGTTCTTCAACTACATTTCTAAATATTTCGCGCACTTCGACTAATTCAGGGTGATTAAGACAATGTACGGCGCTTACTTTTTCTACGAGTTCATGCAATCGTGGTAATTCACTGCGCACATAGACATGATGAGTTTCTTCGATGTGATTAATTAAACCGCTTAGGCTTACTTGACGGAGATCTTTATCGGTAATTTGCATCGGTGACATGATGATCCTCTACTTTGGAATTTGATCGGCGTATTCACAAACAGCCTGATAGTATTCTTCTTGGTCCATGTTCATAAGCGTGCTGCCATAGATTTCCGCTTCATGGCTATCAACAATATCACCATAATTGACTACAACGATATGATAAGCGATTAATAAAGGTAAGGCTTCATCGTTGGCTTCGAAATGCGGATGAATGTATAATTCGAATCCTTGCTTAGGATCACTTTCGTTACGTTGTTTCATGTAAGCGAATTCACCAGATTGTAATTCATTACTATCAAATCTAATCTCTACAGGAAAACGCACGCATTTAGGATCCTTCATCATTTCTTGGATACGGGTGAAATCCCAATACGGCCCATATTGCAGACGGGCTTCGTTTGCTTTATCGATAAGGTGAGCATGTAGTGACTCCTGGCCACTTCGCTCGTCAATGTCAGGTTTCTTCCCTAGAGATTTATTCGGTAAATTCATGACTAAATGGGCTCATGCTCTGATCGTAATCAGGAACATGGCATTGCATACAGTTTTTACGTTGACTGTGATTAACGCGTATGTCTGTATTTGGATGTGATTGATTATGGCAGGCAGCGCAATTATCACGCATATGGAGACGATGTGGAACTGTTGGAGGTGCAAACGGGTGATTTCGACTACCCATTTTGGGTTCAGTTATTGCAAGCCAATTGGTTTTGATGGTTACGGTCTTTTTGAATATTTCAGGTCCATTGCCACGGACATGACATTGGGTGCAGTTCACTAATTCAGGATGTGGGCTTGGTGGGCTCACGTGACCCATGAATTCTTTAGGTTCAGTATGGCAGTTAAGACATTCACGATCAGTTTTGCCGATGCGGTGCGGAATAACTGGAGGTGCCCCATAAAAGGAGCGACGTGATTCCCTGGTTTCTAATCCGCTGAATACAAAGCCTGATTTTTCTTCGTCTTCTGGAGGTGGATTGAATTGTGGAATGACTTCCTCATCAACAAATACCGACTGTGTATTCGAATAATTATCTAGCGAATGTGCAAGATAAATCAGGACTATTAATATACTGAGGGTAAAGAGCGAATGTTTCATCACGCTTTCTCCACCAATACCGCACACTTCTTATAATCTGGTTCTTTGGACATCGGACAGTAAGCATCCAGTGTTACTTCATTAATTAACTTGGTCTCGTCAAAGAACGGAACGAAAACTGAACCTTTTGCCGGTTTACCGCGACCAAGAACCCAAGCTGGTAAGATAATAGAACCTCGACGAGATTTAATTTTCACCATGTCACCATCTGTTATGCCTAATTCGCGTGCATCTTCAGGATGTAATTCAACGTAGGCGTGTGGCATGGCTCGTTTCAATTCTTTAACACGGCCAGTCATGGTTCCAGTGTGCCAGTGCTCAATAACGCGACCTGTACATAGCCAGAATGGAAATTTTGCATCGGGCACTTCAGGTGGCGCATTGTAAGGGCGGGCCCAGGCGATGGCTTTTTTATCACCAGCCTTGGCCATGTAGATATCAATATCACGACCTTCGGCGACATAGGGGTCGTCATTGGCAACAAAGCGACGTTTGGTTTCAACCCAACGTCCATTTTGTTCGGTAACTGGCCAGCGCATGCCACGCGTTTTGACGTACTCATCATATGGGGCGATGTCTTTATGTTTGAGTAAGGTTAACTGGCGATACTCATCGAATAATATTTTATCGGTATTGATAGTTTTATAAACATTCCAATCCCAGGATTTAATTTCTTTCCCGTTTTCATCTTCCATGTGGAACAGAAATTTACCGTTGCGGTTTTTCATGCCCGCAAAGCCCATTTCATACAATTTGTGGGCAACGGCGAGCATTTGCCAGACATCGTCACGTGCATCGCCTGGGGGATCGACCATTTTAAACCACTGCTGGGTGCGGCGTTCTGAGTTGCCAACAACACCATTTTTCTCAACCCATAAGGCAGAAGGTAAAACGATGTTAGCTAAGCGTGTCGTGACAGTTGGGTAAACATCAGAAACTACCAAAAAGCGCTTATCGCTGTTAGCTAAATTTTTGTGTAGGTTTGGAATCGACTGAGCTGGGTTGGTTACTTGCACCCACATGCTACTTAAATCGCCTTTGGCAAAGGCTTCGAACATGGATATAGTGTGGAAACCAGGTTTCGCATTTATGCTGCCAGGTTTGCATTGCCAGACATCTTCAACTTGTTTGCGATGTTCAGCATTTTTAACCACGCGACCACCAGGAAGGGCGTGAGCAAGCGTGCCTACTTCACGGCAAGTACCACAGGCACTGGGCTGTCCAGTTAACGAGAATGGTGTGCTGCCTGGTTTACCAAATTTACCTGATAATAAGTGTACGTTGTAAACAAGGTTATTGATCCAAGTGCCGCGGGTATGTTGGTTCATACCCATACACCAAAGTGAGAGTACTTTCTTGTTTTTATCACCAAAAATATCACCAAGATATTTCAATTGTTCTTTACTTAGGCCTGAGAGCTTGCTGGTATTTTCAATATTATATTCAGCAAGGAACGCTTTGTATTCTTCGATGCTTAAATCTTTTTTCTCGTTGTCCTTAAATCGTACGTGTTTGGCAACGAAGTCTTTGTCGTAAGTGCCTTTTTCCAGTAATTGATAGCAAATGCAGTTGGCAATAGCTAGATCAGTTTGTGGCACGAATTCCATATAATGGTCGGCAGCTTTGGTTGAACGTGTTTGACGTGTGGCAAGGTCAATGTAATTAATTTTTTCACCATTGTTGCGACGATTCATTACGCGTGAGAATAAAACCGGGTGCATTTCGGCCCAGTTATTACCCCAGGTGATAACCGTATCGCATTCGTCTAAATCATCGTAACAGCCGCTTGGTTCGTCGACACCAAAGGTCGTAATAAAACCAACGACCGCGCTAGCCATGCATAAACGTGCATTTGGATCAATGTGATTATTGCCAAGTCCACCCTTAATAAACTTCATAGCGGTGTAGCCTTCAGGAATAGTCCATTGGCCAGATCCATAAATTGAGAAATTACTTGGATCTTTGGCTATTTGTTTAGCAATAGCGTCGATGGCTTCGTCCCAAGAAATGGGAACTTGCTTATTGCCCTTACGCATCAGTGGCGTGGTTAATCGATCGCGTCCATATAATGCAGCCCCTGCATGATATCCCTTGGCACACAATAAACCTTTATTCACTGGATTTTGTAAGTCGCCTTGTACCGCCATGACGCGGCCATTCTTAGTGCCGACCATCGTACCACAGCCAGTACCACAAAAACGACATGGGGCTTTTTGCCATGAAAGGCCATCCTGCTCAAGTGGCGGATCCATGGCGTAGACTAAACCCATTTGTGAACTTAATGCAGCGAGTGCACTTGCACGTGCTACCTGTTTTAAAAATTCGCGGCGTGTATTTAACATGGGTTATTGCTCCACATCTTCAAAGTTGTGATAAATAACATCTGAAGAGACAACACCTGGAATGCCGGTAAAGGCATCCCAGCATGTTTTATCGTCTTCGCTTTGTGGTGTGTCGGTAATGACAATGATGGAGTCTTCCTTGACGTCGGTAATCGTGACATAAGGAACGTCAGCCAATTGTTGAGCAACATTGGCGCTTTCACCAGGTGCAGTACCGATAATTAAGCTCGTAATTGGCATGACAGTTCTCCTTGGGTAAATGGTTACTTAGAGTAACGGGCCTTGAATTCTTTAGCGGCTTTTTCACGAGCTGCTTTTTCTCCAGGGTCCATTTTGTTAATAAACCATTTGTGGTCTTTATGTTCTAATGTTTCGTTTAGAAGCTTTTGCAGTTTATCGGCAGCAGCTTGTTTCTTCGGATCTTCAGATTTTTTACCTTTTTCGATTAATTTCTCGAGTTCAGGTATATATTTAACGTAGAAGTGCTTGGCGATTTCATAGGTACCATGCCAGTGCGTGTAGTCAGGACCCATCATTGCAGCACCATGACGTGCGCGACGACCTTCGTGATGCCATAATTCGAACCAAATAAAGTCGAGTTTATTACCGAATTTAACTGGTTTTAACAGTGGTTTAGCAGCGGCGTAGAGTTTCTTACCAGGCTCGGCATATTTTTTATTGTACAGTTCAATCAAGCTGTCGTATTGAACGTACCAATTATTTACCCAAGGCTTACTATGACAGGATGTACAAACGTCTTTCATATTTTCACGACGCACTTGCCATGGAACGTTGGCGCCTGCTAAGCCCATTTTTGCATCGGAAACTTCTGGGCGAATGGACATAACTGGTCGATTATTCCAACTAATGCGCATGCCAACGTCGTGCGTGACACCTTGTTTTTTGGTTGCTGACATGTGGCAGGTCGCACAGGTCGGTGCTGCTGAATAATCTTCACCAGGAATCCATTTTGGTGAGTCCATATTCATTTTATGTTTATTGGCTTTAAAGGCGATACCGTGCTTAGACTCTTCATAGACTTCTTTTTGTGGGTGGTCAGGACCCATGTGGCATTTACCGCAGTTGTCAGGATTGCGTGCTTGTTCAACAGAGAAGCTGTGACGTGAGTGACAAGCAACGCAAGAACCTTCAGAGCCGTCAGGATTAATACGACCAATACCGGTGTTTGGCCACGTTGCTGGGTCTAATTTACCATCAGGTAAAACTTTTACTTGGGATCCGTGGCATTGCCAGCAACCGTTCGCAGCAGCTGACGAAACACCATTGGGAAATGCTGGTGTTTTTAAATAATCAGAACCTTCAACAACTTCCGCAAGTACGTTGTCGAGTGATCCCAAAATTCGTCCTGCTTTACTATGATGCGATTCGGTAAATTCCTTTACTTCTTTCTCGTGACAGCGCGCACAGTCTTTTGGGCTGACAATAATTGAGATGGTTGATTGATAATGTTCAAACGCATCTTTGTCGCTTTTGTCAGCTTTATGACATTCGTAGCAACCGACGTTACCGCGAAAATGTTTTGAATTACCCCACTGTTGATACAGCGACGGGTTTTCTTTCTTATGACACTCGATGCAGTTTTTAGATTGGCTACTTAATTCAGAGGGGCCAATTATTGCCGCATGTGCATAAGCACAGAGGAAGAGGAGTGGTATGATATACCAACTCTGGTGAAGGGGTTTCATGATGCTTCTCCTTGAGCAGGGGCAGAGGCTGGAAGTGGGGTGACATCTTTGGAGTCAATAGTGAGACGACCATCCAATACAGGAATGGTTATGCGTACGAAAATGGTGTAGCACATCAAACCAAAGGCCCAGATGCCAAAACAAATTAACGTTTCATTTAATGTCGGTGTGTATTCAACTATTTCACCGATTGGTGTTGGAATAAATGCAGGAATAATAAGTCCCATGCCTTTTTCGATCCAAATACCGATAATCATCATTACGCATGCTGCATTGAGAAAGCGCAATTGTTGTGCTGCAGGTAAATATAAAATGATTAATGCAATTGTGTTGAGAACGATGGCTGTCCAAATCCATGGCACTAATGCGCTATAACCGTGCAAGCCTAAAAAGAGGTAGTGAGCAG
>JANQLF010000165.1 GCA_028280785.1 Planctomycetota bacterium
CAAATAAGGCACAAGCACTCAACATAAGACCACTTAAAAACCAAGAACAATAATTGGCAATAAGTAGACCCGTATCGGGATTGCCAAGCATGCTTAACATAATGACATTGCTTAATGACACCAATAGAGCAATGCACCAGTAGGTACAAATTCCAAGCCATTTACCGAAAATAATGTCGATAATACTTATGGGTAAGGTGAGTAATGTTTCATCGCTATGCAGTTCGCGTTCACTTGCCCATGCATTCATTGCAATGGCAGGGATAAAAATAACCATGAGCCAGGGCATGGTGTCAACAAGACCTTGTAGGTCACAAATATCGCGCACATAAAATGTAATGGGTAGAAATTGTAGTGATCCAGCCGCGATAGCAAAAACCAGTAAAAATACATAAGCAATGGGGTTGCTCAGCATGCTTTGCAATTGTCGCCACCAGACCGCTTTAATTGCAAACCAATGCATCAGATGGCTTCTCCATTGGTTATGCGACGAAAACGATCTTCAAGACCATCGCTGCTTAATTCACTTAATGGTCCGTTGAATTGCAGTTGTCCTTGGTGGATTACCAAAACATTGTCTGCAAGTGCTTCAACTTCCTGTAAAATGTGCGTAGATAATAACACGGTGCGGTCTTCGGCAGCATAATCTTTGATAAACGAGCGCATGACTTGAATTTGATTTGGATCTAAGCCAGCACTTGGTTCGTCTAAAATAAGTACTTTTGGTTTATGAATAATAGCTTGAGCTAAAGCAACGCGTTGACGAAATCCCTTTGACAATTTACGAATGGGTTTCTTCCAGACTTCTTGCAAATGGCATTGTTCGCAAACCGTGTCTAAGGCACTTTTCTGATCTTTTTTTGCAATGTTTCGGAGTGCAGCGATGTAGCGTAGATACGCGTGTACATGCATATCTGGATATAAAGCGGCAAATTCAGATACGTAGCCGAGTTGGGTGCTGCCATTTAAACGATCTTCGAACATATTGTGGCCAGCAATTGATGCTGTGCCTGAGCTGGGTGCAAGAAAACCAGTAATTATTTTAATGGTTGTTGATTTACCGGCTCCATTGGGTCCAAGGAATGCGGTAATGCTGCCTGAATCAACACTGAAGGAAATATCCTGAATCGCACTAAAACGACCATAATATTTACATAAGTTTTTTGCTTCTATTAAAGCCACGTTTGCACCTTTAATAGGACGTTAGGATTGCGCGTTGGCTTTCTGTAAGGCTTGGTCCAAATCGGCAATGAGATCGTCAGGGTCTTCGAGTCCAAGACATAAGCGCACCAGGTTGTCATGAATCCCAATATCAGCACGTTCTTCAGGGCTTAAATCATAATAACTGACTAAGGCAGGTTGCCCTATCATAGACTCAGGACCACCAAAGGTGGGGCCGAGACGCGGTAACTGACAAGCATCGATAAAATCACTGGTCTGCTTGAGATCACCTTTGACAGTGAAGCTGACCATGCCGCCGAAGCCCTTCATTAATGAAGTGGCAATTTCATGATCGGGGTGAGAGGCCAAACCTGGATACCAAACTTGGTCGACTAAATCGTGCTGCTCCAAAAATTCAGCCACTTTTTGACCAGACTCATTGAAGTGGCGCATGCGAAGTGGGAAAGTTTTTAACCCGCGAATTAAAAGGTAGGCAACCATTGGTCCCGGGATCCCGCCAAGCATGCCCTGGGTTTCGCGCAATGCCTCGACTGGTCCGGCTTTTCCAACAATGACACCAGCCATTAAATCATTATGTCCGCCTAAATATTTCGTTGCCGAATGAATAACAATGTCAATGCCAAGTTGATTGGGCTTGAGATTATAGGGGGTTGCGATGGTCGCATCGATAATGGTTTTAATCCGTTTGCCTTTAGCAAATTCAGCCAGTCCTTTGAGATCAAGACAGCGTAAAAACGGATTTGTTGGTGTTTCGGAGATAATTAATTTGGTATTATCGGTGCATGCTGCTTTTATGCCATCAAGTGAGGGTTCGCATACAGTAAATTCAATGCCAAATTTAATTAAAAACGTGCGAATAAATACTCTGGTTTTTCGGTAGCTATCAGAGGTAACAACGATGTGATTCCCTGATTTAACCATGCTCATGATGCAGCTGGTTACTGCGGCCATGCCTGTTGCACATAGCAAAGCGTCTTCTGCTTCTTCAATTGCCGCTAATTTTTTCTCAGCACTACGCAGCGTGGGGTGCCCATAACGTGCATATTCATTAGGGCGCTCCATTTCCCCTTGGAAAAACTGATGCAATTCAGCGTTATCAGTAAATGGAAATGCAGTCGAAAATAAAACCGGTGTGGTCAAACTATGCATTGGTTTATTGCGGTCTTCTCCGCCGTGTACGGCTGCGGTGTCTGGTTTGTGTGGCATAACCCAGCCTCCTATGCTTGTGTTTGAACCTGGGGGAAATCGGAAAGAACGGTTTCAGCAAACCCTGAACCATCCCATTTATAGGCCTTTGCACCTTTGACGCCGTCAGCCTGACAGTCGACAACGACGTGCCACATGTCTGGATCGCTTGGTTCGCCGAAGGGAGCAGCCATTAAAATATCTTCTTCACTGAAATAAGCACCGCAGTCAACATGACTGTGAAAAATAGCCAAAAGATATTCTTCATCTGCAGCAGCGTCATCGACCATCCGTGCAACGTCACGCTCATTAATTTTGAACGCGTCTTTGCTGGTCCGTGGAAAATCCTCGGGCAGTTTTTCGTGGTATTGGTCTTGTAAATTCTCCATGCACACACAGCGGCTGGCGTCTTCTGAGCCGTTCTTGGCAAAGAGGAGACCGCAGCTCTCTGAAGCGTACCAGCTGATAGCATGCTGGGCCATTTCTTGGGCAATTTCATTGGAGATGCTGATCATCGTGCGTCCTTAGGAGCTGATTTCAGGCGGGGCAAGAAGCTACCTGAGTCAGGGCAAAAAGAAAGCGCAGGCGATATGCCTGCGCTTGTTTTAGGTCTAAATAGGGAGTGGGTTTAGGATACCTGGCCGGCCTTCGATTTGTTCAAAATTTCAATCATTCGATCAGCGTCACCGCTGAAAAAGTCTTCGCAAATTTGCATCAATAATGATTGCTTGTATTCGTCTTCTGTGATTTCTGGGCTAAATACGTGGCTTCGGCCCGCAGGTTTCTGATTTAAGATGTTTCTACGAGCTAAGTTACGCATAACCGTCAAAATCGTGGTGTAGGCTAGTTTAGGAGCCTCTGGCACGGCATTGAGGGTCGCATGTACATCATGGACTGTGCAGGCACCATTTTCCCAAATGTGATGCATGACACGTAATTGGAGTGGTCCGATGATTTCCATAGAGGTAGATCCCAGTGGGTTGGAAGAAATTGATGCAAGTTATATGCTTTGTTTCAAATGAATCATTCGATCCAAACCATACGTTATTCCGAAAGACTAGGTATACACGATCCGAGATCAAGAAATTATAGGTACCATTACTATAATTGATAAAAAGGTTTATATCACCCAGCCTTATGGAAGCTCTTTAGGCTAGCGGTTTAGTGTGCACCAAATATATCTGGTATAGGGCCTCGTACTAATTCTTTAGCATGGGTATTTACTAAGCCCTCCCCAAGCTGAAATAGCCATCTTTTGGCATCTTGAGGGTAGCCAGCAGTATGTTTCAACCAGTTCATGCGCCCAGTCCAGTAGTCGTTGAAAAGGTGCATATGCAGCTCTCTGGCATATTTGGCAATGCAGCTCGCTGTGGCGATGAGCGGATTGCGATCTTCACCTTTAACCAAGAAGCTGATGTGTAGATCCTCGATGCCACGTTGAACGTGGTAAGCACTGGTGCCTTTGATTTCTTCAATAATTGAGACTGGTTTATCACTGAGTGCCTGAAGGGCTTCAGCATAATAGGCACGTCCACCCAGGCGATCGACGGCAATGCTGTGTGCACCGCCAAATGCCGGCATCGCTTGAATGAGTGCGATAATGCTATCGAGTTCAAGCGTCGATTTATTGATGCCATTGGCATAGGCATCATTGATAGCGATGGGGTGCAGGAGGCTGCCTGATAAGCCAACTGGTTCGCAGCCAGGAATCTGCCAGGTGTCAATGTCTGTAGCTGCGAGCGGTAGTTGTAGTTCGCTTGCACCATGCATCCATTCTTCATCGCGGTCAGATGCCTGTTCTTGGAGCAATGCAAAGACATCAGCAGCATTCTGAGGAACACTGCCGGTTAACCATTCGAGCGCAGATAGGGCTACACTTTCTAGTTTTTTGATATTGCCGCTTTGATGAATTTTTTTGCTATCAGCAACAGGAATATGTGCGTCGCTAAATAGCTGCTTGAGATCGGCGTCTTCTTCAGCGTTGATGCTACAATGGGCGATACTCAGTGGTCCGAGTAGGGGGCCCATGCCGGCTTCATCAAATCCGCTATAGCGTTGTCGCATAAATGATATCTACGCTGTCTTCAATTAACGCAATACTCGCTTGTTGATTTTTTTAAGTTCTTCATGATGTGAAAATGCATTGGTTGATTTTTATAGTAGCTGCTGGTGTTGTTGGGTTTATCGAACACACGCGCTTAAGTAGTGCGCTGGCAGGACCAGATATCAGCATTGCTTTTTTAGCCTATATTATAATCGCTAGTAGTGAGAAATCCGTACTGATACGTGCTTGGTTCTTGGGAGTGGCGATGGATGTGTGGAACCCATTCACCAGTGCTTGGTATATGTTCTGGTATCTTAGTTTAGCTGCTTGTTTTTTACCACTGCGCGCGTGGGTATTTCAAAAAAGTTTTGTCGGCTGGTTTGTTTGGGCATGCATTTGTCATTTTGCTATCAATTACTTGCTAGCTGGCGCTGGAGACATGTACGCAAATACCAGTCGCCTTTTATTCGATGCGTGTTGCACGGGATTATTTGCTGTAGGAATTGGAGCCCTGTGTAATGAATTGCCAAGGGTTATTCATCCTCTTGGTGGCCCTGATGTTCCTTAGGAGTATTCAATGAAATCATTTGTTCTGAGCCTTTGTGTATTTGGCCTCGTAGCCTGCGGGTCTGAGGCAGACCCTAAACCAGTGGAAAAAGACACGGGGCGTGAAGAGACGAAAAAAGTAGAAGCTTTAGATGCGGTGGGTTACGATGGTTCTGCAATTCGCAAATCTATTGATAAGACCTTGGATAAACAAGACGAACGTAATAAAGAATTGGAAGAGGCTCAGAATTTAAATAAATAATTTAGTCAAGTAGATTCAAGGTCTGCATAACTTTTTGCCAGGCCTCTAATGCTTGTTTTGGTATTATAGTGTCGTCGTTATCTTTATAGAATGGCAGGGTGCCGCTCTCTAATCGTTTATTGATAAATTGAAGGCTGCGGTCGAGTAGGTCAGCAGCATCAGCGGTGTCTAAGCTTTCACCATTTGGTTTACAGGTGATAACCCAAACGGGCTCTTTATTCAGATCATGTCGACAAGATTTTTGATCAATGTCCATCATACGTTGCGCGGCATTTAATAAGGATTCGGCATCGGCATTACTACTGGCCAACAAGCGAAAGCGTAAACTTGCCATTTCATAGGATTGTTCGAATAACGCATCAACACTTGATTGATGCTTGAGAAAGCAGGATTCCAGTTGCATGCCTTGACCATTACGGACGGCTAAGGTGCCAATTTGCTCACAGACTGGAATAATATCTTCTTCATCTGGTTCGTAGTCTTCAAAAATGGCATCTAAGCTGTGAATCGACGCTTCGAGTTCATTTCCAAGCGCAGCGCAGCGAGCATGTAAGAGTAATTCATCGCCATCTAATTCATCATTACTCTGGGCCATGCCACCAGCACACCAGTATGCTAAATCGCCAAGACCTTGCAGGGCGGCGGGCATAATACCTTCGTCAATGCTTTCGGTTATGCGTTCTGCTAGATCGAGCCAGTACTCATCGGGTTCATCGTAATCTTCACAAATAAAACATTCTTGTACGTCTCGTTGTCCATCGCTGACTTTGTCGCGCAGTGCTTGTAATTGTGTTTTGGCGATCGTATCTAGGTTTTTTGCCGCTAGTGATTGGGTAAACGCATCGATAAATTCATCAGGTAATGCGCCAAAAAATAAATGCGTTAATGGACTCAGTCCTTGGTCGTTTTCTAGGACAATGACACAAAATCCTTGAGCATGTTGCAGCATCTCACGTGCATGCTGGGCAGCTGCTCCCTGATCAAGGGACGGATCCTGTGCTTGTATTTGTCCAATGAGTCCAGCGAAAGCACCAGCCCCTGTATCTAAGAACTCAGTTATGGCCTCTTGTACTTGGGGTGGCAGCGGAGCTAGGAAGACACTGTGAATGTGGCTTTCACCAGTGAACATCTCAAGCGGATTGAATTGACCGCCAGCAGCGGCTTGCTGAATATGCTTGGCAAAGTCTTTAAGATCGCCACCGAGTAGGGCCTTGGGGTCTAATCCGAACATCTGAGGCACGCTATAGGGTGCACCTTGACCAACAAGTAGAGGAATCGGCCGAGGTGACAATGGACTGGCGTTTTTGGCGTAAGTCTTAGCATGCGCACGCTCATGAGTGAAAAACGCGTTTATATTGAGACCTTTGGTTGCCAAATGAATCTAGCTGATTCAGAAATGGTTCTTGATGCCTTGGCTAAGGATGGCTATTCGGTCTGCGATAGCAGCAAGGATGCATCTTTGGTGCTGTATAATACCTGTTCAGTGCGCGATAATGCTGAAGGTAAAATTCGCGGCCGACTCGATCATCTGAAGGGTGTTAAGAAAGAACGCCCAGAGATGAAAATTGGCATCATGGGGTGCATGGCGCAACGTGAGAAAGCTGAATTACTGAAAAAATATCCACATTTAGATTTGGTTGTTGGCACCGATCAATTCGTTCATATGCCAGCACTGATTGAACAATTAGAAGAGCAAAAACAAATTGCCGCGACAGAGTTTGGTGATTTTGAAGATCGTAACTGGGGCAGTATTCGTAAAGACGGGATCAATGCTTGGATCCCAGTGATGCGCGGTTGTAATTATAATTGTACCTACTGCGTCGTGCCTAACACCCGTGGTAAAGAAAAAAGCCGTGATCCACAATTGATTGAGGAAGATATTCGTCGTGTGGTTGATCAGGGTTTTTCACAAGTCACGTTGCTTGGACAAACCATTGATGCGTACGGCAAGACTTTAGGTGATGGTACTAACTTTGCCAAATTATTAAGGCGCGTGCACGCTATTGATGGCCTAAAGCGCATTCGTTTTATTACCAGTCATCCCAAAGATATTACTGATGAGTTGTTGGATACGATTGCTGAACTGCCACGTGTGTGCAAACATTTGCATGTGCCAGCGCAATGCGGTAGCAGTCGCATTTTGCGCTTAATGGGTCGTCGTTACACGCGTGAAGGTTATTTGGATTTTGTTGAACGTGCACGTAGTCGCATGCCAGACGTTGAACTATTAACCGATATTATTGTTGGTTTCCCTCGCGAAACTGATGCTGACTATCAAGAAACAGTTTCTTTAATGCACGAAGTGAAGTTTGCTGGTGCCTATGTGTTTATGTATAGCCCACGACCAGGTACCGGTGCATGGAATTTAGAAGATGATGTGCCGATGGAAGAAAAGAAGGCGCGTTGTAATGAAATCCTTGCCATTCAATTAGAGCACCAAGAGCAATGGTATAAATCGTTGCGAGGTAAAACATTTGAAATCCTGGTTGAAGGTCCGAGCAAGAGTAATCCGGAGCGCTTGAGTGGACGTAGCATTGGTAATTTGAATATTGTTATTCCGCGAACTGATGCAGCTGGCAATAAGCGTGACCATTTAATTGGTGACTTGGTCAATGTACATATTAATGACTCAACTAATTTAACACTCTTTGGCGACATTGAGGAGTAAACGATGGGCCAAGATTACGTTTTAGTGAATGATGAGCTTTCTCCCGCAGAAGAAGCGAGCGTGAGCGTATTTGATCTTGGCTTCATGCGTGGTGTTGGTGTGTTTGAAACATTGCGTACCTATGCTGGTGGTTTACCGCATGCCTTGCCCGCTCATCGCGAACGAATGTGGAACGCAGCTAAAGTGCTCGGCATCGAAAGTATTAAAACTGAGTCTGAAATTCGCGCAGATATAGCAAAGTTATATGAGCTATGTGGCTATGAAGAATTGCGCATTAATTTAATGGTAACGCCAGGTATCAATAACGACGGCCTATTTAATGCGACAACACCAACATGGGTAGTTATTGCTAAGCAGCTTAAAGTTTTTCCAGCAGAATATTATACGGACGGCATTAAGACGGTGACCTTTGAGGGTGAACGTTTTATGCCGCAATTAAAAACAACGAATTATTTAGCTGGTCGTCAGGGTTATATGGCTGGTTTGGAAAAAGGTGCCAGTGAAGCTTTTTATGTTAATGCTGACGGTTACGTCACTGAAGGTGTAACCTCAAATATATTGGTTTTAAAAGGTCAGACCATGTATGAAGTCGAGGGTGGGTGTCTCGAGGGTATTACTAAAGCAGGCATAAAAATTGTTGCAGAGCAGTCGGGTTTAACATGGGAGAAAACCATGCTCAAACGCGACGATATTTACGCAGCCGACGAAGTATATATTACCTCATCGGTACGTGAGATCGTTCCGGTCATTGCGGTTGATGATCATCAAATAGGTGATGGTGCGGTTGGTCCAGTGGCCAAACAATTAAAAGATGCTTATCACCAATTCTGCATTGATGAAGTGCAGTCAGATGCTGCAGCTAGCGTCTAGTCTTGATGCATTTGCAGTAGAAGAAATTCCGCTATTTAAACCCTGTGGACAGGGCGCATTTCAGTGGCTGTGGATTGAGAAAGAAAATCTACATACCGATACCGTCATTCGCATACTTGCTCAACATTATGGCCTTCAACAGCGTCATATACATGTTGCTGGACGAAAAGATAAACTAGCAGTTACACGTCAATACTTTTCTTTGCCATATGATTCATCTATTGCCGTACCCGATGGCGGGCAATGTGATGGGGGATCTTGGCATGTGATAGCAAGTGCATGTCATGATCATTCACTCAAATTAGGCCAATTAATAGGTAATCGCTTCACATTGCGATTGGAGAAGGCTGATAATGAAGTGGTGGTCAAGCATGTCGCTGACGCTCAGAAAAAACCATTACTTAATTTATTCGGAGAACAGCGCTTCGGCCATAATCGGCAGAATGTATTGGCGATGCGAGCTTTATCTCAAGGGCAATTCAAAGAAGCAGTGGACATTCTTTGTCAAGGTGCAGGTGGTGATCAGGGTTTGATGCGAACATTTATTCGACAAGCACAGAGCGGCAAAGACCCAGAGCGTTTATTCATGAAGGCTGATAAACGCTTGCGACAATTTTTAGCCAGTGTTGCACAGAGTTACATTTTTAACTGTGTTGCTCAGGCTCGTGTTGATGCAGGTTTATTACACAAAGTTCGTGAGGGTGATTTGTTGTTGCGTAAGGGTAAGAGTGCTTTTCACGCACGTGCTGATGAGTTGGAACAAATACAAGTTGACATAAATACTGGCGAGGTTGCTTGTACAGCACCATTGCCTGGTTTTAAGGTGCGACAGCCTGGTGAGATGATGGATGCACAAGAACGTACTTGGGCCGTGGAAGCACAGATAGATTGGGCCTTATTTGATAAGGGATCGCTTTTGACGAGTCCGGGAGAACGTCGCCGCATTGCATTGCACTATATCGAGCCAGTTCGCTTTGATGTTGAATCGCAATGCCTGCAATTTGCTTTGCCAGCAGGTGCCTATGCAACGTTGGTTTTGGATCATTTGAACATTGCAAATCCAAGACGTACAAACGTGTAAGGCGCTTAGTCGAAAACGTGACATCGTACCTTGAGGAACCAGGGTTTTTCCGCATGCTCAACTCATGCGCACCCTTAAAGAGTTGCGTGAGCAATTACGCGAGCACAAAGAAAATCGCCAATTGCGTCATGCGCCGAGTGAATGTTCATTGTGTATTTGCGATCACAGTAGCAGTGTGCCAATCGATCAGTGGGAAGCTTGTATTCCGAATGATCGAGTTTTTATGCGTTTAGAATACCTGCGCGCTGTTGAATTAAGTACGCCGTCCGATTTTCGGCTACGCTATGTGCTCATTTACCATGAAGGTAAAACAGTTGGTGCTGCGGTATTTCAAGTATTTACACTTGGGGGCGAAGATCTCGGTGGGCAACATAAAAAAGCCGAAAGTTCAGGAGCAATGGCTGCGGTTAAAAAAGGAGCAAGCCACATTGCAAAAGGAATTGGCAAGCATGTGCATTTAAGCGTGCTCTTGTGTGGTAATAGTTTTTTGAGTGGTGAACACGGTATTTACATTGCAGATGGTGTTGATCGTGAATTGGTGATGCATGCAGTGGCTGATGCAGCCTATAGAGTTCGTCGCTCTGATAAATTGCACGGCAATATAGATGTGGTGATGATAAAAGATTTTTATGCTGATCTTGATTCAAGCGCTCAATTCCTAAAGCGTTTTAATTATCGTCGCTTTGAAGTGGATCCAAATATGATTTTGAATATTAGAGATGATTGGCAGAGCTTTGATGATTATTTAAAAGCAATGTCCTCTAAGTACCGCAGTCGCGCGAAATCAGCGATTAAAAAATCTAAGCAACTTGAATTGTGCGAATGGGAACTTGGTGACTTGGAAAACAATGTTGAGCGGATCAATGAGCTTTATCAAGCTGTTCACGCCAAGGCTAATTTCAGAATCTGTGAGGTAACGCCTCGGTATTTTATAGAGTGCAAGCGAAGTCTGGGAGAGAGATTTGTATTTAAAGTCTTCAAATTAGACAATCAGATATTGGCCTTTTATTGTTTGGTCAAGTGGGGCGATCATCTTGAAGCTCACACC
>JANQLF010000167.1 GCA_028280785.1 Planctomycetota bacterium
TGATAAGAGGCATTGATGGCATCACCTGTTGCGGTCATGTAAAAGGCCAGCAAAGCGTTATCAAGATCGTGCTCTTTCTCGGCTATGGATTTAGTTATCGCTAGAGCATCCTGCATTTTCAACTTTTTAAATAAGTTGAGCGTCATATCAGATCCAAGCTTGGGCACCTTCACTTTATAAGAGGAACCTGCCTTTTCTTCGATAGACACTTCTTGCTTGAATACACTGTAAACAAACCGGGGCTTCATACGCTTTGAATTCAAATAGGCGTCTAATCGCTTTTGTAATTCGTCATTGAAGAATTTTTCAGCACCGCTAATCAATGTCTGCTTAGGCGCTTTCTTAGCCATCTTTGCCGACATCTTTGATTTTCGTTTAGACTTCTTTTTGTCCTTGCTGTCATCTTTTTCTTTGGATGCCATTTCAGGTAATTCGTCGACCTTTTCTCCGGTTATTCGGTGTCGTTTGGCCACACGGTGATACTGACCTCCAAAACGCTCGAAGTGTTTAGCAGCAAGCTCCTTGAGTCCCTGTTCGTAGATTTCCTTAGTAACGATTTGATTATTTGACTCTATAGTCCCAGGTTGCTTCAGCCGAAAGCTCATCGCATAATTATCGGTTACCGTATTATCCTTGGCTTTCTTTTGCTTGGTACCAAGCATAACCCACGGCTTTAATTTGCCGGTGAATTTGGTCCACGTGATGTTCTTGGTTATGGTGCAGCCTTGACCATCATAAACAGAAACACCATGCCAATGACTGACCATGACCACATTACCTTCGATGTGGAAATTCACTAAAGGCCCATCAAACAAACCGATACCTTGATTGTTCGCCGAAAATGGTTCAACACCTGGCTCGTGCCCCATAATAATGTTATGGTTAATCGTTAAATTATTCATTTGCCCTGTGCCTTTATTGTGCAGAAAACACTGAATGGCATCGTCATGATTTTTGTCGCCCTGCGCATCTGTTGCAAATGCACCTTTAATGATATTAAAATGTGAAGTCTGACCATCACGGACCATACGAATGCCATCTGCAGAAAAATTTTCAATAATATTACCGTCTGCTATGCCGTCGTAGGCGCTCATTGCCAAGGCGAAACGAGTATTTCGAATATAACAATTTTTCACAATGCTGCCCTTTGCATGGCGACCCATTAAAACACCACTATTGATGCCCATCCAACCATTGAAATCCAATGTCGTATGATCATCCACACCAAATATCTCACAGTCTTCTAAAATTATTTGACCACTGCTGGTACTACGATCTCCAAAACTCACGATTGTTCCCTTGTAGGGAGTGCCAAATGTTGGACTAATGCGCAATCCTTTAATTTTCCACTTAGCAACACTGGTCATTGATAATTTGGACAAAGTAACTTCATGTCCTGGAGCGGCTTCGATTGTGATAAAATCTTCATTGATCCCTGAAATAGAAGCTGATCCATGGTAACCCCTAAGCAGGTACAAGGTATCACCTGGTTTAAGTTTCGACAATTTACCTGATGAGATGCACTTCTCCAAGGATGGCCACGGACTGTCCTTGCTCCCTGAGCCACCGCTTTCTACGTTTGGACTTGATACATAGGCAGCAGCGTTCAATGCAGATGCATACGCCACTACCAGTAGAAGGCAGATGTAGTTTTTCATGTCTTTTGTCCCGGGCTCTATAGTAACAGCTGTTACTAATGTCGTTACAAATAAACAACATTTGCATGCAATTGTGACATACTGTATCTAAGATACGTATTTGTATAAGTTTAGGTAAGCTTTCTGTTAGCCTAAAACAGGCCAATTGAGCTATTCAAGCTCTTTAACGCGGTATTGGATAAAACGATACGGAATCGTACGCATATGCGGCTTAATAGTGCCAAGCGTGGTCTTGTAGAGCTTCAAGGCTTCTTGTTTAGAACCGTAGATGTCTTGGCGAATGGCCTCAAACAAAGACTGCGGACATTCGGTATCGCTACTGGTGAATGAACCTTGAAAAGCCCATAGATCCTCTTCCGAAAGCTCCTTGCCCAAAATACATTTCATCATCACTACTGGCAAACGTAGTCGACCAAGCGTTTCATCATTTAAGAATTCATTGAATCTCTTCTCTAGGTAAGCCTTATCACCACGTAGCGCTTCAAGAACCGGGACCATAACGAAACGTTCAAAAGTCGAGGCATCAACATGCCACCAATCTATGAGAAATAATAATTTATCTAATCGCTGCTTGAGATCATCATATTGTTTGAGGTCACCTTTTTGAAGAGCCTTGAGAATAAGTGACGCATGAGCCTTAGCCGCCCCCTGCACATATTCATTTTCTTTGCCTTCAATTAGTTCCATCTCTCTTCCACTAAGCGCTAAAGCAATACCGACACGATAATCCAGATTAGTAAATCGTTTATAATCAATCTCGCTATAACGTCCGAGACCCATTAAAGCCTGAAGCGCATGACTCGAGTGCGGATCCTGTGTTTGTAATATTTTTTCATATTGTCCAGTCTTAAGAAAATAACTCGGCCAAACACCGGATTTCTCATCTGGATATACTTCTCGTATTTTCTCAGGGTCAGCATCGCGAACCAACAGCATATTTCGTGCAACATCTTCATCAGCGTATTCTTTGGCAATAACGTCCCACTTACCCATGCGGGCGAGTGCGCGTGTTTCATGCTGAGGGCTTCTACCTTTGAAATGTTCATACATGCGTTGGAATTCGCCGGTGACCATGAACACACCAGAAATTGCCCACGGCCAATGCTCTAGATCATATCGTTCAAGTATTTTTTTGAAATTGCCATGAGCTATAAATACAGGCGGTAATTTTACTATAACACTGTTAAACTCGGGGACGGCAACGCCAAGTTCACTCGACCAGTGATCAACTAAATTTTGGATTTGCAGGGCTTTTTCATAAGTCTCATTTTGCAAACGTGATGTGTAATCAACTAAGTCTACCATCTGTTCACATGCTAATTCAATAGATTGGTAAGTTGACCGGCGTAGTGAAGGTTCTGTGTATGATTTTACGATTTCGCCAAAATATTGTTCAGCCTGCTTCCACTTACCGCGCCGCGCATAAACAACACCGAGATCTCTGAGCACGTATCCCATCAGATCATGATCAGCAAAACGAAAACGGAAATCGTTGTAGGCGACAAGTGCGTCTTCATATTGCCCTAATGCAGAATAACACCGACCGATCCGATAAGTTGCCAATGCATCAAGATTGGTTTTAGGATAAGCCCTGGAAATATCTTGATAGTGTTCGATTGCATTTTCAAAACGTTGATTAGCGAATAAAGAATTTGCCACCATGATCGGACTTATTTTTTGTGGTAATGGGCGGCTAGATATTTTAATGTTGTCAATCTTCACATGATTACGAAGGACCTCGAATCCGAACGTCTGGTGTCCGGGACCACGAAAGACATCAATATCACGATGTTCAAAATATAATTTATCGTCAACAAAAAGGCGAATGTATTCACCCTCTTTTTCCATGCGCATGCGATAGGTAACATTTAACTCAAAGGCAGTCTCTTCATTTTGAACAATAAATTGCTCTGCACGTGTCATGTACTTGTAGGAATCACTGACACCACCTCCTAGGTGAAACATATAACCGTCAAAACGATTTGGAGCACCAATAAAGCAATTAACACTCCTGATGCTTTCAAGTGGAGTATAATCCCATTCGACGCGTATATCACCAGAGACGTGACTGTCGTAACTTATGTTATAGGAACTCCCACCGCGATTCAGTGAATTAAAGTGCAATTCGCCATTCTTAAGCGACCATGGTGATTTGTTGTCAATAGAGATTGGATAAACTTGTCTATCACGATAGCCGAAGTAACGATAGCCATTCCAAACTTCTTCGACTTCGCTCATGGTATCGGTATCAAAATTAAATTCTTTAACGACACGCCATTCCGATTGGCTTTTCATCAATTCGAGATAAACGAGATAGGCCAAACAGACCACCACGATTAATGAAAATGCCGCGGCCCACACCGCACGCTTGTTTAAGCGATAAATACGTTGCAGTGCAGCAAGCAACGTATCCTTATGTGCTGAAACTTTAAGACCACGTTGATAATTAATTAAATCAGCACGCAGCTCCAAGATAGACTGATACCTATCAGCTGGTTCGGCAGCCATCGCCTTCATTGAAATCGATAGCAGCTCACCTGGGACATTCCGTAATTCATCCTCGGTGGGCTCTGTTACAATCCCCTGTTTTTTAATATCCCAAAATGAATCAGGATCTTCTGACCAGGTTGGGTAACGGAATGTCAACAGGTGGAATAAAGTCGAACCAACACAGTAAACATCTGACAAAATTGTTGCATATTCACGCCGGGCCTGCTCAGGCGACATGTAAATTGGTGTGCCCTGCAACTTGGCCTTTCCAGGCTCCGTTTCGTCGGCCAAGTTTCTGGCTGTACCCCAATCAACAACGATAACTTCACCGAATTCACCAATCATGATATTTGATGGTTTTATATCTTGGTGAATAATACCTTGGCTATGCGCATAAGCCAAAGCATCGCAAACTTTTACTATAATAGCCACGCGATCATTGAATGATTTAATCGGATCCTGAATGGCATTGGGGCGAGATTCTTCAATGAGTTCACGAAGGGAATCTCCGGTCGCTTTACGCATGGAGAAATATGGCATCCCACCATCGGAAACGTTAACATCATGCACTGGAAAAATATTTGGATGCTCAAGCTGAGCCGTTAATTGAGCCTCACGTAAAAAGTCTTGCATTTTTTGTGGTGCAGAAGCAGCCTTAGGATGCAAAAACTTAACGGCGACACTGCGCTCGAAACTCGTATCGTGGACTTCAAAAACTTGTCCCATGCCGCCACTACCAAGCAAACCCTTTATAACGTAGCGGTTTGGACGCTCCTCCTCAAATGGATCGTCGCCAATGCCGAGTCCATCAATACCAACATCATCAGAAGCGAGACGGAAATCGACTTCGTTTTGGTATTCCGAATCTTCAAGCGTGTCCAATAAATTGAACATGACGCCTTGAATGCGATCTTCTCCCTGGTCCTGGCCCCAATCTTCAGCAATAGTTTGAATAGCTTGGGCAGAAAAATCCTCTTCACTAATCGTCTGGGCCAGCGCCTCGCGATAGCGGTCTACGAACGGTAAACGATCGTCATCAACAGTATCTTCTAAATTCATGCTCTGACAGCTCTTGACTCTAAGGAATTGTGGAAGAATGCCCTGGTGTAGTCAAGCAAACTTGTACATCCTAATGACACAAGCTCTTTAATAACACGAGTTATTATTCGTTTTCGTATTGCAGCCACTAATTGAGGTATACCCTACGCGCTTTCAATGACTATACTTACGGTGAACTGGCCCAGGGAGACCAATGGCAGCATCGTTTAACTGTCCTCATTGTGACGCTGTCTATCCTACGTTGCCAACGTTGTATGGTCGAACTGTGCGCTGCAGTACCTGCAAACAGCCTTTTCGATTACGTGGCGATGGGGTCGCAGAAAAGGTCGATGCTGAAAACAGACCGAAGACTAAAAAAGTCGAACGCACTGATCAGGAAAAAGAAGAGCTCACTAAAGCCTTCATTACTAAATCCAAAAAAGATCAACAAGATCAAAAACCAGCAACTCGTCGTTTACAACGTCGCAATAAAAGTCTCAAAGACTTAAAGCAATCGATGTCCACTGCACTCAGTGCAGCTGCCAATGAAGCCATCGCAGTCGAAGAAACCAAGCGCTCTGGTGTTGAGAAAAAACCAGCCGGAACACCAGTATCTGATAAAAATAAGACTATCTCAGCTGTTCTCACCGATCAGGGCGCACGTGAACATAAGATATACAAAAAGATAATAATCTTTTTTGTCCTCATCGTTGTAGGCATCTATTTTGCCATCTCATTTATATCGCAACGTACACCACAACATGATGCTTTGGTTTCTTTTATCCAACCAACCAACCTTATTGATCAGCCACGAAAACGCGCACATGCCTACTTGAAACGCACATGGCTGATGAGCTACGATCGTGGGCAACACCCTAGCATTATTCTCAATATTGATGAAGCGGAAATAGAAGAACCCTCTACCTACGAACTCACCATTCCCGGAACCATTATTCAGGATAAATTAAGCAATTTGATTGACCACCCTGAATTATGTATGTGGATCGAACCAAGCGCAGTCGACT
>JANQLF010000182.1 GCA_028280785.1 Planctomycetota bacterium
TTATGGCTTCCTATCCGATCAAGGTGCCGCTGCTGCTGTCGAATATGGCGCAGCGCATGGTGCATTAGCCATGACCACCCCAGGTGACACCACTATGGCGAGCCTCAAAGAGGTCGAAGCCTTGGTTGGCGGCGGCAGCGCACGCGTACAACGTTAATCATAACGAGTGTGACATCTAAATATCTGATTTTTTAATAAGTTAGGTATTTTTACTCGCTGCCAATAAATGCAGAGAATCTATGTCCGATGCATCGAACACAGCACAGACGCCACAACGATCGTGGTTTAACGGCCGAGTCCTCGGCGGTGCCCTCGTTGGTCTGTTGTTGCTGAGCTTTGCACGCAATTATATCGACCTGTACCTGCATCTTGATCTGGCATTTCTCAATCAATTACCGTTCGGTTTGATTATTTATGTCGCTGCCATCGCCAGTATATGGAATCCCATTTGTACACGGCTGTGGAAATCCGCTTGTTTTAACGGCAGCGAACTTTTAGCGACGTTGATTTTATGCATGGTCATGGTCTGGGGCTCAAGCGCCTTCCCGGGTCATTGGATGGTCGCACCGCATCAGCTCAAAAGTGGTGAACTCTTATGGCAAAAATATGAATTAGTCGAACAGATTCCCGAGCATCTCTATCCACTTGCTGGTGATAATGAGCATGAGGATTATGAGCAAGTCTTCGACAATTATGCCCAAGGCATGTCGCAGAAAGACAGCATTCCTTGGCAGCATTTAATTGCGCCATTTATCTATTGGATGCCGTTGTTTATCATTTTTGGTATTATTATTATTTCTATCTCGTGGCTGGTACATCGACAGTGGTCACAGAATGAACAATTAAATTATCCTCTCGCGCAAATCGCGCATGGTATCTTTGACAAGGACGACAGCAGACGTTTCCCGAATATCTTTTATTCACGGATGATGTGGATTGCTGCCGCCATTGTGGTTTCTATTCATGGTTATGGTTTGTTTCTGGCCTGGTTTCCGGGCGCTCTCCCACCGCTGCAATTACATGGTCGTTTCAACTTTCTCTGGAGCGTCTTCATTATTTTAAATCGTACCGGTTCCTGGTGGCTAGTCGATTTCCATGTGATGTTCAGTGTTATTGGTGTTGCTTACTTTCTCAGCAAGGAAGTTGGTCTGACCCTGGCGCTTTCACAAGTGCTTCTTTTGGTTTTTTCTATTCAATATTACTTAAACACCGGTTCGGTTATCAATGGCAATGATATCGAATACACCCGTAAAGGTGCCTACATCGCTTACGGCATGATTATACTCATTACCGGCCGTCATTATTATCTAGGTCTGCTCAAAAAAGCTTTTGGTAAAGACCCTGATGTCGTCAAACATGAATCGGCTACCATTGTGCGCATTTTTCTTGCAGCGAATGTCGCGTTACTCTTGTATTTAATTCTCATCTTTGAACTTGATTACTTCTTGGCAATTTTATTAGTCGCTTCCATTTTATTATGTGCGTTGGTCTTTGCCCGACTGGTGTGTGAAGTTGGTGGACCGTATATTCAAGGACAATGGGGTTTCACCAATATGTTCTTGGGTGTTATGGGGCCTACAGCAATCGGACCAGCAGGCTTAATGGCTATTATGTACGTCAGTCAAACGCTTTCAGTTAATGGCAATGGCGCGCTTATGCCGTTTGTCAGCAATGGACTGCAAATAGCAGATAAAGCGGGATTGAATAAAAAACGATTATTTGGCACGATGATTATCGCACTCATTGCCGTTGTTGTCGGCGCATTCATTTTCAAAACTATGTATTTCTATGAATATGGTGCCCAAAGCAAATATGCCCATGCTAATTCATTTGATGGAAGTGTAAAAGGTGCAATTAAACCCATTCAATCATCCATGGAAAAAATGGGTGAGTTTGGACAAATAGAAACCTCTAAAGAAACCACAGGCTTAGCCAAACTAGCTCACCTCGCACCGGATGCAGAAGCAGGTAGCTGGATCGTGTTTGGCGCCATTGGTGTGGTCGTGTTCTTTTTCTTGCGCATTCGCTTTGCCTGGTGGCCATTGCATCCGATCTTATTCCTGGTCTGGAATACCTTTCCAATTATGATTTTTTATTGGTCATTCTTCTTTGGTTGGTGCTTAAAATCATTAGTTGTGAAATTTGGTGGCGGCAGCGTCTATCAAAAGGCAAAACCATTTTTTATTGGATTGATTATTGGCGATATTATCGCCTTCGCATTGACGGGTATCATAGCGATTCTTTATGCAATTATTACAGGTGATGAACCGGTGGTGTATCGTGTGTACCGCTTCTTCTAAGTTCCTGCTGACAACTGTACTTGCTTTCGTTGTGCTACTCGGCATCAACGCTCAGGATGATAGTATCTATCATGATCTCTATAAACAATTAACCCAGCACGAACATCGGTCACCAGGTAGCCCAGAATTTAATCAAAGCTTCAATGCCATAGAAGAATTATGTAAAAAACACGGTCTGACATGCACACGACAATATTTCAACACGTTATTCCCATATATAAAAACCTGTGAGCTGACTTTTAATAATAAATCCATTAAGGATTGCGCACCGGTAGCGCCAAACGCCGACATCATGCTCTGCACGACTCATGGCCAGCCACTTGAAGGCCCATGCTACTATCTGGGCAATGGCGATCTCAAATCGATGCAAAACATCAATTTACGCGGAGCTATTGTTTGCTTAGAGCTCGGTTCGGCACATATGTATGACAGTTTCACCGAAGGCGCACAAGCAATTATCTTTATCGGTAATGACCAGGCAAATCGTTGGAACACTCAAAAACATTTTACCGTAGGTCGCCAAAACATCCCGCGTGTTTACGTTAGCAGAGAAACAGCTAAACAATTTGGACTATTAAGTGCCAAGGGTGAACAGGCTTCTCTCAACATCGAAAGTAAATGGGAAAACCGAGTCACGCAAAACCTTGTCATTCACTTGCCTGCAACTGACGCCAAAACCTTTGCCTATGAAGAAACTGAACAGGTCGTCTTTTCCGCAACCCTCGACACCTTTGGTTTAATACCGGATTATTGTCCAGACAACCGCAAAGCCGCTAATGTAGCTCTTTTAATACAAACTTTAATTAATGCCAAAAACGAAAAACGTCATCGTGATGTCATTGGCGTTTTATGGGGCAGTCACCGTGCCAGCCAGGAAGCAGCTCGCCACTTTTACTTCATTCAACAAAATGCTAATGATAAGACTGAGGAAAACGACATAGACAAGCTGAACAAGCGCTATGAAACAGACCTCAGCAAACAACAGGACATTGCCAACTTCTTACAGGACCCTCAATTCCTCAATAAACAAGACAATGAGAATTTCTACATAAGCAGAAAGAAAATAAGAGAGCTTATTACTGCTCGTCTCAATGAGATTAATTTCCAAGTTGGACAAATGAATCTCGCGCTTCATGACCAAGAAGATGACCAATTAAGAAAACAGCTTAAAGCCAAAACTGACGAACGTTCGCGCTTCAAAGAATTCTATGGCCATATGACTGAATTGAGCGAAAAGGATATTCAAGCTATTCACAAAGACTACGTTGCTGAATTTACGCTATTAAAACAAGAGCTCAGCGAACAAGTTCGAGGACAAGTTGCTCAATTAAAACAATATCTCAAAAATTTAGCTAGTTGGAACGACTCTTTAGCCATATTCAAAAACAAAAAGATCATTCTCCATCTTGAGTTTGATTACTCCAATAACGACATTTACATCGTCCCTAATGCGTTTGGTACCTATTTCGGTTATTACAATAGTCCAAGAGACAGCATTAAACCAGGCTCGTTAACCAAGAGTCTTGAACGGCTTAATCGCAGCGTTGCTAGCTACAAGGACAGCAAGCATCACTTTGTTACAGAGATGTATGTGCAAGGCGTCAACGCCTCTCAATTATCGTCTCCGGTCGCCACGCCGCAAAATACTGAAGTAGCGATGGCCAATGGAACCTATGGCTATCACCTACAAAACCTTGGTGACGCTCGTTCGCTGGACGAAATGCCCTATCAGCAACACGTAGATATTAGTAAACTACTCCCCTTCAATCAGCATGTCATTAAGGACTTGTCTAATACACCAGAGATTTCAATTAAGTTTAATCTCAGCACGATTAAACCGCATAAAAAATACCTCCATGCGACCAATGTGCGCCGCCTAGCCAAAGGCTCCACCGAACTAGAAGGTATTGCCGTTGGCTCTGTCGTAAGCGTCGGTTCACGCGCCAATCAAAAAGTCGTGGTTGGATATACGGGTTTTGCGGTCTGTCAGGTCGACAATGACGGCACGTTCTTTGCACCGTTGATGGACACGGCCACCTCAAATCGCCTGGGTGCTGCTATTTTGGACAAACACGGTTCGGTAACGCACATTGGCAAGGCAGACGGTAAATTTAATTTAGATTTGTTTTTTGCTTACGGTGGTGGA
>JANQLF010000189.1 GCA_028280785.1 Planctomycetota bacterium
GCTTACGGTGGTGGATTCTTCACTCATTACGTTACCGACAATTTCGATATGGTCCTCAGCACCTATCTGTATGGCGGTAAAAGTAATAATAAATTCATAAACTTTTATGATGATCATAACAAAGACGAACGTGTTTATTACACAGATAAATTATCTAATTTTAAGACCATTGATTCTTCAGGCTTATTCATCCTTAATGAAACAGGCGATCCAAAAGATAAGCGCTACGGCACTGGTCTGCCACTCGAGCCGAGCAGTATGCGTAGCCTCAACAGTGTCCAACAAAGCGCCACTGATTACCAAAAAATTAACACGCGCCGTCTAACTGCACTACGTGAAAATAATATCAGCGTCACCTCTATCGAAGATGTCCATGCATCGGCACATTTTCATATTCAAGACGCGCAAAAGGCACGTGAGCGTCATGACATGCTCAATGCCAATAAACATGAGGTATTTGGCTTAGCCTTGAGCAATCGAGCCTATGGACCATTGAAACAAGTGCCCAAAGACCTGACAAGCGCTATTGTCATCTTGTTAGTCATTTCAATTCCATTTGCCTTTTCATTAGAACGCCTGCTACTTGGCTTTACCACCATCTATAAACAAATATTTGGATTCTTATTATTCTTTATGCTGACGTTTGCGATTCTCTATGTGGTGCATCCTGCATTTTCACTTTCGACAACGCCATCGGTCATCTTCCTGGCTTTTATTATTGTGATCCTTAGTGGTGCCGTCATCAATATCATTATGGAAAAATTCCAATACGAGTTAATGGCGCTCCAGGGATTAATGTCGAAGAGTCATACGCAATCGAAGCATTCTAATGTTGGTTTAGCTTCGGTAGTCATTGGTATTTCCAGCATGCGTAATCGACCCCTTAAAACTGCGTTAACTGCAACAACGGTTATCCTACTCACATTTACCGTATTAGTCTTTGGTTCCTTTAATGCCAAAGAACAAGTTGTACAAAGTTTTATGGGCAACAGCAAAGGCGCACGCTGCATTCAATTAACCCGCAATGCGCTTTTACATATTCCAGATCGCTTACGACTAGCCCTGCACGATCAATACCAAGGCCAGTATTATATAAGCGAACGCAGCGGTTTATTCTTTGATCCAACCGCTTACCGCGATCCCTACGACACGGTTACCCCCTGTGTATCGATGAAAAATGGTAAATTTGTTCAAACTAAAGCGGTACTTGGCTTAGAAAATGAAGAGCGTCAATACAATGCACAACTGGCTCAGGCTCTTCCATTTGAAATTAAACAAGGTCAGGTTTATTTGTCAGAGGAGGCATGTTCGCATCTAGAGATTCAAGTTGGGGATGAAATTAGTTTAAGTGGTAATCATTATACACTTGGCGGTATATTTAATGCCAATGCCATTCGCGCACTTCGTCAAATTGATAATAAAAAAGCAGTTCCACCGGATTATCTTGCCACCATCAGTGAAATGTCTGGATCGCGTAATAGCGTCACGCTGATTAATGATCAGATGAATAATCTTGATGCCGGTAGCTTCCGTTGGACTAGCGCCGACATGTTAGTCATTGCTCATCATAAAGATGTCTTAGGTATGAATGGCGCTGCTAATGTCATCACCTTGTATCCAAAGAAAAACAGCGGTGCCGATATTCACCTTAGCGCTACTGAGATTGCTAAAATATTCCCTGATCCTATTTACGCACGCAGTGCAGAAGGTGATAATCAATACTTCTACACCACTGCCTATAGTGGTTCTGGATTTAATGATATTTGGGTTCCGTTATTATTAGGTGGTTTAATTATCTTTAGTTCATTGATGGGCTCGATCGTTGATCGCGAACGTGAAATATACACATTTAGTGCGCTTGGATTAGCACCACCAAATGTAGCCGCTTTGTTTTTCGCGGAATCTTCTGTTTACGCCGTTATTGGCGGCATGGGTGGTTATCTTATCTCACAAATGGTTGCTGCTGGATTAACCTGGTTGTCAACCAATGGCTATTACGAATCACCGGAAATGAATTTCTCAAGCCTTTCATCTATCTACACCATTTTAATGGTCATGGGTATCGTATTACTCTCGACCATCTACCCAGCCATCAAAGCAGGTAAATCAGCAAATCCAGGCATTAATCGCAAATGGAAAATGCCAGAACCCGTTGACGGCACGCTTGAATTCGTCTTCCCGTTTACCATTTCCGACCACAGCTTAATGGGTATCGTCAGTTTTATTGCCGAGCATTTTCGCAATCACGAAGATGCTTCACTTGGTATGTTTGCTGCCTCGCAGATTGACATTCAACATATGAATAAAAATGATTACCAATTATCTGCACACATTGCGCTATCGCCATTTGATTTAGGTATTGCCCAAGAATTCGCATTACGTTCACAAGACAGCGACATCGAAGGTATAAAAGAAATACATATCACTTTGTCTCACACTGGTGGATCACCTGATGCATGGTTACGTAGTAATCGTCGCTTCTTGAGTGATTTACGTCATCAATTTTTGTTATGGCGTTCGTTACCACTCGAAACTATTGAATTTTACTGTAACAGAACTCAAGAAAATGCTCACGAAGTCTAAATAATTCCTTGCACTTTCAGTGTAAAATCACTATACTACGGTGTGAGGAGTTAGACATGTGGGAGTTATTAAGTGGACCTGTGTTGGGTTTACTGACCTTAATCGGCTGTGGCATCTTAATGTGGCGTTTAAGCCATAAATAAGATACAATTGCACATTAAATAAAGCGAATTAATCAAGACATTAGTTCGCCATAGACCCCCATCTATCTACAAGACTACGTAAAGGCTGTTATTGATTCCTCACTTAGGGAGCTATTGTCATCCTTCCCATCGAAAGGATAGAAAATGGCAACAGCTGACGAACAATACTTAACCGATAATGCAGGCGCTGAAGGCGTACAAACAACGGCCAGTGGCCTTCAATACAAAGTGCTTCAAGAAGGCAGCGGTAATTCACCAAGCGCTGCGGATACCGTCGAAGTACATTATGAAGGCTGGCTTATCGACGGCACGGTTTTTGACTCATCTTACAAGCGTGGCGAAACTATCAGCTTTCCCCTCAACCGCGTTATTGCCGGCTGGACTGAAGGCTTGCAATTGATGAAGGAAGGCGGCATTTGCGAATTAACCATTCCTTCTGATCTTGGCTACGGTGCTGGTGGCGCTGGCGGTTCTATACCTCCAAACGCTACTTTAATTTTCAAAGTGGAATTAATTAAAGTTCAATAAATTTCACCATGCCAGCAGCTAAGCCGCTACTGCGATTAAGTGATTACTGCCTTGAACGTGGTGAACATTTTCAATTGCACGATATTAATTGGAGCGTCCATAAAGGCGAACATTGGTGCATACTTGGGCCAAATGGATGCGGCAAAACTTCCATACTCAGTAGCATCACCGCGTACTCCCCACCAACGGCTGGGGAGATTTCGCTGTTTGGGGAAATTTACGGTGAAGCTGAGTGGCAAAGCGTCCGCCGCGGCGTTGGTATTATTAGCACTGGTTTACACCCCTATATTGAAGACAGCGAACTGGCAGAAGAATTAGTCATTACTGGGAAACACGCATGGCTCACTAATTGGGGCAGCATTCCCAAGGCAGATCGTAACAAAGCACGTCGACTGCTTAAACAACTCGGTTGTGAAAACATTCATCGCTGTCGATGGGGAACACTCTCTCAGGGCGAGCGTCAGCGCGTCTTAATAGCACGTACTTTGATGTCTCCAATTAAATTGCTTATTTTAGATGAGCCGTGCAGTGGCTTAGACCCTATTGCACGCGCCAAATTTTTAGAGCGCATCGAATTGTTAGCACAAAAAGGCAAGCCAGCTCAAATCATGGTTACGCATCATGTTGAAGAAATCATCCCCAGTTGCAGCCATGTGCTGTTAATTGGCAAAGATGGGATCGTTGCTCAAGGTGCGAAAGATAAGGTTTTAAACAGCAAAAACCTATCAACTGCATTTCAGTATACGATGACGCTGAAAAAAACAGCCGGACGTTATCGTCTCGATTTATAATTTATTGCTTACACTTCACCAACATGGAACGCGCTTCATCACCAAAGCTCTCGTCACCATAGCCATCGAGATAGTTTGCTAGCTTACTGTGTGCAGATTTCAAATTTGCTGGTTGACCAAGGTCAATCATCCGCGCGGTCTCTGTTTTGACACTCGACCAAAATGAAGCTTCGGTACTCGCCACTTTTTCCCAATCTTCGTCTATATTTTTGAATGGGAATTTTTCATGGAATGCCAAAAGCGTTTTATAGGCATCGGAAAATTTGTTTTTCTTTAATTTAAACGGCAAATTGGTGCGCAAGGTTTCATAAGCAGATCGCTCACTGCGTTTTTGCAAATCATTACGCGTATCAGTTTTGTAGCTTGGTTTCCTGAAACCTTTTTTGCGTCGATCACGTTCACCATCGATGGTTTTTGATGCTTCACTCAAGAATGCGACAGACTTCTTGAAATAGGGCATTGCCGTTGGATCTAACTCTTTGCCTTCATGCATTGGATTACTGGTAAAGTTTTTAATCTCATTTTCCAATAAGCTTAAATCATGAACCCGATGCAGGGCGTTTAATTGAATTTGATAGGAAATCGCCGTTTCACGTAAAGCCTTCACCTGCATCAAACCTGGCAGGCGATCCATTTCTTTATCAAATTTTTCTTTCCAGCCTGTTGTCGACGGCACGGAATGGCCAGCATCAGCAATTTCCTTCATGTGCGTTTGCGCGTACATTTCCATGTCTTTAAGGCCTTTCAGACCCTTTTCGTAATAACCTTTGGTTAAATCAAAGGTGCCATCATCCAAGGCGCTGACCAAATCATCATAGGCATTGACGTAAACTTTTTCTAATTGAGCCAACTTAATACGGTGATCTTCTCCCTGCATGGCATACCACGACGCAACACCGATGCCGACAATCATGACAATGGCAATGATGATAGGACCCGCTTTACCACCGCCCTTCACTTCCATGCGCGCTGATTGACGACCACTTACTCGTGCACTTTGACGGCCACTGCTACGCGTTGAGCCTGCTGCTTCTGGTACTGACTGCCGGCGAGAACTGCGTGCGCCTCGTGCTGGCGCCTCATTACGCGCAGAGCGACGTGACGACCCTTCATCAGCAGGTGCTGCACGCCTTGAACTAGCAGCTGAACTTCGTCTTGAAGAACTAGCACGCTTG
>JANQLF010000199.1 GCA_028280785.1 Planctomycetota bacterium
GACTTAGTAGATTAAGTGCTGTTGAAGTGATGATGAAAGATCATTACCACATGGTACTGCGTGTTCATAAAATGGTTGAGTTACTTATTAGTCATATACGCATGCAGGGTTATTTGGGCAAGAAAATCACACTGATTCGTACGCGTCGAGTGATCAATAAATATTTTACTGCTGTGGCTGGTTTGATTTATGGATCGAGCAAGCAAATATGGAAGGAAAAAGATGCTGCAATATTAGTGATGGAAATGTTTGCTATTGCTCATAAACGCAATTTGCGCGTCAGCTTAGAATTACAAAAACACATTCGAGCCAACTTACATGTTGTTCAGCAGGATTCCTATACGCGCGATGACCCGCGAATGGCTGAGCATTTCATGAATATTTTGAAGGATGTTGGTCGTATCCAAATCACGCTTGAGGAAATGCATAATTGTGGATTCCTGGGCGCTTATATGCCAGAGTTTTCTAACATCAGCTGTCTCATGCAATTTAATAGCTATCATTTATATACCGTAGATCAGCATACGTTATTTGCGGTAGGTAACTTGGACCAAGTACATCGTGGAAATGAGCCCGGTTTACCGCGCATGCAGGACATTTTCCGCCATATTAAGCGTAAAGATTTATTGGTGTTGGGACTATTGTTGCATGACATCGGGAAATACATGGGTCGTGGTCATGTGCAGCGTGGTGCGATGATGGTTGGACCAATTGCGAGGCGCATGCATCTTACTCGCGAAGAAGAAGACATCGTGTATTTTTTAGTTGAGCAGCACGTCAGTCTCTCCGATGCCAGTCGTATGCGCGACATTAGCGATGTTCAATTTATTGAAAATTTTGCTGCGGTTGTCGAGACGCAAGAGCGTTTGGATATGCTCTATTGTTTGACTTACGCGGACGCCAAAGCAACAAGTGATAAAGTGCTGACCGGTTGGCACATGAGTGTGCTGTATGAGCTTTATAGGAATATCACAGAATATTTATCAAACCAATCGCTGCCATCTGTCGTTGGCAAGCGAGAACGAGTTATTCATATTTTAAAAGAGCGCGGTATTGATGGTGAGCAAATTGACGCTTTTTTGAAAGACCTACCTTATCAATATGCATTTAGCATTATTCCACGCCAGGCGGCTCACCATTTTGATTTATGTCAGTTAGCCGAGCAAGGTAATTTAGGCTTTCGCAAAGAGGTGCTCGAAGACACGGCGACTATCGAAATTGCAATGACTTGGCAGGCAGATCGCTTTGCACAAATAACTGGTGTTTTGGCTGGTATGGGATGCCAAATTATTGATGCACGATGCTGGTCGCAGGGTAATCGCGTTATTCTTTATCGTTTCCAAGTTGAACATGGTATTCTCAATAAATTTAATGATGAAGAGTGGTGGGGTAGAGTGGTTAAGCATTTGAGTTCGGTTTTGGATGGAAGTTGCGATGTCGAATCTTTGTTGAAGCAACGTACCCAGAACATGATGTATGAAGATCGGGCTGCAGATAGTGGGTTTAATGATCCTGCCGTAAAAATTGAACAAAAGACCAGCGATCGTTACAGTATTATTGATGTGCATCATAAGGATGAGCCAGGTTCTTTGAGTCGCATTGCCCATGTGATTACGAATTCCGCATGCATTGTTGATTATGCAACGGTGTCGACGATGGGTGATGTTTCGACTGGCGTTTTTTATGTCTTAAAAAATGACAAGAAATTAAATGACGATGATGCGCAGTCTTTACAGACTGCTATTGCTGAAGAATTGCATGTTATTTAGTTAAATTTAAGACTGAACTCGCATTACTGGTTTCTGCTTGTACTGATAAAAATATTCCTTCAGCGCTACTATCAATCGCATCTAATGCGGCTTTAAGTAAATCGCTATTAATGTCAGGAGTGCACGTCAATGAGCGCAAGAACGGTCCAAGCACATCAACCGAACGTTTTACGTCGTGTACATCAGAGCATAGACCTGGATTAAACAGTGCACCAACTTGGCTAGGATCGAGGCCTTCTAAAATACGCATGGCAGCATCGGCATTTGGACAAATGCTATCGGATTTAATTTCAATAAGAGAATCGATACCAGTTTCAGAAGAGATTTGATTTAAATCTTGGTAACAACCGCGTGCATCACCAAGAGAAGAGCGGTAAGGGTTGCTACCATCATAAGTGGGAACAGCGATGGTGATATATTCACAATTTAATGCATGAGCAACTTCAACTGCTTTAACGATAATGTCGATATCTTCAATGTCGGCTTGAGAACGGACAATGGCGCATTGCAATTCATGCTCTTGAAGTTGCTTGTGAACTTCACCTGCTTGATTGATGTGATCGTCCCAGTCGATCAAAGCACCTGCTCCGACATTGATATCAACAGCATTGAGTCCGTCATTCTTTAAAGCCGTCAGTGAGGCAGCTTCCAGATTGGCATCAAAGATCGAAGTCGTTGTCATCGTAAGCCCTTTCGCGGTGCTAGCTGGGAATGACATGATGCTTTCACATCACTCATAGTCCATACAACATTTAGCATGAGCACTGGAACTACATCAGCAACACAATCGATTCCGCCCTTACAGGTGGGGCCCTATACCTTCAAAAGCCGACTTTTGGTCGGAACGGGAAAATATCCAGATAATGAATGTATGAAGGAAGCGCTGATCGAGTCTGGTGCCGACGTTATCACGGTCGCGGTGCGACGCGCTAACCTGGATCAACGTGGCTCTGGTGATTCGCTCTTGGATCATATTGATCCCGCTTATCAGCTTTTACCGAATACAGCTGGTTGCTTTAATGCTGAAGATGCCCTGCGTACTGCTCGTCTTGGTCGGGAGCTGGGCATCTCAGAGATGGTTAAACTCGAGGTCCTGGCTGATACGAAGACCTT
>JANQLF010000025.1 GCA_028280785.1 Planctomycetota bacterium
GCGATGACGCTCCACAAGCCTTGGTTGAAGGTGCTTATGACTATGCCCGTAAGCACAAAGATCATGAAATCATCTTAGTCGGTATAGAAACCGACATTCGCCGCATTCTCGGCCGCTTCGATCACAAACCCAAAAATATCAGCATCGAACATGCATCTGAAGTCATTGGCATGGGCGAAAAAATGGACGCCCTTAAAGAGAAACCCAATGACTCGATGAACGTCTGTTCGAAATTAGTCAAAGTGGGCAAGGCCGATGCCATGGTCCTCTGTGGCAATACAGGCTGTAGCGTTGCGGCTGCACAATTGCATTTGCGTCGCATCCCTGGCGTGAAACGCGCCGGTATTTTAACCCCCCTCCCAAACACCAATGGATTAACCTGGGTTTGTGATTGTGGTGCGAATGCGGTTGGCAAGCCAGAACACCTCGCGCAATTCGCTCAAATGTCTTCCATTTTCGTCAAACATTACGCCGATAACCCCGCACCACGAACTGGTGTTTTATCAATTGGCAGCGAAGACAGCAAAGGTGATGAATTAACCAAAGAAACCTTGGCTTTACTCAAAAACATTGATTTAAATTTAGTCGGAAATATCGAAGGCAATCACATATTCGACGATAGTGTTGATGTGGTGGTTTGTGACGGATTTACTGGCAATGTCGTCTTAAAAGCAACAGAAGGTGTCGCAAAATTAATTAGCGGCATTTTAAAAGAAGAATTACACGGCAGTCCCCTTACCTTACTGGGCGGATTGTTTGCGAAAAAAGCATTTAAACGTTTACGCGAGCGTACCCATTGGAGCTTGGTCGGCGGCTGTCTCTTACTCGGTGTCGATGGCATTACCATTATTGGTCACGGACGCAGTGATCGCGTTGCCGTCGCCAGTGCAATGAAACAAGCCGCACGCTGCATCGAAACCAATATCATGGATCACCTGCGCAAAGAGTTCGCAGGACTCAGTTAAATTTTTGTCATGACCGACGCAGCACTTTGGCAGGTTCATCGACGACCGCCGCGATCAATGATCGTATGGAGTGGCTTTTTAGGCTTCCTCTTTTTGGGGTTTTCAACCCTACTTATTCCGCACCTGATGGACGGAAATTGGTATTGGTACCTTGTTGGTGCAGGTATCGGCAGCCTTCTCGCAGCCATGTTACTGCACAGCGTTTGGTCAGGATCGCGTTGCCGCGTTGATCACAACGGGATCTGCACCTATGGATTTGGCAACCGCGATAACCTGCAGTTCCCACTCGCTTCGGTTCGTCAATGGCAACACATTCGCAGTGGATTTCTCAACGGCATTGGCGTCGCCATTGAGCTTGAGCAGATACAGATTCTGCATCGTAAAGGCATTAGTGTCAGTAAGATGCGCAGCTACCAGCAAGCCTTTGGCTACACCCTGGTATTGGAGTTCTTAACCCCCGACGATGGTCAGAAACTGGCTGCTATCAGCCGGGATTTTGCTTCGTCAGAGCATAACGACAGTGCTTGAGCAATATGGCGCTAATCCCATACTGGCGCCCTGCACAATCGCTCGAGGAGATCAGCAATGGGCCAGATCCCGGTAACTGAAGAAGGTAAACGCAAACTGCAGGAAGACCTCGCAGTACGCGAAGAGCAAGTGCCCCAACTCCAGGCGGCCATTGCCGAAGCACGAGATAAGGGTGACCTGAAAGAAAACGCCGAGTATCACGCCGCTCGTGAGAAACTTGGGTTCCTCCAGGGTGAAATTGCCGAGTTGAAAAGTAAACTCGCTCGCTGCGTGGTTGTCGATGAAAACATGATCGACAAAGACAAAGTTGCATTCGGTGCCTGCGTTGAATTGCAAGACCTCAGCGACGGCAGTAGTGAAGAATGGTTTCTTGTTGGTGATGGCGAAGATGATGCACTGGAAAACAAAATTCTCACTTCAAGTCCCATGGGCCAAGCACTCCTCGGCCATGAGGTCGGCGATGAAATAACCGTCGAAGCACCAGTCGGTGAACTGCAATTTAAAATAATGTCTATTAATTATAATTAAGAAGAAATCATGCGTCTGTTTATTGTTCCCTTATTATTAGTGTGCGTATTGAGCTCAATACATGCTGCTCAACGTGGACCTGTGCGTCAGGATCTCGCATCGCTCAATGTATCGCATCCATTTATTGTCTCTTTTTCTTCAGGACAATTAAATGGTAATATTGTCAGCGATTTCGAAGTAGGCCTCGGTGGTGCTAAAATAGGACTTGGTTTTGGCGCCATTGAACAGAATTCATTTGTCGCCCTCAAAGGATCAATACTTTATAAGTGGGAAGAACCTTTTGGAAAACAATTCGATTTAGAAGATCTCATCGACCAAGTTGATTTTCCAAATCATAAATTTTATTATGGAACCGAGGCGGTGCTTTCGAGTAAAGGTTACCGCATTGCCATCGGTGCTTATAAAATTTACGACCCCGAAGACAACGACCCATCAGATACATTTTACGGTGCCAGCATCGGTCTAGGTTTTTAGATGACTGATGACCCCCTACGCGAACATCGCGAAACAATTGATCGATTAGACCGCGAACTCATTGCCTTATTAAGCGATCGTGCTCGTGCGGCACAAGCCATTGGCGCTGCTAAAGCCAAATCTGGCGAACCTATTTTTGTGCCGCATCGTGAACAAGAAGTTTTTAAAAAGGTTTGTGGCATTAATGATGGGCCTCTCAGCGATCATACCCTACGCGCTATATGGCGTGAAATTATGTCAGGCTGCATTGCCCTGGAACAACCAACAACTATTTGCCATTTTGGTACACCTGGTTCTTTTACCCATCAAGCAGCGCGCGGTAAATTTGGTGACAGCATGCGTTATGTTGGCAATGAAAGCATTGCTAATGTTTTTGACGAAGTCGAACGCGGTCATGCTGATTACGGCATTGTACCAATAGAAAACAGTACCGATGGCAGCATCAGTGACACCATCGATTGTTTTCAAGATACGTCGCTACAAATCATTAACGAAATTCACTTACGCATTCGTCATCATTTAATGGCCACTGGAGAATTAGCTAATATTAAACGCGTTTATTCGAAGCATACCGTATTCGGTCAATGTCGTGAATGGATCCACCATAATTTACCCAATATCGAATTAGTCGAAACCGGCAGCACAACCTTAGCCGCCGAACGAGCCGCCAATGACAGTGAATGTGCGTGCATTGGCAATGAAGAAGCATCTGGAAACTTTGGTTTAAATATTTTAGCCCGTGATGTGCAAGACGACCCGAATAACATCACCCGTTTTGTCATCCTCGGCAAACCGCATCGTGCTGCTGCTCCAACCGGTAATGATAAAACCAATTTATTATTTACTATTCGTCACGAACCTGGTGCTTTATATGAAGCATTATTACCGTTTCATGATTCCGGTATTTCAATGACCCGCATTGAAAGCCGACCAAGCCGCAAGAAATCTTGGGAATATGTATTTTTCATTGATATCATTGGCCATAAAGATGAACCACATGTGAGTGCCGCCCTCGATGCATTTGATCAAAATGTACCGAATATGAAAATTCTTGGCAGCTACCCACGCAACGAACACACCATTAACGATTAATTATGACCTACATCGCTCAAGTAACGAGCTATCCTTACGGCATAAGCTCGCAGGACCCACTGAATCTTTTAAAGAGCAACGGTATTGAATATCGTTTATCACCGCATGAGCGTAAGCATACATCACAAGAAACAGCCGACTTATTAGGTGATGTTGATGTGTTAATTGCAGGTACCGAACCATTACCTGCCGATGTTATTGCACGCGGCCTGCCACGCTTAAAGCATATTGCACGCGTCGGTGTTGGTCTTGATGGTTTAGACATCGAGTTTTGTCGTAAACATAATATCGCGGTTACCTATACACCCGATGCACCTGCTCGTAGTGTGGTCGAACAAGTGTTTGGATTATTAATCAGCCTTTCTCGACGTTTAGTTGAAGCCCATGAATCCATGCGTCGAGGAAAATGGACGCGACATACTGGCATGCTGCTTCAAGGTAAAACACTCGGTATTTTAGGCTGTGGTCGTATCGGTAAACAAGTTGCCAATATTGCTCGTCATGGTTTTGGCATGCATGTACTCGCCCATGATATTAAACGTGATCAAAAATGGGCCCAGCGTCACGATGTTACCTACGTCTCACTGGATAAATTACTCAGTGATTCGCATGCAATTACCGTTCACTTACCACGAACTGATAAAACAACTGATATGTTAAATCGCCAACGCATCAATAAAATGCGTGAAGGTGCATACCTCCTCAATACCAGTCGCGGTGAAATCATCGATGAAGATGCCCTCTATGCTGCGCTCAAAGATGGGCATCTCGGCGGTGCTGCACTCGATGTTTACCGCAAAGAGCCCTATGTAGGCCCGCTGACCACCCTACCAAACGTCATTACCTGCTGTCATCAAGGCAGCTGCAGCCACGATGGGCGCTTTGCTATGGAAATGGGCTCTGCTTATAACGCTATTAATTTTAAAGATGGCAAAGAAATAGCTGATGGTCATAGCGTCTGGCTACCCGGTATGGAAGAAATCGCCGTCAGTCTATAAAACGAATAACACATATAGCTTCAAAATCATTGATTTTATAGTAAAATCGCATGTCCTATGCTCACGATGAACAAGCCGCTCTCTGTCGCTGAAGCTGATGAACGCCTACGCTATTGGTTTGATGCCTGCCCCGCAGCAGCCGTTGCGCTTTCCGGTGGTGTTGATTCAAGCCTGGTTGCTTGGTATGCACGACAGTGCTTGGGTAAAGAATTATGCACCGCTTATATTGCTGACTCTCCAAGTTTAAAACGCGCAGATTATCATGAGGCCATTGCTTTTTGTCAGCGTTATGACATCGCCTACAAAACCTTAGCTACGCAAGAAATGCAAAATGACAATTACACCAGCAATCCCAATAATCGTTGTTATTTTTGCAAAACGACATTGTACGATGAATTAGTTCGCCAAGTTGAACAGAACGTTCACGGCGCTTGGATTTGTAGCGGTGCTAATTTTGATGATACGGGTGATTATCGCCCAGGCTTACAAGCTGCATCGGAACATCAGGTCTACCATCCTTTGTTACTCTGTGGACTGGGTAAACAAAGCATTCGAGAATTAGCACAACACCACGGATTACCGTGTTGGGATAAAGCAGCTAGCCCGTGTTTAAGCTCGCGCATTCCCTATGGTCAAGACGTCACTTATGAAAAATTAACCCGCATTGAAGCAGCGGAAGCTTATTTACAAGAACTTGGATTTAACATCGTTCGCGTGAGGCATTTTGAAAAAGATGCGCGCATTGAAGTACCAAGTGATAAACTTAAACTGCTACAAGAGCAATTAAGTACGATCACACCGATCTTTGAACAACTCGGTTTCCAGAAAACTGAAATTGATCAAGAAGGTTTTGTCTCCGGGAAATTAAACCGTGGTATCGCATTATGAGTGACATTGACCTTGATTTTGAACGCGGCAAACGCATTGGCATGCCCGAAATAATTTATGGTGAATTCAAGAGCCGTGAACAAATCCATAAAATTGCAGCGATCCATGAAGAAAAGCAAGCGAACATGTTGGTGACGCGCTGTACCGCCGAACAAGTCGAGGGGCTTACTGGTGAATACGATGCTGTCGCTGGGACTTTTACTCGCATCCACAACGAGCCTAAAACATTAAACGGCTTAGTTGGCGTTGTCGCAGCAGGGACATCAGATGCAGCAGTTGCCAAAGAAGCCGTTAACACCCTGCGCATTCTTGGCTGTGAATGCAAAGACTTTTTAGACTGTGGAGTCGCTGGCGTTCATAGATTAATTAAACATAGCGACGATATTAAAAAATGTCGCGTGATTATATGTGTCGCCGGTTTTGAAGGTGCACTCGCCAGTGTGATTGCTGGTTTATTTTCGCAGCCGATTATTGGTGTACCAACTAGCGTTGGCTATGGTGTTTCTGCAGGTGGCACTGCTGCTCTTAATGCGATGCTCGCTAGTTGTGCTGGCGGTGTTACCACCATGAATATAGACAATGGCTGTGGTGCAGCGATGGCTGCCCATCGTATTTTACACACGGATTAATTCGCTTGAGTATTTTACTGATCGATGCACAAAGCGGCTGTAGTGGTGACATGTTTGTTGCTGCGCTGAGTCAATTAGCTGAATGTGAAGCAGAAATACATTCGCTACCGAGTAAAATCGGTATCGAAAAAGCTCATGTTCATTTCGAAAGCGTAACACGCTCTTCCATTCAAGCGCGTAAATTTGATGTGCATGTGCACGAAGACGGACACGAACATCACGCCGATCATCATCACGACCACGTTCATCGGCACCTTTCTGATATTCAAAAAATAATTAATGACGCTGATCTCAGTAATGGCTGCAAACAACGTGCCCTCGATATATTTCAGCGACTTGGAGACGTCGAAGCACAAGCGCACGGCATTCCTATTGAAAACGTTCACTTCCACGAAGTCGGCGCTATCGATTCAATCATCGATATAATCGCTGCGGCATTATGCTTAGATACATTAGACATTCACAGCGCTTATTATAGCGACATCTGTGTTGGACATGGCCAGGTCAAAACGGCACATGGTGTTTTACCCGTTCCAGCGCCTGCAACCGAACGCTTGTTACACGGTTTCAACTATCACGCAGGCGAATTAAGTGGGGAATGGACAACGCCAACTGGCGCGGCAATTCTTGCGCATTTACAGGCAAAACCAATAACTAGCGATTTTCATGTTGAGGAATCTGCTTATGGTGCAGGCGGTAAGGACAGTGAAAAACGCGCAAATGTATTGCGTCTGCGCCTAGCTACAGCAAACACTAGCGACCGCATTAATATCATTCAATGCAATGTCGATGACATGCCTGCCGAATTACTCGGCGCAGATTTTACCAACAGCGTCATGCAAGCAGGTGCACGCGATATATCCATTCGCCCTTTATTAATGAAAAAAGGTCGGCCAGGATTTTTAATTGAAGTCCTCGCCGCCAGTGCAGACACACAAAAGCTCTCTGAATTTTTATGTCAACATACTACCACCATTGGCGTGCGCGTCATAGAAGCTGAACGTTATATTTTAGATCGGCGCCCAACAATTTTACAAACAGAATACGGCGAGATCGCCGCAAAAATCGCAACACTTCCAGATGGCAACGAACGCTGTTTACCAGAATACGAGGCCTGTGCTCAACTAGCCAAAGAAAAAGAGTTAACGGTCTTGGAAGTATACAACTCGGCTAAAGCGAAAGCTGATTCTCTCTTCAACGATTAATAAATAAGAACCACAGATGCACACAGATATGAAAAGTGCTAGTTTCATCCAACTAAGTTCGAAATCAAAATGTTTCTAAAACACCTAAATACCAAAAGCAATTGATTGGAAACTCACTGCGGTTCTTAGATTAAACTTATCTGTGTTAATCTGTGTCCATCTGTGGTTCCAAAAAAAGAAGACCTACCTACTTCTCGTCCTCTTTTGGCTTGTAGAAATGATTGTGCGTTTCACCAATCATTGAATTTAAATCCAAATCAACCGGGCTGTTTTCTGCATTTAACATCGCGACTTTATCTTCGGTTGCAAATGAACCTGGAAACCAGTCGCCCTTGTCTTGGAACATATTATAGCGCATGAAACCAAAGCTTTGTTGGTCATAGCATTTCCACATACGACGATGACGTAATACTTCTGCAATATTAATACCTGAAGGATCATTCCATAATTCATGCCCTTCGTAAGCTGAACCAGGATCTTCCAATAATGCATTATTCATGCGTGCTTCAATTTCTAATTCTTGCTTATTTAATGGTACGCTAACCGGTAATACGCCACTCATCTCTTCAAAATGCGGCTCTTCGGTCATTCCGAAGCTTAAGGTATGAATATGTGGATGTTTCAAACACCACTTCGCATTAAACTGTATCGGTGTTAACGGTGCGCATAATTCATTCAGTTTATCCGATGGCTCATACAACTTGCCACCTTTATCATTCGGTGAGATAATAAACACACCCATGTCTTTGGTATTAGCATAGTCAACTGCGCCGCGATTGCGCTGGAAGAAATAATAATAATGCAAATTGACAAAGCTAAATAAACCAGTGGCAATTGATTCAATAATCACATCGAGCGGGGCATGTGTAGAAAAACCAACACAGCCAATAATACCTTCATTCTGCATTTTTAATAATTCTTCAACTGGACCACCTTTAGCACAGGCCATTTTCATCTTTTCAGCATTATTAATACCATGCCAGCCATAAAGATCGATATGGTCAGTCTGTAATCCAGTTAGTTGCTCTTCGACCATTTTACGCATCGCATCGGCGCTATCCGCACCACCCTTAGTCATTAAATGATACGAATCACGTGGTCGCTTTAACACCTCATTTAACGCCCTGCCGTAACAATATTCACTTTTCCCATAGCCATAAGCAGTCTCAATGTGGTTAATGCCATGATCAAATGCCAGTTGCGTAATCCGTGCACATTGCTCAATCATCTCATCTTTTGGTTCGGTGCGCGGATCACCCCAGCCATCGATATAACGCATGCCACCTAAGGTTATGCACGATAACCAACGCTCTGTTTTTCCAAAACGACGATAATTCATTTTTTCATTATAATTGAGAATGTTATTGCTATCTGACATAATCCGATTCCTCGACCACTATTTGTAGTGATTTTCAATCTCTAACTCTTGAATCAATGCGCGAAAGGCTATTCGCCATCCTTGTCATGTGACTCAGGCAATAACGCACTGCATGCGTAACAATATTTGGCAACTGGTTCATGACCTTCACTACCACATTGCTGACAACTACGATTGTCTACTTTTGCCCGAAACGACTCAACCATACCGATCGTGACGATTGCCGGCGGCACAGCAATTACCCCGTAGCCACACAACATAACCATTGAAGCAAATATCTGACCTGGAACAGTGACTGGCGCCAAATCGCCATAACCAACTGTTGATAAGGTAACAATAGCCCAATACATACAGCGTGGAATACTATTAAATTCAGATCCTTTATGAGACCCTTCAATCATATACATGACCGTAGCGATAATAATTATAAAGGTAAACACCGCTCCAATAAAAACTACAATTTTTGGCAAGGCGCGTCGGAGTCCGTTTATCAAGACCCGACTTTCATCAACATAACGCACCAGTTTAAATAATCTAAATATACGCAACAAGCGTAGGGCACGAATCACCACTAGGTTATGGCCCTGACCATAAACAAATATACCTATATAAGTAGGCAAAATGGAAATCAAATCGACTATACCGAAAAAACTGAATATGTATTTAAATGGCTTACCAAGACAAATAATGCGCAATATGTACTCTATGGTAAATAAAACTGTCAGCACCCATTCGGTCCAAAAAAATAGTTCTCCGTATTTATCATTAATTGGCTCAACGCTTTCCATGATGATCATAAAAACGCTCAATAAAATACACCAGATTAATACAAAATCGAATAACTTGCCAGCAGATGTATCTGCCTCAAAAATAACTTCGTGCAGTTTGACCCGCCACGGACTTAGCGGGACTGGCTCATTACTCATGACAATGCTTTACCCCAGCGATCAATTTTACCTTCTTTAAATAAACGGTCGCGTTCAATACAATCGACCACTGCCTTACGTGCCGCTTCGTCATCTTCCCAGCCATAGGTATCAGTTTTCTTTCCTTCAAGGTCTTTATAAATATTAAAAAAGTAATCGACCTCGGCGAGATAGTGGCTTGGTAAATGACGTAATTGTTTCACCTTGCGCATGCGCGGATCAGAGACAGGCACGGCTAGCAATTTATGGTCTAGACCCATGTCGTCCTCCATGATCAAAACCCCAACCGGACGCACTTCCATGACACATCCCGTAAATGTTGGATGCTCGATGATCACCAAAACATCCAGAGGGTCACCATCTTCGGCCAAGGTACCTGGAATGAATCCGTAGGCACCAGGATAATGTACCGGGCTGTATAAGGTTCGATCTAATTTAAAAACATGTAAATGATGATCATACTCAAATTTATTCGATGATCCCTTAGGGATTTCAATGACTGCATTAATAACATTGGGTACATCGGGACCAGTTGGCAATTCCATGTAATTGGTCAAAAGCAATCCTTCCTGCACATCGTTTAAAACACTATGTGGAGCGTCGTGCACAGGCAATAATCGAGCATGAGCAGCGAGACCATAAGAGACAGCTCAGCTACAGGACACCATCCATGTAGAATCGTGACATCAAACGCATGATTTTATAGTCGTTATACTGCTTCAGCTTTTGAAAGGCCGCAGGCGCTTTCTCGCCCTTCTTCGCATCTTTGGGTGCCCAACCAAGCACACGACCCGTACCATTACGCAAGGCGTCATCCATCCATTTGACGCGACCATCTTTGCCAATCATAAAACTATCCGGCGACCAACGGTTGCGGTCAGGACCGTGAATCCGTGCCTGTCGCGCATCGATATGAATGTTTCCAGCTTTGTCGATAAACGCAGTTCCGGCATAAGACACGCGCATGCGCTGGGTTTCACCATCCATCGTAGCGATGATAACCGGTCGGCGCACACCATCACCCGGTTCGATGACTATATAGGAACGCTCTTCCTCCCCATCACCCCAGGCAACATAAAAAGCCTGAGCATCTACACTTTTATGCGGTACCGCGCGCCCTGGCGACTTAGCGTGTTCACCCTGTACGACTACTTGCTCCAGTCCCCAGCAGGAACTGCATAACGTTAACAAAAATAAAAACACGAACTTCATAGCTAATAAACGCGGCGTTGTCGGGTCGATGGTATACCATCAGCGATACGATATTTGGTCACCGTACGCCTACTGATATCCAATCCTTCTTTCACCAATATATCAACAATCGCCTGATCGGAAAGCGGTTTACGCTTATCTTCATTCTCAATGAGTTTAGCAATTTTAAGACGGACTGCTCTGGAGCTCTCACCTTCAGTGCCGTCTTGCGATGAAATACCACCGGAAAAGAAAGTCGCCAAAGGCATGACACCCGATGGCGTTTGAATGTATTTATCCTTTACCGCACGACTAACCGTCGCTACATGCATACCAATTTTATCAGCTATATCCTGTCGCATTAATGGGCGTAAATGCTCTGGCCCCTGCTCTAAAAATGCCTGCTGATGTTTAACTATTTCCGTGGCAATTTTTAACAAGGTGCGCTTCCGTTGGGCGACGGCATCTATTATAAATCGCGCGTTCGACATTTGTTCTTTTAAATATACTTTATCTTTTTGCTCACACTGCCCTTCATCTAATAATTCATTATAGGCATCGTTCACTTGAATTTTAGGCAAGTGTGAATCTGGAATGGAAACAACCCACTCACCATCCTTATTTCGTTCAACAACCGCATCTGGAATGACGTATTGATTTTCTACCAATGCAAAAGCCATACCTGGCCGTGGATCCAATTTACCGATAACCTCAACACCCTCTTGGACCCGACTTACTTCTACACCTAAATTGGCAGCGATGACTGGCAGTCGATTTCGCAGCACATCATCCATTGAAGTTTTAATTAATTCCATCTCAAAGGTATTATCACCTGACTCTTGCTCGAGTTGCATCAGTAAACAATCAACCAAATCGCGAGCGCCAACACCTATCGGCTCACAGGAGCGCACTGCCTCCCAGGCCTCTTCTGCATGTTCCAGTTGATGCTCTTCAAATAATTCCTCTAAAGAAACCGTCAAATAACCATGTGCGTCCAATTGCCAGCAAATGTCAGCAAGCAATTCACGAGCTTCATCGCTCATTTCAATGAAACGTAATTGATCTAGGAGATGGTCAGCAAGCACTGGTGGTCGCTCTGCGGTTGCATTAATTGCTGCCATTTTATCTGGGGCGTCTTCATCATAATTGCTCGCACGCTTTTTCAAAAAATCTGCATAAGCATCTTGTTCAGCTGCAATTTCTTCAAAACTCGTTGCTGTGCGCTCACGTTCGCCAGCCTCAAAACGTCCGGTGTCTGTTAGGCCAACATCTTCCGTTTCCGACTGAGTGGCTGGAGCAAAATCATCATCGGGACCATCAGCAATTTCGAGAACCGGATTACTTTCAATTTCCTGCATGATGCGCTCTTCGAGCGCCATCTGCGGCAACAACAAAATCTCTATAGACTGAATCATTTGCGGTGTCAATTTGAGCTTTTGCTCCATCCGCATGTTCAGATTCTGTCGTAATTGCATCGCCATAGCTTCGTGCCCTAACACCATTTTTTTGAGACATTTTGAGCGTCCCAGTGTTAACAAGCAAAGAATACGCCAATCTGTAAATCAATCAAGATCTGTATGTGCAATTATACCCTAAGGCTTTACTAGATAGTACCTTAAATAATTTCCAAGTAAGCAGCTACCACATCACAGTGAAGCTGGGAAACGCTACACTGATGAATGGACACACCACATTTATTTATCATACATACTAATAGCACATCGCGTATATAACAGTCGTAGTGATTCAACGACAATAGTGCAGTGTAGGTTTGCGATGGGCTTAGCGCTTGTTAAGATCTTTCTATTAACCCTTTACAAAAAGCCTCTTAGCTATTGCCTACAAAGGCCTGAATTTGTGACTGACAATGCTAGCCCTGTCCTAGATGAAAAGACCCTCATCAACGTGTTACTCGAACGCGGTTGGGCTACCGAAGATGACATCGAAGCAGCAAAGATGGATATCGGTATGGGTATGTCCGACGAGACCTTGGAAAAAATATTACATAAAAAAGGCATCATCAGCGATAAAGATTTGGTTGTCCTCAATGACATCTGTGCGTTACCTAATTCAATAGCAGGATTTAAAATTCTTAGTACCATTGGTGCAGGGGCCATGGGTGTTGTGTACCTCGCCGAAGAACCTGATGAGAACAAAAAAATTGCTTTAAAAGTTATTAATTCCAAACACTGCGACGACAAAGATTTCATTAAACGCTTCCATCGCGAAACCAAAGCGATGAGTGAACTTCAACATGAGAATATTGCCAGCAGTATCGGTTCTGGTGAGTATAAAGACCAGCTCTATTTGGCGATGGAATTCATTGATGGTCCAAGCTTATCAGAGATTTTAGCTGATCATGGGCCAGTTCCCGAACCATACGCTGTTCGCTGCGTCAAACAAATTGCCGAAGGCTTAGATTATGCCCACGATAAATGTGGAATCATCCATCGTGATATTAAACCAGCTAATATTTTAATTCAGCGCGAAGAAAGCGGCAAAGAAAACCTAAATCTGTATATTGATCAAGATACTGCAAAAATTATTGACTTTGGTTTAGCCAAATCGACTGATGGTAACGATGATTTAACCATGACCGGTCTTACGATGGGTACGCCACATTATATGGCTCCTGAACAAATTCGCGGTGATGCAGATATGAATCACCGTGCCGATATTTATGCGCTCGGTGCCACCCTTTATCACTTATTAACTGGCGAACCACCTTTTGACGGCAATTCTCCTGGCGCCATCATGCTGGCACACATTAATAATCCCATTCCTGACCCAAGCGACACTATACCAAGCATTAAAAGTGAAACGGTAAGCATTGTTAAAATGTGCTTAGCCAAAGAAACAAAAGATCGCTTTGGTACTTTTCGAGCAGTCATCAATGCCTGTGAAAATGTCTTAAAATCATTCGGCTCCGATTCTGGCACAGACATGCGTATTTTACGCAAACCGCTGAAACTGCAAAATACCCAATCAGTCAAACGTAAAAAACAACACAGTCCTAGCAGCTCTGGTTCTACCTATGTTCCAAACGACGCCGAAACTTTAGAAATTGATTCTGATAACTTACTCAAATCACAGCCTGGCAGTGGCTCAACATCAAGACCAAAAAGCAGCGCTCATCCACGACCAAACACCAAACCAATTGCCAGAAAAGATACCACTGGCTACCTCGCTGCTGAAGCAGCCTTACGTAAAATGCAAACGGAAAAAGTACGGCGTGAGAGCACCAAACGCATCAAGAAAACAAACAGCACGGATAAACCATCAACCCGTCGTTTTACCCCTGACCAAAGTGTCGCATTCGAAGAAGACCCCACTGCAGATCTTGGCAGCGGTAAATTACCATGGCTGGTATTATCAGGAGCAATAATCGCCCTGGTACTCAGTATCGCATCACGTTTTTAATTAGCATTTCCAGATCCTGAAAGGTCTAGACAGAGCCAAACAGGATATAGCATCGCTGTCGTGGAATTTAATGGTCGTCATATCGTCTCACTGCGCGACCTCAGCAAGGAAGACCTGCTGAAAATTCTCAGCATCGCCAAAAATCTCGAAGAAAAACCACAGCCGGACCTACTGTCCGGTTTTTTAATGGCCACCCTCTTCTTCGAACCGAGCACACGAACCAGATTAAGTTTTGAAGCTGCGATGTCGCGGCTCGGTGGTCGTGTCATTGGTTTCGCTGATGCCAACAGCACCTCACAGAAAAAAGGTGAAAGCTTAGCTGACACTATTCGCATGGCCGAACAATACGCCGATGTCATTGTCATGCGTCATCCGCACGATGGTGCAGCACGCTTAGCCACAGAAGTTAGCGGCATACCAATTATCAATGGCGGTGATGGCTCCAATCAACATCCAACACAAACCTGCCTCGATTTATATACGATAAATAAATTGTTCCCGAATTTAATTGATGACAGTGATCAACTAACGGTCGCCTTTGCTGGCGATCTGCGTTATGGACGCACGGTACACAGTCTTTTTGAGGCTCTCTTACATTTTAATGTAAAAATACTAACTATTGCACCAAAGGGACTAGAACTTCCTGAATCTTTTACTCAGAAAGCCACAGCTAAAGGCATTACGGTTACGGTTGTCGAAACGCTGCAAGAAGCTGCTGAACAAAGTGATATTTTATATATGACGCGCTTACAGGAAGAGCGTTTTCCGGATCCTGTTGAATTCGACCATGTTAAATCAAGCTATCGATTGAACGCTCGCATGCTCAAAAATGCAAAAGAATCACTACGAATTTTACACCCACTTCCACGTGTTAATGAAATAGCTACCGATGTTGATGAAACTGAACACGCGCATTATTTCCCACAAGCTGGCAACGGCATCCCTGTTCGCCAAGCGCTGCTCGCTCTGGTATTAGGAAAAATTTCATGAGCGCTGAACGCACCAGACAAGTTGAAGCGATTGCGCATGGCACCGTGATCGATCACCTCCCTCCCGAGCACACGCTTAAAGCCGCTACGGTTTTAGCTCTGCCTGATGACCAAATATTTATTGGCATGAACTTTATTTCGAAAAAGGGTGTCGCTAAAGGCGTTATTAAAATTGCTGGTCGCGAATTAAATCAAATGAGCCTCAGTCAACTCGCCTTAATGGCACCAGAGGCTACGATTAATATTATCCGCGATTATAAAGTGGTCAGCAAACAACTAATAAGTATTCCAAAATCATTCGACAATATTGCCAAATGTTCGAACCCAAATTGCATTACCAATTTTCAAAATTGCATTACCAAATTTGAAGTGATTGAGAAGAAGCCGCTGGTGGTGCGGTGTTTTCACTGTGAGAGAAGTTTCCAGGGTGATTCTTTACACCTTCGTTAGTTCAACTTAATTCAGAACATGATTCCACGGCAACATAAAGTTGCCAATACTGCCATGTCTGGAATTCTCCACGGCAACATAAAGTTGCCTATTCTTCCGCCGAAAGCCACGCCCGTGGCTTTCTAAATCGCAAGCGATTTGCGGAATTCACCTCGCATATAGCTCGGACCGCTCATCGGCGCGCGCCTGAAAGTTCTCAGGAGAATCCGTGTAAAATATGAATTACTATTGGGTTAACACCATATTATTTTGTCGATGAGCGTCGAATAAGCTACTTATGAAACTGTAAATCTTTCTTGTCACTGGACTTAAAATTGTTAGTCTGAAACTGTCTGGGTTGACTTCCTAATCACGTCTAAGTATCGAATAGTTGGAATTTGTATGTACGTAGAAGATCAAACATTGCAGCGGTTTATTGATGGTGAGCTCAGCTCAGCTGAAGCACAAGCCGTGCAGTCCATGCTCGATAACGACGAGAACCTCCAGCGTCGCCATGCGGCCGAGCAAGAATTTGATGAACTACTCTATATTGGCGCGAAATGGGAAGATGACTGCAAGCAGCACGAACAGATAGCCACTATCATGGCTGCACTACCAGCCGCTGCTCCAGCCCGCAAAGCAACCTTCAGCATGGCCCAAATCGCAGTCGCCGCTGTACTCATGATCGCCATCGCCTGTTCTTACGGCTTCGCCGGATCTTCCTCAATCGGCGATATTGTTCCAATCTCTCTCATCACTATTTGTTCCGTTATTATCGGCAGCCTTTTAATTTTCATGGCTCGCCCACTGCGCCGCGTCGAAGCCAGCCTTGCTGCACGCTTCCTCAGTTGGCGCCTCAACGTCGGCCAAGCCGACGTTGTCATGCATCGTTGCGCAGGTATCGCCATCATACTCGGTGGTGCCTACTTAATGTTTGTATAACATCCGTTCCATTTCATACGCCGAAAAAACGATATGGCCTAGTTGGCCATAATTTTATGTAGCGTAGCGGAATAAAATAGTTTTTGACAAAGTATGCGGAGCCCGAGGCAGAGCCTCGAAACAAAAAAACGGTCAGGCTGACGTTGTCATGCATCGCTGCGCAGGAATTGCTATAATTCTTGGCGGCGCCTATTTAATGTTCGTTTAAAATTTAGAATATAGCGAACTAGTTTCAGTCTTCGTCTTAGTATTAGTCCACCACTTCGTGGTTCTTAGTATAGTTATTTGGAATTAGTAAACTAAGACCAAGACCAACACTAAGACTCATACTAGTTTGCTATATTATCGACGTCGACGCCCCAAGCGAATTCCGCCAACAAGTGGCTTTAGTAATTTCGGTGTATTGGTTGGTGTATCGGCAATGCTTCGTTTTACCTCAGTTTTTGTTGAAGCGGTAAATCCTTCAATTACTTCCTCTTCTAATTCAAAGCCAATATGCTTTTCAATTTCGACTAAGAACTGTCCGTCTTCTGAAGTGATAAATGTACGCGCTACACCTTTAGCACCCATACGACCGGTGCGACCAATACGGTGCACATATTCATCAGGATTTTCTGGAATATCGTAATTCACGACGTGCGAAATTGCCGGAATATCTAAACCTCGTGCAGCCACATTAGTGGCAATTAAACAATGTAGACTGCCATCACGAAATTGTTGTAAGGTACGCTCGCGCTTGCCTTGTGGTAAATCACCATGAATGGCTGCGGCTTTTTTCTTTTTCTTGCGCAACACTTGCGCTACGCGATCAGTCTGGGCTTTGGTACGACAAAACACCACGAGTTGTTCGGGATTATGCGTTTCAATAAAATGCGCAAGTAAACCATTTTTCTTATCACGATCGACGGCAATAAATTTTTGATCGACATTGTCTGCAGTGGCAATTTCAGGCTTCACATGAACGTGCGCAGGATCTTTTTGGTATTGTTGGGTTATGCGCAGGATTTCATCCGACATAGTTGCTGAAAACAATAAGCACTGACGTTCAGGATTTGAATGCTTAAATATATATTCAATGTCCGGTAAAAAGCCTATATCCAACATTTGGTCTGCTTCATCAAGCACCAAGATTTTTAATCGTGATAAATCAAGAGTATGGCGTTTGATATGATCTATTAAGCGACCAGGTGTTGCAATGACCACATGTGGTTTGGCCGCCAATGCTTTAAATTGGTCATCCATACTGACCCCACCATAAATTAAAGCGGCACGTGCAGCACTTTGACCAGCCATCTTGATAAATTCGGCATGCACTTGGCGAGCTAATTCTCGTGTCGGACAACAAATCAGTGCGACAGGTCCTTGTTCGGTCCAATGATATAAATTATGTAAAATTGGCAGAACAAACGCCGCCGTTTTTCCAGTTCCTGTTTGTGCTTGACCAATAATGTCACTGCCAGTTAACGCAATGGGAATACATTGCTCTTGAATTGGCGATGGCTTTTCAAATCCCATGTCATGTAAGTCTGCTTGAATCTGCTCGTGCAATCCAAGCTTGCCAAAATTCTCAGAAAATCCGCGTGCTTCTAATTCTTCGTGCGACTGTGGTTCTAAAGGTAGTGCAGCTGCTTGAGAAGTTTTTGGCGCGCGCACAGCCTTTGGTGCAGGCCGCGGTGCTGTTTCATCTAGAACTGGTCCGCTGCTAGCAACACTACTCTCAGACTCCTTATCGGCAGCGGGTGTCGTCTCGCGCGCCGTAGCAGCTTTACGCTCTGTCGGTTTAGCAGGAGCTGGAGCACTTTCGCTTGCAACGGCTACATCCTTCGCTTCTTTGCCAGCTAGTCGAACCTTTGCTTTGCGCAGGGCAAAGAGATCACCACGATCACCACGCAATGAGAAGCCAGGTGCTTCAATTAAAGCGATGTGCCCATCGGGTACCTGATCGGTTTTCACGGTGCCAAGTACCTCATGAAAATCTGGATGGGCTGGCCCCTGGCATGGTGTCGGATGGACACCGGCTTCGGCAAGTAACTCGCTCAGACGTGCCTGAGCCCAGCTTGGGGTCTCCGGATCGCATAACTCGAGCAAACCACCTGCGAGGAGTTTTAAGCGCTTAAGAATGGGCGGAACGGAGCGGACACGCTTATTGTCTAACTTAGGCTTAGCGACGCGTGCGAGGGCTGTAGCCGCTTCAGATTCACTCTTTGCTGCTGATTCTGCTACTGGCGGCGCCTTCTCTGCTTTGGCCTCGTCTTTTGCATCTTTACGATTGCGTGAACGACCACGGTTACGACGACGGCGACCTTTGGTGCCCTCGTCGCGTTCTTTGGATTCCTCTGCTGCTTCTGCTTTGGCTGCAGGTTTTGAGTCAGTACTGTCCTTGGTTAATGACGCAACTGCCTGTGCATCAAGAACTTCTGGCTCTTCTTTCTTGGCTTTGGCGGGTTTAGGAGCCGCTTTTTTCGCTCCATCGGCCTTAACTTTGACTAATTTGCTCAGCGCTTGTATCAATTCCTGCTTGGCTAAGCGACTACGATTGTTGACGTGATGTTCACTGGCTAGTTGGCGCAATTCGCGCAAATTCAGTGACTCTAAGTCAGCTTTTGACATGAAAGATCCTCTCTGGCACAGTGCGCTACTCACCAATGAGTAACAGCACACCGCTCTCAACCAATGACATTCGATATGTATGGCGAGCGCAGGATTGTGAACTTCAGGCGTCGGGCTTTGGCGAATCTGAGCGGCCAACTGCTTCAGTCGGCTCCTCGCTAGATCCTCTCAACAAAGACCTGGCCCCGTGCTTCACTGTGCGGCCAGGGGTATAGCGTCTGATCCCCTCCCTAGCAAGCACCCAAAAAGCATCCAACACAAGAATGCTTAGTAGCGTATCCCATTGTAAGCCCAGTTTGATTAGGTAGTACTAAGACATGAGCAACGCCACGGTGCCTGAAGAAAACCAAGACAAGGACCAGCAGATCAACCTGCAGGATGCGCTTGGTGACTATGTTGCTGGCGACTTGAGTGATCAAGAGCGCAACGAGGTAGAAGCACAACTCGCAGACCAGGAATCCCTTGCTGCTGAAAAGGCCTATTGGGAGCAGATGCTGCCAGCCCTAAAAACGTCTGGTCGTCCACAAGCTGCGGTACCAGGTGCAGGCATGGCAGATGTTATCGATAAGCGCATGCAAGAGACCGCGAATCCAACAAAGCAACAAACAACGATTAGTTTTCCAGAATGGTTACGTTACGTCGCCACAGCAGCAGCAGCAGCGATTATTGCCGTGGTCTCTTTCAACATGGGACAGACGCAGTCAAGCCAGGTACAAACGCCACCACGTAATGGCGAGTCCTTCGTCGCCTACAATGAACATGGCGATGCCATTTATGTGCCAGTACCAGACGAAAATTCTAAATTCTCTGATTTATATCAAGACCCGTATCTGAGCTTACATCAAATTGAACATGTCGATGCCCGCACAATTAAAACTATTAGTCATCAACAAATTGCGCGACCATACTTAGGTTTATTAATTAAACCCATTACCTTAGATAATAGTGATCGGGATAGCGGGGCCCTCGTTTTACAAGTCATGGGCGATAGCCCGGCTGCAGCAAGCGGCATACAACCAGGCGACGTGGTCCTTTCCCTCGCTGAATGCCCAATGATGACTAATCACTGCATGCTTAACGCGCTTATTGATAAAAAGCCAGGTGAAACGATTAACATTGTTTACTTAGACAAGAGTAATAACACCGTCGAAAACAAAAATATTAAACTAGGTGCTACCTACGAATAAAGCTAACAGAGCACCAAACAACGCGTATGTATAAACATGCGCATCCTGTTTATTTTTATTTGCTGCTTAAATATCCTTCACGCCGTCACCATCGCGACTCCCGATCTTGACGTTGAAGCATTAGACAAAAAACACATTAAATTCGATACCGTCGTCAAACACATCGTAAAAAAAGATGGTGTCGATTACAAACTCTTGCATGCCACATATAAATCTCAGCTCGATTATTATCGCAAGCAATTAGCAGTGAGTAGCATACCCAAAGATCAATCAGAGCGCATGGCATTTTATATCAATGCCTACAATGCGTTAACACTTGCACTCGTATTAGAATTAGCTCCAAAAGATCAAACTAAATGGCGCACGTGGAGCGTCACCAAGGCAAATGAATTCTGGAAAAATTACACGTTTGATGTTCACGGCCAATGGATGAGTTTAGATCATATCGAACATAAAATACTGCGTCCGATGGGTGATCCACGTATACATTTTGCTGTTAATTGTGCCTCTCAATCATGCCCCCCTTTGCTCAATACCGCATACACGGGCGGCTTGCTCGATCAACAATTACGTGCTCAAACGCAACAATTTATGAAGAGCCCCTATCACCTACGCCTTGTTGATAATAAGCTGTATATAAACCCAATTCTCAAATGGTTTGCTAGTGATTTTAAATCTGCTGGTGGTGTAGACAGTTATTTAATCAAACATGCACAACGCAATGAGATTAAAGCCTATCTACAACAAAAAGGTAAAGTCGCGTATTTCGACTATGATTGGTCTCTCAATATACACCGCCCTGCATCATCGCCATAAACCTAATAAATAGTGGATACGATTTTTCTGATTGCTGAGCGTCTGCCTGATAAAACCGTTACGCCAAGCGCGACACGAGCTCACTACCACTGCTGGCAAAACACGAAATTCGTTTTTTCGTGCAACGCGCCTACATAAATCGGCCGTGTCATAGGTTTGCACCGCTCGAAATCCACCTACTTCATCAATGATTTGTTTCGTCCAGTAAGGAACTTGATCGATATAGGCATTGGCACACCAACGTGCACGCATACGCGCACCTAAATCCTGAATGCGATAGATGATCGATCGACTCGCGCTGCGCTGATACAAACAACCATAGTTCCAACCACGTTGAATTGCTGTTCGTACTTGTGCCAAGGCATGCTTTTGTAAACGCACATCAATCGGGCAACACACAACGACATCTCCATGCACATGCTCTAGCGCCTTATTCAATTGTTGATGCCGACCACCACTGCTAAGCAAGCATTGAGCTTGCGGCGCATGTTGTTGTGCTAACGCAAAACTCTCATCTGAGCTACCACCATCAACAATAATGACTTCGAATATATCATCCTGATGTGTAAGGAGATGCAGAAAAAACGTCGGGATCAGTGCCGCTTCATTGAGAACAGGAACAATCAGACTGATGCGCGGATTCACCATTAATGGATATGCTAAACGTCCTTGTTTAACGCTCGTTAAATCCAGGCGGTGGATTGTGTGGATCGAGTGGTTCGATAAAGCCATTGGCAAAGCCAGTAAAATACACAATCGACATAACCACAATCAAAATAATAAAACTATGCAGAACGATTATCGGGCCATCTGGCACCTGTTCTTGCTTAAGCACACGTATCGCGCAAAGACCACGGTAAACCAAGAGCTGCGTAATCGCAATGAGCATCCCACCGATAAACGGTCCGAAGAGTAAGATCCAACCCATGGCCGCGGATCACATCAAGCTTTGCACACAGCGCAAATAAAAAACCCGGTCGCAAGCGACCGGGTTTAATATGTTTTTTAGTAGCTATCTACTTATGGGATAACTGCTAGGAACTC
>JANQLF010000249.1 GCA_028280785.1 Planctomycetota bacterium
TCTTCCGAGCCCGCCATTTCCGCTGGAGTACCACTGAAGCGCAAGATTCCCTCGCTAATCAGCAGCACATGGTCAGCTACTGCATGCACTTCTTGTAAAATATGTGTTGAAAGCAGTACGGTGCATTGTTCTTTGAGTCCACTTATTAATTCACGAACAACTTGAATTTGGTTTGGATCTAAACCCGCCGTTGGTTCATCAAGAATGAGTATGCGCGGCTTGTGCAAAAGCGCTTGCGCTAAGCCAACGCGCTGACGAAAGCCCTTCGATAATTTACTAATCGATTTATTAAAAACATCTGCCAAATGACAATCGACAACCACGCGTTCGACAGCCTCTTTTTGTTCAGCAGCACTCATTCCACGAACTTGGGCAATGAAGCCCAAAAATGTTCTTGGAGTCATGTCTCGATACAAAGGGCCGTTCTCAGGGAGATAGCCAAGTATCTGACTGATGGCCAGTCGGTCCTCGTCAATATCCTTGCCATCGAGCAATGCCTGTCCCTTACTCGCCGCAAGATACCCAGTCAGAATCTTAATACAGGTTGATTTGCCGGCTCCATTTGGGCCAAGGAAGGCTGTTACGCTACCCTGAGGGACCTCAAACGAGACGTCCTCAATTGCTGTAAAGCGTCCGTAGTACTTGGATAAGCCCGATGCCTGTATCGCTGCTGTCATGAGTGCGCCGAGTTAACCCAGCATGTTCGACAGTCAAGGAAATGCGTGCCCAGCAGACCTAGATCTATCACATGCGTTTGGGCGGTCTTGACCAAATTCGAGCCACGATAGCGTTGCACCCTCACAACGAACAGCAGAGGTTCATGGATGAAAATTGATGTAACGCGTGATTTCCTGGATGGTCTCCACTTTGAAAAACCAAAGATGAAATCAGCAGATGAAGAAATTAAGGCCAATGCCAATGTTCAATTTCTCCCATCTAGCCCTGATGGTACCATGCACACGGCAATTGTTACGTTGCGTTTTCATACCAGCTCTGAAGAGCAACCGTTTGCATTTGGTGGCTGGCGCTACCTGTTCACCACCGATGAAAAATTTGATCCAAGTGAGAACAAAAATAATCCAGCTTTGCGTGGCATGTTGGTTCAAGGTTGTGGCAAAATCATGACCGTGCTCAATCCTTTGTGCCTGCACGGCAATATGCCGTTGATTCCATTTGAGCCGAGTGCGATGGCACGCGCTGCTCAACAACAGGCTGAAGGCGGTCAGGCAGAATAGCCTTCCAAGATGCTTGGTTCAGTTTACGACTGTGGGCCTTGCCCCTACCAAGCGAATAAACAATTCCATGCATTTGTTCCTGAAGAGGACTTAAGCGCACATTATCGCGAATTGATGGATCACGGATTTCGTCGTAATGGCGATATGATCTACATGACGCATTGCCCAAATTGTCAGGATTGCAAGGCAACACGTGTAGCAGTTGATCAATTCAGCATGCGCAAAGATCAAAAACGTTGCTGGAAGAAAAACCAAGACTTGAGCGTGACAAACCGCGACCCGTGCTTTGATGATGAACATCAGACCCTCTTTCAACAATACGAACTCGCCATTCACCAAAATGAAAACGCCGAATTACATCACCTTCTTCAAAACTGCAATCAAGCCTGCAAAGAGGTTCAGGCCCGTGATCAGGCTGGGCATTTGATAGCAGTCACCATCATCGATATATTTGAAGATGCAGTATCGAGTGTCTATTGTTACTACCATCCCGATCATAAATTGCGCAGCCTCGGTACGTTCATGGCACTCCAAGAAATTGAATACTGCCAATCACAGCAAAAAGAATGGCTCTATCTTGGGTTCTATGTTGCCAACTGCCAAAAGTTAGCTTACAAAGCGCGCTTCAGGCCAATCCAACTATTAGAAAATCAGCTCTGGACTGATTTCACCGATGATAAATTAACCGCGGAGTAATTATGCCTCTCATTGACATGCCACTTCAAGAACTCGAATCTTACCAAGGTCGTAATCCTAGACCGGATGATTTTGATGAATTTTGGGAGCGTGGACTTGCAGAAATGCATGCACTAGGCACTGACTGCGAATTAATCCCCAGTGAATTTCAAGTACCAGGCGTAGAATGCTTCGATTTATTTTTTACCGGTGTGCGTGGATCTAAAGTGCATGCGACCTATGCTCGACCAGCTAATACTGATAATTGTCCAGGCTTGGCTCATTTTCACGGGTACTCTGGCGCCGGCATGAGCTGGGTTGAATTATTATCTTGGGTTGCCGCAGGTTTTTGCATTGCCAGCATGGATTGTCGTGGTCAAGGCGGCATGTCAGAAGACCGAGGCAGTGTTGGCGGTACCACCCTCCGCGGACATATTATTCGTGGCTTAGACAGCGATTCCCCTGACGACCTTTATTATCGCCAGGTATTTTTAGACACCGCACATTTATCGCGCATCGTTGCCGCCCAAGGTGAAGTTGACGAAAATCGCATTGGTGCATTTGGTGGTTCGCAAGGTGGCGCGCTGACCCTCGCCTGCGCAAGTTTAGACAGCAACGTCAAACGCGCAGCTCCGGTCTTTCCTTTTTTATGCGATTACCAACGGGTCTGGGAAATGGACTTAGACAAAGGTGCCTACGAAGAACTCAATTATTATTTACGTAAGTTTGATCCTGAACATTTACGTGAAAATGAGATTTTTACCAAACTTGGTTATATTGATTGTCAGCATTTAGCGCCACGAATTCAAGCAGATATTTTAATGGGCACCGGTTTGATGGATACTATCTGCCCGCCTTCCAGCCAATACGCAGCCTACAACAAAATTAGCAGCAATAAGGATGTGCGTATTTACCCAGACTTTGGTCATGAAGGCCTACCTGGCTTCAACGAAGCAACCATGCAATTTATGCTCTGCTTATAAGGACACACCATGAATTATTGGCTTATGAAAAGCGAACCCGATGTCTATGGCATTGATCACCTTGCCAAAGAAAAAAATAAAACCGATCACTGGGATGGTGTTCGCAATTATCAAGCACGCAATATCATGCGCGATGAGATGAAAAAAGGCGATAAAGTTTTATTTTATCACTCCAATGCCAAACCAAGTGGTGTCGCGGGCCTTGCAGTTATTGCCAAAGAAGGCTATCCCGATCACACAGCATTTGATAAAAAATCAAAATACTTTGACGCCAAATCTGATCCTGACAATCCACGCTGGTACATGGTTGATGTTAAATTTGTTAAAAAATTTAAAGAAGTTGTCAGCCTCGAAGAGCTTAAACATATCCCAGAACTTAAAGACATGGTTCTGCTAAATAATTCACGCCTATCTGTTCAACCAGTCACTAAAAAAGAATACGATTTAATTGTTAAACTTGGTACTTAGGCCAAAACTTCAACAGTATCACCAACACGCAAAAGCTCGTTACTACGATGAATGGCATTCATACCAAAGAGAATCTGCTTATCAAATTTTCTATAAGTAGCCAAAGTCTTTAACGGCTCTTTACCGCGCTCGCCGGTTTTTTGATCAACACAGGTAAAGACACAACGCGCACATGGCTTGACTAAATCAATAACTGTTTCACCTATTTTTATTTGCCTCCAATTGTCTTCCGCAAATGCATCAGCTCCGTTAATGACTAAATTAGGTCGAAAACGATTCATCGGCACAGGTTCCGCCAGTCGTTGATTAAGATCATCCAGCGATGCCTCACTGATAATTAATAACGGATAGCCATCGGAAAATGATGCTGTTGCATCCGCACGTGTTTGCACCCCCTCAGGTATCACAACAGGTCGTTTCCAAGAATCCTGCATCCGGACAAGGTGTACCGCAAATCCCATAAAGGTACTTAATGCAGCATCAATTTCTTCATTATTTCTTATGCCGACACAGACATCGTCCCAAACTCGCACCTCCATAGACGGACCTGAATAATTCATGCTCAGCTCATGCACATCTGAGCCGACTCGCAGCAAAATTGACTGACCTTCTCGTTGAACGCCCAACTGTGACAATTGCGGGTGGCTGCGCTGTGTAATCATCTCTCCCTGCTCATCCACCAGCATCCACTCACGATCCCAGCACAAACCACGATCGTCCAAGGCGGAATCTTGTAAGTCTATTCCCTGAAATGACTTAATGGGGTGTGTCGTGATTCGTGCTAGCTGCATCCGCTACTCCAACTTTAACAGTTCACGTGTTATGGATAGAACACTTCGAATCAATCTTCGACAACAGAGCATCTAAGTCCTTCAAATACTCTCAATAAATACCTAGCCGATTAATTGCATCACAAGCAGGAGAATTTATATTCACTAATCAGCTACAGGAGCCCAAATGGCAAGAAATCTCTTCTTTCTTATCAGCTTCGCGATCATTACCGCTAACATTATTGTTGGAATTTATCAACCCGCTGTTTGGTGGAGCATGGTGCTATTTGGCCCAATAATCCTACTTGGTATTTACGACTGTATCCAGATCAGACATGCCATTCGTCGCAATTTTCCGGTTATCGGTAATTTTCGTTATTTCTTTGAAGAGATTAGGCCTGAAATTAATCAGTACTTTATTGAATCCAACACAGACGGCACACCATTCAGTCGCGAGCGTCGATCAATGGTTTATCAACGCGCTAAGGACGCCCTTGATACGTTGCCATTCGGAACGCAAAAAAAGGTTTACAACGAAGGTTACGAATGGGTTAACCACTCGCTTAATCCGGTTAAAGTTGACCCAAAGGATTTGCGTGTAGTGATTGGCGGGCCAGATTGCACGCAACCATATAATGCCTCAATTTTTAATATTAGTGCAATGAGTTATGGTTCATTAAGCAAGAATGCCGTCAAAGCGCTTAATCTTGGTGCAAAAATCGGCCACTTTGCTCACAACACTGGTGAAGGCGGCGTCGCTCCTCATCATCAACATGGCGGTGATTTGATTTGGCAAATTGGCACCGGTTATTTTGGTTGCCGTAAACCTGACGGCACTTTTGATCCGGCGAGTTTTGCAACAGTCGCCAAACAAGACGATGTCAAAATGATCGAATTAAAATTGTCTCAAGGTGCTAAGCCAGGCCATGGTGGTATTTTGCCCGCGTCAAAAGTTGATGCCGAAGTCGCAT
>JANQLF010000263.1 GCA_028280785.1 Planctomycetota bacterium
CGTTGGTTGCGCTGCTTCACTGATTCATCGCGGCATTCGTCAAATCCGTTTGCCGACCACAGTACTCGCTCAAAATGATGCTGGCCTTGGTGTTAAAAATGGCCTGAATCGTTTTGGTAATAAAAATTTCTATGGCAGCTTCACCCCGCCTTGGGCAATCATAAACGACAGCCAATTTTTGAAACAATTACCCGAGCGTAGCTGGCGTGCTGGCATCGCCGAAGCATTTAAAGTCGCCATCATTAAAGATAAAGATTTTTTATCGTGGTTAATTAACAATGCCGAGTCTCTCTACAATCGCTCATTGCCATGCATGGTAGAATTAATTCGTCGCTGCGCTTTGTTACACCTCGATCACATTTGCTCTGCCGGTGACCCATTCGAGCAAGGATCAAGTCGACCCTTAGACTTCGGACATTGGTCAGCGCATCGCTTAGAAATTATTTCTGGACACGAATTAAATCACGGTGAAGCGGTAGCCATTGGCTTAGCCATCGATTTATGTTACGCCGCATTCATTGAGCGCATAAGTCTCGCTAGTGTTAGTTTAATTCTCGACGCACTCGACGCTGTTGGTTTTGATCTGTGGCATGACGCTTTGGATTTAGACAATCCTCCTGGTCGTCGCAGCATACTCAAAGGCATTGAGCAATTCCGCGAACACCTCGGTGGTGCCCTAACACTTGCCATGCCAGATGGTCTTGGGCAACGCAAAGACATTCATGATTTCGATGAAAATGTCTTCGAACGCGCACTTGATCATTTACGCCAAGAATGTCTACGCATCGAACGTAAAAAAGAGAAAGAAACAGTTTAATCCTTATTGAGATTATTCACCAAGCGTTGAACTTTATTATCAATTGATTCAACAACCTTATTGTTTTCATCTACAAGTTTCTTTACCCCATTCGAAGTAATGTTCATAGCGTTTAATTCACGCTCCATACTGCGCAATCGCTCTTCTATGCGAGCGATTCTCCCCTGCACAACGTATTGATTTGGACGATTGTCTATTTGCTTAAAGCTCAAACCCAATGTTTGACCGAGCATCTTAAACAATTCTTCCTCTTTATACTTGGTGCCATCAAATGTTACCGTCGCTTTCTCGCCATTCCTTAAAAATAAAATCTCATTAGCGTAGACTAACTTAATTTTGAATCGCGTTTCCATCTTGCTTAATACTTCGGCCAAGGGGTATTCTTGACTAAAACCAAACAAACTTATGACAAGACATGGTATAAGAAAAAGAATTTTCATAGCTACTCCTATACTGATTCTAGAAGTAATTCAAAGATTCCAAGAGCTTTACGTGTAAACTAATCGAGCTCTTTTGAGAGCCATGCCCAAATATTAAAAGCCGCTTGGCGCACTTGACGGACTCCTGAGCTATTACGCTCCATCAAGCGCCGTTCGCGCTCAACTGCAGCGGTTCGCACCAAACCGAGCGTCACTAAATCTGCTAATTCCGCACTAGGATCGCGATCTTTCTTGCCTGTCCCTAAAACCACATTCATATTAAAGACTTCTTTAAGTAAATTTGGTAAACCACCTAAAGAACTAGCACGGCCAACTAAATTAATTTGACCAGTGCGCGATAATAATTCACGTTCTTGCAGATCTTGATAACGCAATTTAAAGAATTCAAGCAAGACGCCACGTAATATCTCAGCAGCTGGCGCTAATAAACGATCACGCTCTTGTACCTCACGCCATAAATACGTTTGACCCTCGAGATCATTACCGGTTCCAAGATTCGCACTAATATCTAATTCGCGCTTTAATTGTTCGGCACGCGGTAAATCAAGCTTTAATTCTTCCGCGAGAATCTGGGTCAAATGCAAACCACCAAATGGGTAACAATCTAAGTGCACCAAGCACCCTTTGCGATGAACGAGGACATTGGTGAATCGAGCGCCGCAATCGATGATAACTGTGGTTCCTTTTTTTCGCAGCGAACTCGCTAGACCACGATAGAGCGCAACTGGTGTCGCTATGACACCCTCTAAAGCAACATTGCTGTCGCTCAATAATTCAGTCATCTCACTACGAATACGTCTATTTGCCGTCACCAATAAAACATGACAGGTTAAATGACCGCCGTATTCACCAATTGGATTTGCAACTTCTCGTTCACCATTGTGATCTCTGACTTCCCATCGTTGTGGCAAAGCGTGCAAGACCTCACGATCCATCCCAATAGGTTGTTCCGTCGCGCGCTGCAATGCCACGCTGAGTTCTTCGCGACGCAAACGCATCGTTTGACCGAGATCTGCATAGCCGACTGCAAAATTTGCCCGCACACTTTCATCACTTATACAGACAAAAACAGATAACGGCTGAACATCAGCACTGGCACAAGCTTGGCTAATCGATTCAAATAAAGCCTGACGCTTGGCTCGTTCGCTCAGCAGCAACCATTCGCATAAGATAACTTTATGGGCAACAACACGCTCACTGCCGTTGTCTAATCGCCATGCGACCGTTGCCGCAACCTGCTGGCTAGAAATATGTACGAGTACAAGGCAATCATGTGGAGAAGTGCTCATAATATACAGTATCGACTGTGCAAATTTGCCGAAGCGCTCCTCTCTCGCAGTTAGCTAAGAGTGACTATTTAAATTCCTTATCACCAATCAGCAACTAACTTTTTGGCTTGCCCAATTATCGGTGATGAGCAAGAATGTACTTTGGATCACTGTGTCGCACGTCGATAATTTCGGTGTTACGCAGGTCCCCCTGGCTCTTGAGTGTCCGTACTAAATTTCGAATTTTATCGGCATGACTTAAACCAAAGCGTTCATCACCTGGTCGACCCCATAGAATTTTTGTTCCTTGTTTTGATATCAAAACAATGCCGCGTTGTGACTCCATACCATCTGTACGTCGCTGCATAATGCGATCGAGATAAATGTTGGTTATCAAATCAGGCTCAATAACAGCTTCAAGATCAGGCCAGAATGAAAGCACTTCTTTTAATGCCTCTGGGTGCGCTTCGATACCACGCACAACAGGACGATCTTTGTAAGCATCAGGAACGGGCATTAAACCTGGCAATAAAATACCCTCTTCATCAACCCAAGCCTTTTGACCATTGGCTAAAATTACTGGCATGGACGGTGAACGTAACGTCACATTGATATACATAGCGCGCTGTAAGCCATTTTCTTTTTCAACATAGCTTAATTTAATGTCATTGACCGAGGCAATAGTACTCTGTTCCTTCAAGTACTGTGCAAAATTTTCCAACTCTGTTCGTGATGGATTTTTAAAACGTGAACGTTTGTCACCCTCTTCTTTAATAACCCATGATTTAATTTTTGGATATTTATTTACATAATCACGCCAAATGGCATCTGGCAAACGCTGATTGTCATCGGTGTGAACTTGGAACGAATGCCATGATAATGGCATGTGCGGAGGTTCTGGTGTTTTATTCCATGCGAGAATCGTCAAAGTCATCATGACCACTGCTGCAGCAACACCACTCCAGGCGGAAACACTCATATTTTTTGCGCCACTGCCCACAGCATCAAAACTGCGTAAACCAGCATGAACACCACGCGTCACTAAACCTGGGGCGCTCATTAAAACCTCTTTTACTGCTTTCTTTTTAGCACGACTTTTCGGCTTGGTCTTGGGTTTTGTCTTTGGCGCAGTCTTTGGCTTGGCTTTTGCCTTAGGTTTGCTAACTGGTTTTTTAGCTCTCCGTTTGGCAGTTGTATCACCAACAGTCGGATCTAATTTCGCTTTAGCACGTGGCTTTTTCTTGGTAAGCGGTTCTTTGTCTTGTGCCTTACGCTTTTTATTCACCGCGCTGACAATGGCATCGCTTCCTTCCGATCCATTATCAACTTCATCAATCGCATTGTAAGAAATATAGCTATCTTCCATGATAAGCCTCCATTCGTTGTGCTGCTTGTTGCACTAAGCGCAAACATAATTCAGAAAAACTAATGCCTGCTGCCGCAGCTGCTTTAGGCACTAAACTGTGATCGGTAAATCCGGGCAAGGTATTTACCTCTAATACTTTTAAATCACCCTGATCGTTTGCCATAATGTCAACGCGCGCAAAGTCTCGACATCCACAGGCGCGGTATGTACGCTCCGCTAAATCCTGTAGACGGTGTATCAATGCCGCATCATTAATAATTTTATAATCAGTGTCATCGCGGTTATATTTTGCCTCGTAGTCATAACAGCCTTCTTCGGCGGTTATACAAATTGGCGGTAAGGCACGTAATCCATCTGCCTCTTCTATTAACGCAACAGTGTATTCAGGTCCACTCAGTTTTTCTTCAATAAGAATGTCAATGGGCCCTAAATCATTCAGCACTGCTTCAACTGCAGGTAATAAAAAACTTGGACTATCTATGATGTGCAAACCTAAAGATGATCCACCAATTGCTGGTTTGACCACTAAACCAGTCATGGTCTCAAAACGCAATTCGCGTGGATCAAATACGTTCTTCAATGACACACGCATGCCGATTGGTGTAGGCACATGCACACGTTTCAAGGTTTGTTTCGTCCCCTCTTTATTCATGCATAATTCACTAGCCTCTGCATCAGAACCAACATAGCAAACGTTCGCCGCATCAAGTTCACGCTGCAAGGTTCCGTCTTCACCGTAAATGCCATGCACAATATTAAAGGCCACAGCGCCTGAACGCAGTTTATCAAGATCTAAACGCTCATTGATGTCAACGCGTTGAACATCACAGCCAGCAGATTCTAGAGCAGCAGCAATTGCTTCACCACTATTACGACTGACTGGCGCTTCGCCGCTAGGTCCGCCCATGATAACGTCAACTAAATGCGTCATGCAATATCCTTTGGATGTTGATGTAATTCCGCTGGGCAATGCCACGTTTGCACTTCTAAATCAAGAACTACTTCACGTTCTTGCCAAGCTGTTTTTCGAATGCGTTGTATCAGTGCACAAATGTCAGCGACACTCGCTTCACCATCATTAACAATAAAGTTTCCGTGAATTTCGCTAACACGCGCCGCACCAATACCCGTGTCTTTTAATCCCAAATCGTCAACAACTTTACCAGCCGCAAGCGTTTTGCTCGGATTTTTAAAAATACATCCAGCACTGCGCGCCGCTAAAGGCTGACTAGCCGCTTTGGCTTGTTTTAATTGACTGGCCTGTTGACGAAGCGTTTCAGGATCACCGGACGCTAATTCCATTTCACATTGCAAAAAAATAGTTCCGGGTGGCAAGCCACAGCTGCGATAAACCGCTGGCACTTCATCGCGCATTAACCAGCGCGGTTTTTGTTCGCTGGGTAATAATACTTCGACACGCGATACCCAATCAAACATCCAGCAGGTGCGTGTACCCGCATTCATGTAAAGGGCCCCGCCCACAGTGGCTGGCACACCTGCCAAACCCTCTGGGCCTGCAAGACCGGCTTTCACACACTTACCGATGAGTGTTGCCAGGTCGAAAGCCGCGCCCACACAAACGCGAGCTTTCTGACCTGGCAACGTTTCAATTTGCAGTTGGGCAAAATCTTCGCCTAGTTTAACGATGTATTCATCGAACGGGCCATCACCAATTAATAAATTGGCGCCCTTACCAAGCATCTTAAAATTGTCTTCGTGAATAATTTGTAAATCATCGCGCTCATGCATGGTGATAACATTAGCTTCACCACCAACACGCATCGTGCATAAATCTTTAAGCGCGCGACGTTCAACGGTATTTCGCTGTTGAAAAGCCTGACTTAGCATGCCAAGGACTCCTCAAGCATCGGAACAACTTGATCAACATCGCCAGCACCAAGGACCAGAATGGTATCACCATCCTGTGCATGCGATAAAATAAAACCGACCGCTTCATCAAAATGCGCTGCGTATTGAATGCGTTCACCGTGTCCATCATGTTGGCGTTGATAAGCGGCAATACCTTCAACTAAATAACGCGCATTAATTCCTGGCAAGGCTTCTTCATGTGCCGCATAAATTGGTACGATCGCCACAGCATGCGCTGCTGTAAAAGCAGAAGTAAACTCAGTATAAAGATCAGCCGTACGTGAATAACGATGTGGCTGAAAAATAACATGAACACGTTCGGCACCTAATTGAGCCGCTTCAATCGTTGCAATAATCTCGGTTGGGTGATGACCATAATCTTCAACTATGCGAATACCGGAAACCTGAGCACGCACACTAAAGCGACGATCGACGCGTTCACAATTATTTAAACTGCACACATCGATGTCTGGATTAATGCAACGTGCCGCCGCAATCGCACACAAAGCATTTTTAATATTATGTAAGCCCGGAATAGGAATATGAACACGAGCCAGCTCCTCACCCCGATAACAAACGGTGCAAGTGCTACCCTCAGCTTCTAATTCAATATGCGTTGCTGTATAATCGCCTGATCCAATACCGCAGCGAATAATTGGCGCAGTACAATCATGCAACACTGGTTCAATGCTTCCATCCGCAATGATAATGTATCCGCTTTCATCGATATCCGCTAACCAATCATGCACTGCCTGACAAAGTGCTTCGAACGAACCATAATGACGAACATGCTCTGCTTCTAAGTTGGTAATGATTGCAATACTTGGATCGACATGCAAGAAACCACCGTCGCTTTCATCGACTTCGGCAACAAACAAAGAACCTTTTCCTGCCTGTCCTCCAACACCATTTAGTGAATCTAAACTTCCACCGCACATGATAACCGGATCTAATTGATCGCTATTTAATAAATGACCGAGCATCCACGTTGTCGTTGTCTTGCCATGGCTACCGGCAACGGCGATAGTTTTACGACCACGCATTAATTCAGCTAAGCAACTAGCGCGACTGATAACCTGCAAACCACGCAAACGTGCTTCTCGCAATTCTTCGTGCTGCTTCGGAACTGCTGAACTATAAACAACTATATCTACATTTTGGAGATGTGATAAATCGTGGCCCAAGTGTACCTGTACGTTATTTTTTTCACATTGCTCAACCACTGGAGAACGAACTAAGTCACAGCCACTGCAATTGGCACCTTCTAATTGCAAAAGCGGCACCAAGGCACTCATGCCAGCACCACCGATGCCCATTAAATGCACGCTTTGATCACGCCACTGCATGATCTGCTCCTGGCATGCGGCGCATGGCATTCCAAATATCTTGGGCTGCATCTGGTCGTGCTAATTGCGTTGCATTTTCACCAAGCTTCGCAACTTCATCTCGGTTATTATTTAAACGGGTAATTAATTGAGCTAAGCCTTTTCCGCTGAGTTGTCGCTGTGGCAAAACAACTGCACCACCAACGCGTGCGACTGCACGGGCATTGGCCGTTTGATGATCATCTGCTGCCCATGGCAACGGAATATATATCGACCCAATGCCGGCAGCGCATAGTTCACTGACTGAAGTCGCACCAGAACGACAAATAGCTAAATCAATTTCGTTATATAAAGCAGGCATATCATCGACAAAACCATGAACCGTTGCGCTCATGCCCGCTTCTTCATAGAAGCGTTCAGTTTCTTCGACGTTAGCTTTACCAGCTAAGTGAATGAATTCTATGGCTGCTTGTTTATCTACGTGCGGTAATGCTTCTTGGAGCAATTTATTAATACCACTTGCCGATAAACTTCCTCCCATGACCAATATTTTTAAAATATTACTTTGACCACGCGTACTTGCATTAATTGGGCGCACGGGATTTCCAAATTGTTCAACGCGTTCAGCTTGCAAAAATTTGCGCGCATCAGCAAATTGAGTGATGACTAAATCAGCAAAACACGCAAGCAAACGATTGGTTTTACCAGGACGCGCATTGGGTTCGATAACAATTAATGGACGGCCTAATAAAGGCGCTAATAAGCCAGGTAATAAAGCCGCGTAACCGCCAGAAGCAACAATGCACTTAGGAGGATGAGCGCGCAAATAACGCCACGTCTTCCATAACAAACGCAGAGCCTTGAAATGCCACAATGGGTTCAATAAACGTGGGCGTGATAATCCAAATGGTAATAATTCTAAACCTGCAGCTGGTACAATTTCTGCTTCAATGCGCTGAGGATCGCCAATCCACACTAGTCGATCAACACCAGCCTCACGACAAGCTGCAGCAACCGCTAAACCTGGGAAAATGTGCCCGCCGGTTCCACCACCACAAAAAACAATGCCCCGTGCTTGTGCCATGTCAGCCACCATCACGCCGCTTTTGTTTTATAACGCTTATGTCGCTTCGTCGTAATCGCACCTAAGCGCGCAGTCTGACTCATTAAACGATCTTCTAAGCGAATGGGGTTACTAATAACAGCATCTAGAATACCTACCGCCAACATACAAACGACCATGCTGGTGCCACCATAACTGACAAACGGCAAGGTTAGACCTTTGGTTGGGACAGCACCAACGACGACCATCACATTCCAAAAAGCCTGAATGCCAATGACCATGGTTGCACCAACAGCTAATAAACGCTGATGGCGATCGCGCGTATGGTTAGCAATAGAAAGGCCAATAACCACAAACAAGAAATATAATGCAATTAAAATTAATGCACCGATCATCCCGGTTTCTTGACAGATGCGGGCGAAAATAAAGTCAGTATGGTCTTCTGGTAAAAATGTTGAAGCCTGACCAAGGCCAACTCCATGCATACCACCAGAACCAATAGCAATAAAGCTTTGTTGTAGGTGATAGGTCGCAGCATTCGTTGAATCCCAAGGATTCATAAATGCATTAATCCGCATGAAACGATAATAGGTATCAAAGACTGCAAAATAAGCGACCAAAGGTAACATACCTAAACCTACCATGGTGACATACAGCCAACGCGCTTTAGCGAAAAATAACATGGTCCACACGACACCTGCCATCACCAAAACCGAACCAAGATCCCGAGTCATATACACTAAAACTGCTGCAATGCCGAATAAAATCATTGGCACTAAAACACCATGCCAGTGCAAACGTACTTTTTCAGCAACGTGGTTTAATTGCCAAGCCAATACCACAATCAATGTTAATTTCGCTAATTCTGCAGGCTGTACATTAATTGGGCCCAAATCCAACCACCGACGCGCACCATTAACCTCTAAACCAATAACCTGAACGGCACAGAGCATACCAATGGTCACCAGCATGATCAAAGATACGAACCACAATTTACGCATACGCACCGTGCCAAAATAACTCAAGCAGGCTGCGCCAATAACACCAATAATTAACGCTGCTATTTGACGAATGATAAACCCATAATTAGCGCCGTCTGTTGCATGTGATCCAGCTGTAGTACTGACAACCATTACCAAACCAAAGAGACTAATTATCCCGGTTACTAACCATAACATGACGCGCAAACTTTTATTATTCATGAAATCCCTAACGCAACTTCAACGTCGCAATTGCAAAAATAGCAGTAAGCGCAGCTAGTACCCAAAATCGCAATACAATCTTTGTTTCCGGCCAACCTTTATACTGAAAATGATGATGCAGTGGCGCACATAAAAACATGCGCTTGCCTTTGGTCATTTTAAAGTAAGCAACTTGTAACATCACCGATCCACCTTCAATGAAAAACACAAATCCAACAACCGGCAATAAGAACTCTTGCTTAACGCTGGTTGCTACTACTGCCAAGGCACCACCAAGGGCCTGACTTCCGGTATCACCCATGAAAATTTCCGCAGGCGCAGCATTAAACCATAGAAACCCTAAACAGGCACCACATATCGCTGCACAAAAGACTGCTACTTCCTGTGCCCCTGGCACGTAGAAAATCCGCAAATAGCTCGCAGCATCAATACGACTGCAGGCATAAGCAATAACGACAAAGGCCATCGCAGCAATCAGCATGGTTCCACTAGCAAGGCCATCCATGCCATCGGTGAAATTAACTGAATTCGAACAAGCAAAGGTCATGACAACAACCCACAACACAATGCCAATACCTAAATATAATGAATACTCTAATGGAATCATAGGAATTGATAAATAATGGGTCATGTCACCACGAATCACTTGGTCCAAAATTAATGATCCATTATCTGGATGTACTTTGTATTTTAATTGGTCTATTATTTGTGCTGAAGCATTTAAATCGATATAATACAACCAGACACCACAGGCAATGCCAACAAATAACTGCAGGATCATTTTCACCCGAACTGACAACCCTTCAGCGCCTTTAAATATTTTTGTGCGATCATCAAGGAAACCAAGAACGCCAAATGCAAAAATAGTAAATAATAACAACCACGTATGCGATTGATTAGGGTCGCACCATAAAACCGCACTGATCATAATGCATACAATGAGACCAAGTCCGCCCATAGTTGGCGTACCGGCCTTGGCTTGACGCATACGGTCAACCACAATGGCTCCATCACCCTTAGCGCCCTGTTCACCGTATTTTTTAACATGCAACCATTTAATCAGACGTGGCATGATGACCATCATCAGAAAAAATGCCGTAATGGCCGCGAGCACAACACGTGTCGTTACGTAACCAAAAATACTAAAAAACGCAAAATCAAATTGTTGAAGCAAGGACAGCATTAATCGAGTCCTTGAAATTCATCTAATAATGCATGGACAATAGCTTCGAGCCCTGCCAAGCGACTCGCCTTCACTAAAATTGAATGCGGACCCATGCGCACGCGTTGTAAAATCATAGCAATGGCATCTTCACGTGTTTCGGCGTGTTCATAATCACGAGCACCAGCTTCACGATAACCTTCGCCAATGGCTTTCGCACCGTCACCTACAGTCAAAAGTGGAATACCGAGTTCAGCAGCAACTTGACCAACTTTTTTATGCAACTGTTCACTATCAGCACCAAGTTCGCCCATTTGACCGAGCACGGCAAGGCGCGCACCAAATTGGCGAGCTAATACTTTTAATCCACTGACCATGCTGCCAGGGTTCGCGTTATAGCTATCATCGTAAATGTGATGACTATTTACATGATGCACTTGCAAACGACCAGCGACAGGTTTTACCTCAGACAAAGCTTGGCGAGCTAATTCACCATCGACGCCCTGCGATACGGCGGCATGCCAACATAATAATGCATTCGCTAAATTATGTTGACCGTAAAATTGTATGGTGACTTCACCAACTGGTGTCTGCAAAGTTTGACCATCAGGTAAATCTGGTCCAGATACTGGATGCTCTGCGTCACCGATGGTAATATAGCGTCGATCACCAGCTTTTTTACTCACGATTTGTGTGATGGTATCTGCACTACTACCGTATTGTTTACATGTTTCTTCTAAATTCGTTTCTGAAAAAAGCGCAATACCGTCTTGTTTGACTTTTTCGAATAATTCACTCTTACCTTGTGCAACGCCCTCTATGCCACCAAAGCCTTCAAGGTGAGCCGGACCAATGCAGGTAATCATTCCACAATCGGGAATAACGATGTCAGCCAGCGCTTCTATTTCACCGACAGCACTGGCACCTAATTCAACTACAACATAGTCACAATTAGGCGGCGTTGCTAAAACCGTTAAGGGTACGCCAAGGTGATTATTTAAATTCCCTTGGGTCGAATGAACATTGCCAGCTTTATTTAAAATAGCTCGCAACATTTCTTTAGCAGTTGTTTTACCATTCGAACCAGTAATAGCGATCCACTGAGCACCGGGATAACGTTTACGAAATGTTTTAGCAATTGCGGCCATCGCAGCAGCAACGTCTTTAACGATGATGACAGGAACCGGCACATCGACATTACGCGTAGCGAGCACACACGATGCTCCATCACCAACAGCTGTTGCGGCGTAATCATGTCCATCAACGCGCGTTCCCTCTAAACAGCAAAACATGGTTCCTGAACGGACCATGCGACTGTCGATGCACGCACCATAAATGGTTACCTCACGCTCTTGCCCAACCCAACGTCCACCGGTAATGGTTTCTGCCTCTTCACGAGTCATACGCAAACTGTGTGGTCTCGGCACACTCAATGTCATTAATCGTTCGCTCCTAAACCGCGAATAAATGCGCGGTCATCCCACTCTAAAACTTGATCACCAACAACTTGTTGTTGCTCATGGCCTTTACCCGCAACGAGAACGACTGAATCATCACCAGCCAATTCAAATGCTAAACGAATGGCTTGTTCGCGGTCTAATTCTACAAGGAAGCGATGATGTTTATCTAATGCGTTGGAATCTTCTGCCACTGCATGTTCACCACAAATAGCATCTGCAATTACTTGCGGATCTTCACTACGTGGATTATCGCTGGTAACGATCGCAACATTAGCCGCAGCAGCGATCGTG
>JANQLF010000274.1 GCA_028280785.1 Planctomycetota bacterium
TAAATAAAAAATGAATCCTGAGAACAGCATCCCTAATCCGGAAAATATAACTGTAAAACCAAGCTCAACAGGTTCGCCACTCGGTCTGAAAAAGCTGAAATTGCTCACGGCCTTCTCATGGCATTCCAGTATTGGGTTCTGGAATGATACGAGAACTCAAATGCTAATGGACCCTTGAAATAAATAATATAATTATCTTTGCCGCGTGGTTCATATTTCCACGGACCAAAAAATCCAAATTGTTTGACCAAAGCCTGTTCATTATTGGTTTCAGAGAAGGTCAATAACGTCTCAATAGAATCAGGAACGGCTCCATGCTCCTTTTTATAATCATCGATAGTTTTGATGTAACGTTTGCCAGAGACATCTAAAATATACTGCGCATAACGCGTCGTACTGGCAGTACCTTCAGCAAAGGCATGCATTGAAACTACGGTCGCACCAATGATTAACGCTGACGTAGCGGTGTTTTTCAAACTTAAAGCTAAGAAACAGGCAATTACAATACTCAAGCAAATAAACCAATAGAGCAACCATGCTCCACCCCAAGGCTCAATAATTTGCCTACCTGCCAACCATATCGGCACACAAAATAGCCCTACCACTAAAGCGATATCGCCATGACGTTTTTTCCATTCCCAATGGAAATTCACAAATAAGGCATCTTTATCGAAACGATTACCAATCCAATAAATAATAACTGCAAACATCAATACCATTAACACAATAACACTGGCAACGATTGCCAAGAGCATCTCAGGATAAAGTTGTAAAATTAAATCATTGGGATGAAAATCCCAATGCCCATGACTAAACAAAAGCGGATGCATGCCTCTAAAAAACATCAACCAACGCGTCGCTATAAGCACGACAGCAACCAACGCAGCTAATACATACAAGGCACCAATGCGCATCCATATAAAACGTAGTTTCGACTTCAATGAGAAAACAAATAAAGCAAGCGCACTGGCGATCAGCGCATAGGTATTCCAGGTTAACAAGCGTGCGACATCAGCAAAATGTAGTCGCTCATACTTGCCAAAACGTGTTTCCTCTAAATTGCCATCACCATAATACGATTCATAGAGTGCGTTATGTAAATCGTCAGCATCTGCAACATCTTGGTAAATATGTAATCGGTCAAATAAATACGGCGCATACCAATCGCTACGCATATTAATTTCCAACGCCAACGTTGCTATAAACAACGGCCAGAACAATGCCGGCAGATAACGCCAGTACCAACGGTCATACATGGGCGCATGCTAACAATGCTTTCAGCAATGGACACTATGCACACACCCATAGCATGCCACCCATTGGAGAAATGGCGATGCGTGCTGTCAGCTGGAATGTCAATGGGATCCGTGCAGTGAGTCGTAAAGACTGTTTACCTTGGGATCTCATGAAAGATGTAGATGTTTTCTGCTTACAAGAAATGAAAGCAAACGAAGGCCAAGTTGGCAAAGACATCAAAAGCCCCGACGGCTGGCAAAGTCATTGGTTCAGCGCACAAAAACCGGGTTACAGCGGTGTTGCTATTTATAGCCGTGAAGAACCCGATGAAATTATTGAAGGTATGGACGCCGAAGAATTTGACAGTGAAGGTCGCGTCATCAGCGCCACCTTCGATGATGTTATCATCACCAGTGCTTATTTTCCAAACAGTCAAGAAAAAGGAAAACGCATTGATTATAAATTAGCGTTTTGCAAATGTATGGAAGAATTCTTAGCCAGTTGGCGTGACGCCGGTTACAAAACTTTATTGCTTGGTGATTATAACATTGCCCATCAAGCCATAGATCTGGCACGACCACAAGACAATGAAGAAAATCCTGGTTATTTACCCGAAGAGCGAGCCTGGATGAGTCATTATTTATCGCTCGGTTATCACGACGTTTTCCGTGAAGAGAATCCTGACGTCCATGACGCTTACTCATGGTGGTCCTATCGAACCAGAGCACGGGAACGGAACATTGGCTGGCGTATTGATTATGCGACAGTTTCACCTGAATTGCGTGATCAAGTGACTGGCTGTGCGATTCATCCAGACATTGAAGGCAGCGATCATTGCCCAGTTTCCATTGATATTGCCATTTGATTTTTTAAAATAAGGCATGGTTTCACCACAACATGAGCGCAATAAATCCAGTGAAAAACAAATATTAATAAAAGTTTTCACTGGGCTTGGCCTGGCCATTGGCATTTATATGTGCGTGTTTATCTGGCAAGCAATTGCCAATGATGACACGCAAGAAATTGTCATTACCCAAGACATTAGCAAAGCACGCGTTGATACCGTAAAAGGCATCCGCATTTTACATCTATATGGCAGCTCCACCGATATGGGCGAGCAACATGGACGCTTACTCAAGCAAGAAATTCATACGCTTATAGATAACTACTTACATAAATTTATTGGTGGCTCAGTACGAGATCTGGCACTCTATAACGCACGCAGTTTTTTCTTACCCAATATTCCCAAAGCCTACGTCAAAGAAATGCGCGCCTTAGCCAAGGCAGCAGGTGTAGATTTCGAAACTGTTTTATTAGCACAATGCTTCCTCGATATTAACCGTGTATTAGCCTGCAGTACCATCGCCTTGGATTCCGATCAAAATGCCTTGGGCGAACCGCTCTTGTTGCGCAATCTTGATTTCCCTAGTTTAGGCATGGCTGAAAAACACAGCATTATTATTGTCCGCCATCCGCATCAGGGCAAAACAACCGTGACAGTTGGCTGGCCACTTTTATTAGGCACCTTGAGTGGTTTTAATTCTGATGGTTTATCATTAGCGATGATGGAGGTTTATAGTCATGTGTCGAATGTGAAGGCTATGCCCTATAATCTGCGCTTTCGTCATTGCCTCGAGCACTGTGCAACCACTGAGCATGCCCGCTTATACTTTGCCAATGCCGCTATCACCTCAGCGAATAATCTTACCTGCCTTGATAAACACGGTGATAGTGCGGTATTTGAATTAACCCGTGATGGTGTTGTGGTACGTAACACCAGAGACAATCCCTTATTTGCAACGAACCATTTTGTTTCACCTGAGCTCAACCAACAAGAACATTGCCATCGCTTTAAAAGCATCGAAACATTTTTTAAGGCCTACGAAAATGATTTAGATCTCAAAGCTTCTGAACAACTCCTTGATTTAGTCGCCATCAAAACGATCAACTTACAATCATTCATTATCATGCCCGAGTCCCAACAATTGCATATTTCCCTTGGAAAATTACCTGCCTCTGAAGGCCCGTTCGTCAGCTTAGACAAAAAAGATCTTGGGCTTGAGACGCCCTAAGTAATTGCACCAGCTTAACACCGCCTATCCTCCTCAGCTCTGATGAAGATCGCCATTCTCGATTATGCTGCTGGTAATGTGACGTCGGTACTACGTGCTATCCAACATCTTGGATATGACGCTGATATTACACCGGGCCCTCAAGAAGTGACCGCTGCTGATAAGGTTATTTTTCCGGGCGTCGGTGCCGCAGCTTCATGTATGCGCGAATTACAAGCCCGTGGATTAGACCAAGCACTCCATGATGTCGCTGCAGCTGGCACCCCACTCCTGGGCATTTGTGTTGGTATGCAACTCCTCTTCGAACACAGTGAAGAAGATGGTGGCGTTGATTGCGTTGGATTGTTCGAGGGTTCGGTAAAAAAATTCGATCTCGATGACAAAACACTCAAAGTTCCACACATGGGCTGGAATGCCGTCACCTTCGCCGATGATGTGTTAGGCAAAGAGATTCCTGATCAGTCACATTTTTATTTTGTGCACAGCTATTATTGCGCACCAAAGGACAAAGCATTCCATTTAGCTGGCGCTACGCACGGTCATGAATTTTGCGCCGGCGTGCGCAAAGATAATGTCGCCGCTGTTCAATTTCACCCGGAAAAAAGTGGTCCGGTTGGCCTCCAATTATTAAAGAATTTTTTGGAGTCGCCATGAGCCTAAGTAAACGCATTATTATCTGTCTTGATGTACGCGATGGTCAAGTCACCAAAGGCATTAAATTTAAAGGCAACGTCGATCTCGGTGATCCGGTTGAATACGCTAAAAAATATTATGAACAAGGCGTTGATGAATTAGTATTTTACGACATCACCGCATCTGCGGAAAAACGCGGCATTTTCTTAGATGTCGTACAACGTGTCGCTGCTGAAATATTTATTCCATTTTCTGTTGGCGGCGGTATTCGTGACCTAGATACCATGCGCGCGGTTCTATTAGCTGGCGCTGAAAAAGTGAGCGTTAATTCTCCAGCAGTACGTACACCTGAAATAATTAAACAAGGCGCTGAAGCCTTTGGCGCTCAATGCGTTGTACTCGGTATGGATGCCAAACGTGTTGAAGTCAGCGAAGCCATTCCTTCCGGTTATGAAGTCGTCATTGACGGTGGCCGCACGCCCATGGGCATGGACGCCGTTGAATGGGCACAAGAAGCCGAAGCACTTGGTGCTGGTGAAATTTGTTTAAATGCAATAGATACTGATGGTGTTCGTGACGGTTACGAATTAAATATCACACGCAAAGTTGCCGATGCGGTTTCTATTCCAGTCATCGCATCTGGCGGCGGCGGTACACCACAGCATTTAATCGATGCCGTTACTACTGGTGGCGCCGAAGCTGCGCTGATTGCCAGCATGGTGCACTATGGCGACTATACCGTCGACAGTATTAAAAAAGACATGCGTGCAGCCGGAGTTTTGGTGCGATGAAATTAATTTTATTATTATTCACATTAAGTTTTTCACCTGCACTGCTCATCGCTGCTGACGCAGATGACAAACAATTAAGTGACGCAGAAAAAAAAGCTGCTGAGAAACGTGCAGATGATTTAATTAAAGAGATGGCCGAAAAAAGACTCAGTGTTGATCCTGCTACGAAAAAAGATTTGGACCAAATTGATTTACTCACACGTAAAGCCGAAGCCTATGTCTTAGTCGAACAGCCGGCTGATGCCGGACGCATGCTCAGTGCAGCACAGGAACTCATCACCACATACGAAAAAGACAAACGCACTGAGCTCCGACAAGCCATTAAGGGCTATGAAAAGCGCCTGACCGTGGTTGCTCAAGCCGTTTTGAAATACACAGCGACCATCGATCTGGACGAGAAAGACGATAGCGAAGAGACTAAAGAAACTGAAAGCGACAAGAATCCAACAAAAGACGTAAGTACTGAAAAGAAAGAACCTTAGATACAAATTCCTACAACTGGCCCAGAACTTGCTATTTGTACAGTGAAATCTTGAAAACCCGGTCAATGTGACCACATCCTATGGACTAACATGGCAAAGCGTGACTACTACGAAGTACTTGGTGTAAGCAAAGACGCGAGCGAAGGCGACATTAAAAAGGCCTATCGCAAGTTGGCCATGAAATACCATCCCGACCGCAATCCGGACGACAAAGAAGCCGAAGAAAAATTCAAAGAAGCAGCTGAAGCCTACGAAGTGCTCAGCGATGACGATAAGCGTGGTCGCTATGATCAATTTGGTCACGCAGGTGTTGATGGCATGGGTCATGCCGGTGGCGGCTTTAGTTCAATGGAAGATATTTTCGCTTCCTTCGGTGATATTTTTGGCGGCGGTGGTGGCGGTGGTTCTATATTTGATTCTTTTTTTGGTGGTGGCCGCGGACGACGACAGGCTAATCAAGGCGCCAGCCTCCGCGTTAATTTGAGCATTGATTTTAAAGAGGCGGCTTTTGGCTGCAGTAAAACGATCGACGTTAAGCGCAATGAATTATGTGATACGTGTGATGGCAGCGGATGTAAGCCAGGTACATCACCAAGTACTTGTACTACCTGCGGCGGACACGGACAAGTCCGTCAGGGCCAAGGATTTTTTGTTGTACAAACGACATGTCCTAGTTGCGGCGGCAGCGGACAAATGATTACCGACCCGTGCGACTCCTGTAATGGTCAAGGAACCCAACCGAAAAAAGCCACGATTAAAGTCCGTATTCCAGAAGGCATCGAAGATGGCGATCAATTACGCGTTGGCGGAGAAGGCGAACCCGGACCACAAGGTGGACCTCGTGGTGATCTCTATGTTTTATTACGCGTCAAAGATGATCCATTCTTCGAACGCCACGGTAATGATGTGGTATGCAAAGTTCCGGTTAGCTATTCACAAGCTGCGCTTGGTGCTGAAGTCGAAGTACCGTCTCTTGATGGCAAATTAAAATTAAAAGTACCGAGTGGTACCCAGCCCAATGAAATTTTACGCATGCGCGGTCAAGGTATTCCTCTTGGCGGTGGCCGCCGCGGCGATCAATTAGTGGTTATTCAGGTCACCGTGCCTAAGAAAACCAGCAGCGAACACCGCAAGGTGCTCGAAGATTTAGCTGAAATTGAAAAAACCGAAGTCAATGCGGAGCAACAAGGTTTTTTCGAACGATTTAAGAAATTTTTTGATTAATAGGAATTATCATGAGCGACGATGCTTCAGATGATATTGAATTAGATGATGTTGACACTGATGTAGCCGAGACCGACGTCGAAGAGCAAGAAGACGTACAGGATGAAGAAATGACGATAATGGCCAGTGAATACGAAACGCTGCAACATACCGTTACCGAGTTGCGCGAACAAGTTATGCGTCAACAAGCAGAATTTGAAAATGTTCGTAAACGTCTGCGTAAAACGGCGGATGAGTCTGGTGCACGCTCGCTAGCGAGTTTTATTCGCCCCCTGCTCAATGAGATGGATAATTTCGAAATGGCTATTAAGGCCGCTAATCCTGAAAAATTCACTGATTTTGCAATGGGCATCACCATGATTCATGAAAATATTAAAAATATTTTCTCTGGCGCTGGTGTCGAAATTATTCAAGCCGATGGTATCTTTGATCCAGCGCGTCACGAAGTCGTTGCAGAAATTGAACAAGACGATGTGCAACGCGGCCAAATAATTGATGTACAGCGCAATGGCTATCAATTAAATGAACAAGTTATTCGCGCTGCTCAAGTAATTGTTGCCAAACCACCAACACCTGCAGAAGAAGAGACAAGCTCTGAAGCAGATGAACCCGAAGCGGCAGACAGCGAAGCAGAGGCTGACGCTAACGCTTAATGCGCAGCCGCTTCACCATCTTCTTGATTTTTGGCAATTAATGCGGTACTCGGTTTACTCGACTGTTTAGCCGGGGGACCTTTTTGTCCAAAGGTAAATCCACGGAAGCGCACATCCATGGTTACTTTTTCAGTTGGAAAACCAAACCATGCAATTGATTCCAGCGGCAGCATCACCACACCAGGGCGCAATTCATCTTCGCCGTAAATTTCAATCACCACCATGCACGATTCTAAATCAATTTCGATAACACGCTTCACACAAAAACCCTGAAAATCGGGTGTGTTGGTATGGATAAAACAGGTGCCCGACTGGAAACATTGGTCGTCAGATTCATCTTGTAATTCCAAGACTTTATTCAAACGCTTCACCTGCATCCATAAATTTGGCTGCGCCTGTTTAAATTCTTCAAAAGCCGCTTCTTCTAAGAAGTCATTAATAATCGCTTCACGAAGTTCTTCCGGGATATCAATTGACTCTTGGTGTTGTCCTTCTCCATTATCAGCTTCATCTGTTAAAACATCAGCTGGAGTTTCATCATCAGGCATAGAATACATCCCTTTTTTCAAACGTTTGGCTCTTGAACCGAAGACACCTTGCTTACCGTGCCGATCCCCCGGAGCAAGCTATGAGCGATCGTATTTTCAACTTCAGTGCAGGACCAGCAACCCTTCCGCTCGAGGTTCTTGAGGCATCAGCCCAGGCCTTGGTCGACTTTGAAGGCAAGGGTGTCGGCATCGCTGAAGTTTCGCATCGTGGGAAAGAGTTCATCGGCGTCTTAGAGGAGTGCAAAGACCGCTGTCGCACACTGCTCAATATCAGCGACGACTATGAGATTCTATTCATGCAAGGTGGCGCGACTCAACAGTTCACCTTACTGCCGATGAACTTTCTCAAAAGCAAGGCGCAGTATCTCAACACCGGACAATGGGCCGGAAAAGCTGCCAAATGCGCCCAATCATTCGGCAACGTCGAAGTCATTGCCGATTCGAGCGATAAAAACTTTAGTTACATTCCTGAGTACCAAGCCAGTAATGATGTCGATTATTTTCATATCTGTACCAACAATACTATTTTCGGCACGCGCTTAAGCAGCATCCCTGATCACCCGCATTTAATCGGTGATATGAGCAGTGAAATTATGTCGCGCGAAATCGATGTGAATAAATTTGCTATGATTTACGCAGGTGCACAAAAAAATCTTGGTCCTTCGGGCGTTGTCCTGGTTATTATTCGCAAGGATTTCCTGGCCAGCGGCAAAACCGACATGCCAGATATTTTTAATTACCAAGTCATTGCTGAAAAAGATTCTTGTTTGAATACACCGCCAACCTTTGGCATTTATATTTTGCTTGAAAATTTCCGCTGGCTTGAACGACAAGGTGGCATAGCCGCCGTCGAAGCTGTTAATGAACGCAAGGCTAAATTAATTTACGATGCGATCGACAACTCAAATGGTTTTTACACCGGTACAGTGAGCGACATCGACAACCGCAGTCGCATGAACATTACCTACACCCTCCCATCTGATGAATTAACAGCGCAATTTATTAGTGAAGCTGCCGAGCAAAACATGCAGGCACTGAAAGGCTATCGCAGTGTTGGCGGCATTCGTGCCTCAACGTATAATGCTATGCCTGAAGCTGGTTGTGAAGCTTTAGCTAATTTTATGAATGAGTTTGCTAGCAAAAACAACTAAGTCTTACGTTTTAATTCGTTAATCCGCTTTTTCAGCGCTAACGATTCGGTAAATAGCTCAAGATTTCGTTCGATCTCTTGAGCTATTTCTTTTGATGCCTGTGTATATTGATCGATGAGAAAATCATCCGACTCTTGACGGCGCAGTGTAATCAACGGCATGATAAATATACGTTGCTCATCAAAATCGATGTGCGCAGTAAATGCGTGGGTTAAAGCTTCAAATGCACCATCACAACGAGACTCGCCAATGGCATAGGCCGCTTCGCTTGCCAACAAGGCATCACCTTCAAGCACATGTTCTTTAATAAATACCAGTGAACGCTCAGGGTCTATGGATAATAATGCGGCACATGCCTCACCGACCGTCTCGGGGTCATCTTCGCCCTGTAACAGTAAAAAACGCAACACATGCTCACAACTGAGACCACCTACAATACCTAATGCACGCACCACTTGCGAACGCACATTTGGTTGCACATCGCAGAGTAATTCAACTAAATCGTAAACAATGTTTTCATCACCAAAAAAAGCTAGAGCCACTGCAGCTTTACCACGTAATTCACAAGCGGTATCGACGTGGTCGCCCCAGACTGGCTCCATTTGCACATGTTTCATGGCATCACGATAAATCTGCCGTGCAGCGATTTTTAATTCACTTAAACAATCGACTATGGCAACTTTCGCATGACATTGTGAATCACGCTTGACGCAATCTTCCATCAGTGGCGCAAATGCCAGCTCAACATCACTCGCTAAATCTATTATCTGATGCTGAGCAACCAAACCGACAGCCTTAGCTACAACGAGATTACTTTTGTGCTGTAATGATTTTTTAATCAGTGCAATATCAGATTGATCGAGCTCTTTATCTGCAAGCTGAGCAAGCTCATCTAATTGTAACTGAATTCGATCTTTCTTAGTCATTGCTTAAGGTTTATACTGGACGTAGTTACCATTCTCATTTTTGTAAACGTAAATAATTTTCTTTTTCTGGGCGCGAATATTTACCAGAACGGCTTGCAATTCACTCGAGAAAACACTGGTTTGATTATCACTAATAACCACAACCAGGTTTTTATCTTGTTTGATACCACTCCCTGGTTGATAGCGACGATACATAGGCTTCTCCGCGTTATACATTTGGATTGATGCCGCAGCCACCATACTGGCGACTTTATTTTTTCGCGCTTCTTTATTGGCGTAAAAAGTTTGCAAGTGCTTGTTTAAATCGGTTAACGGATAATAGCCTTTGTCTTCAATGTCATCAGGAAGAGCTCGATGTTCTATGTAGCGCACCTTGGTCATCACTGCCAACTCACCGATTGCCATATCTAAGAGCAAGAAGCCGGCACCAACATAATCATCGTGTTTGGATTTTAAATAATTTGGATAATAGAGTGCAACATCAAAATGCCCGTCTTTGGTAAAGGTTTTGAAATAAATATTTTTTGGCTTGAATTCCATTTTTTTATAAGTCAATGTCCGTTCGCTTAAATCATCTTTCGCTTGGCGAAAGGCCACGACTCGCCACTGTTCCATTGCAGGAGCCGCTTCGACCAGTTTATTGACTGCAGGAATGGCACTACGAATGCCGTTTGCGCTAATAACAATACTCCGTTTATCGTCAGTGGTCGATAGTACTACAGCAAGATCCTTATGATAGAAGGTCATACGTTTCGCTAGGGTTTGCGCTATTTTTTCATCACCACTTTCAACGCTGAGCAGTTGCTCACTGTTTTCTTGAACCCAAGCCCAAAACTGCGTCTCAGCATTTGCGCCCCACAACGCGCTTACACATAATAATAAGATCGCGATGCGCATCATGGCTCTTCTAAAACGTATGGCGGAAACCATTGGGCCAATGCATCAGCAACTAATTGATGACCTGCGGCATTTGGATGATTGGACCACGATAAAAAATGATTTAACGGCGTTGTTTGCGTAGCGTGTTCAAAAGCCGCAAAAGAATCAACCAATGCACATTGATAATGTGTCGCTTTCTGGCGAACTTGCTCAGCATGCTCACGCAAACATTGACGATCTTCATCATTTGCTTCGGGTAATTGCGTTAGATCCCAGGTCGGCGTTAATAAAATAACTTTTATTTCTTTTTCGAGCGCCTCTTCGATCATACTGTCCCAGGACAGCGACGCAGTTTCTAATCCTAAACGTCGATCATTTAACGCATAATCTATCAATAAAACATCCGGGCGGTGACAAAGCACTTCTTGTTTAAATCGTGCAGCCCCAGACTGGGCATGCTCACCACCTATGGCTGTACAAATCATATTGATGACTGCATAGGGAAAGCGCTGTTTTAATGCGAGATGTAATAAATGCGGATAAGCCTCAAAGGTGTGCACAGCCGGCGTTGCAAAATAACCTGACGGAACGCTATGCCCATGAGCAACAATATTAACGCAGCGATTTTCCGGCCAGTGTGTTTGCAAGATGCGAATAATATCCCGCAAGTATGTTGATTGATCGGCAACAGGCATCCGAGCCCCTTTAAGCTTAAATTATGTCCTCTTTTTGCTTCACCAGCAGCTGATCTGAGCATGATTATTAGTCAATGCTAGCAGGTGTTACTGAACAGTTCAAAAAACTTAATACAGATATCTAAAGGACTTAGAACAATAAAAATGACTAAATGATTCCGTAATCACATGCAAATACTTATCTTAGGTGGTTATCACTAGCATTGTAAACAAACATGTATATCGTGACAATATGGCTAACAAGACAAGACCAACACAACACGATATAGCTAATCATTTAGGTATATCGCAAATTACCGTTTCACGTGCATTAAGCGGCCACGCCGCAGTCACTGACTCAATGCGTTTACGCGTTCAGCAGGCGGCCGATGAATTAGGCTATCGACCGAACAGTAGCGCTGCGGCTATGCGTCGTGGTAAGCACAACGCCTACGGTCTTTTGGTGAGCAGTGATGATCAAGGGTCATCTTTGCAATCAGATAGTTTGTGGTTTTTACATGATGCGGTTGCACGCCAAGGTCGACGTCTGGTTATTGGTCGCCTACCACCAGAAACCTTAGCCCACTCAACCGAATTACCGAATTTCTTACGTGTTTGGTCGATTGATGGTTTAATTTTGCATTACCCTAAACCGAGCCATACGCAGATACTTGAAACCCTTGATAAAATGCGTTTACCAATGGTTTCCATTAACTCTGATATTCCGCATTCAATCATGCCTGATGATTATGGTGTCGGTAAAAAAATAACCGATCGATTCTTACAGGCAGGCCATAAAAAAATCGCCTATGTTGGTCCCGTTGCTGGTCACAGCAGCGCACCTGAACGCGTCCGCGGTTATAAAGCTGCAATGGATGCGGCAGGTCTTGAACCCCATGTGATTAATTTAGCTGACTGGGATAATCGCTATAAACGCACCCAATCAGCACTCGCTATATTAAATTCACCGTATCGTCCTACCGCCATCTTTTGTTATGGTGGCTGGATTGCGGTAAACTTTTTAATTGCTGCCGAACAATTGCGTCTGCATGTACCCCAGGATCTTTCGCTTATTGCTGTCGCTCAAACACCATTCACCAATATTGGATTAGATGTTTCGATCGAACAAACGCCGTTCCAAGAAATGACATCTATTGCCGTACAGCAATTGATGCAATTAGAAGAAGGTGAATTACCTGGAGCCGTTGATCCTGTGCCGTATATTTCGCACCACGGTGGCACCTTAGCGCCGCCTCCTGGCATTTAATGCTGCGCATGATCTAAAGCATAGAGATAACTATACAGTGCGCTCGCCACACCAATGGTTTCGGTGATGGTGAATTCACTGCTGACCTCAGCGCCGCCTCCAAGATCACGGTAACTACGCAGTACCGGCATGTTACTTGGGTACCATGATTTAATTTCATTAATTGGTGAACGACCAGCTAAGCCATATATCGAAATACCTTTAACGGCAGTGCCGCGTTTTTTCGGCTTGGTATATAATAATGGACTTACCTGTGGATTAATTGGTGGACGTGCACCTAAATTTGTAATAAAAGATCGAGAAAGAGCGTTGCATCCTAATTGAAAATCAGCCTGCAAACTGGCCGCATCAAGATAACGCTGATCATTAGTCAAGTGATGGGCAAGAATTAAATAATAGCCGTAATAACCGCCACCATTGCCATTACCCCAACCAAGCGAAGAGCCCTTCCACCCCCATCTATAGGTATTCTTCTCTGTCAGCGCTAAATACGCATCAGCGCGTTTAATTACCATATTTTTCATCTGATCGTAAACTGATTGATCTCGCTGATCAGCATCAATGCCCAAATAAGACCAAGCGACCATTGGAATATCGTAGGTCACCTGCCAATGTGATTTTTGCAAGAATCCCTGCGTAATACCGTTCAGCGCATCTTCATGATACTCTTGCTTGCCGGTCGCCTTAAATAATTCACATGCCGCCCACACTCGGTAAGGCTTATCGCGCTTATCAGTTTTAATATCCGCATAGGTTTGCTGTTTGAGCCACGCATAGGCTTTTTCTGCAGCAACCAAAAAACGCTGTGCTTCTTTTGGTTTATATGCTTTAGCTAAGCGCGCATATTGTGCCGCTACTGCAGCGAATTCTGCATTCGAACTGTTACGCCCCGGTAATAAACCGAAAGCAGGACGCTTACCGTGTTTACTTTCATAACCGCGGATCGCATCCTGATCATGGCCACGGCCCAACGGCACTAAACCTTTTTCATCAATCGCATCAACAAAAAAGAACAGCGCCCAATGCGCTTCATCTAATTGATCTGGTATTTTATTGCCGCTTTCCGGAATATTTAAATCGCCATCCTTAAACGCCTTTGGCATCATTTCGTAAACATTTAACATCTGATACGTAGCGCGCAGGTGGTAGGTAAATACATCATCGTCACCGGCATCATGATAACCGCCGCGAAATTCTTTAATCGCTTCATTTTCTTTTGGCTTATAAGTCTTGTTACCGACCATATATCCTGACTCATAAACACGCAGATGTGAAGCAGCTCGTGGAAAATCAGTAAATTCTTTAGTTAACTCAAAACCAGCACGTTGATGAAAAAATGCTCGAGACGTATGGTAATATAATTCTTTGGTGGCTCCGGCACCAACCTGGAAAGTCGCGCTTCGGCCTACCTGTGGTACTTGAATATAATAAGCACCTGATGGTAAATCTGCTACGTCCATTTGATAAACACGCTCTCCACTCGGCTCAGAGACACCACGCTCTTTAAATTCACCAGTGTTGATCACTTGATTATTTTTTGCGCTTATAATTTCATATTTTTTGCAATCTGAAAAATCGATGGTGCCTAAATCACCTGCCCACCATCCCATATAGGCATAACGCTGCTTCGATGCTCCTGCATAACCGACTTGATTGACTTTGAGTGCCGGTGACTCATTGGTTTTACTCGAAAAAGAAAAGCGCTTCTGATATTCAAAATGTTCGGCTATTTGTTTAACCGTTAATTGATAACGTCCATTTTCACGCAATGGTTTGGCTAATTTTAAATAAAATACATGCGTGAATAACTTGTTCGCAGGGAAAGGACCAATATTGCCAACCCATGCTTCATAGGATTGGCGTCCCACCTTGCTAATTTCCAATTCCAAACCAGTAGGATCTTGAATAACAAAATTATCAGGACGCTGATGGTGCTCAACGATACCACTACCGTTACCAACACCGACATTGGCAAAGGCATTATCGACATGCACAGCAAGCAAATCATTGCGAATCGCATAAACTTGCCGCACACCCTTGAGTAAGTCTTCCGCTTGTGCTGCTTTAAAAATGGCTTTGCGCTCTTGATCAACCTTTACTTTAAAATAACCAGCCCCCGGCATACTTGGACCCTTAAAGTCTTTCTTAATATCAGGATTAGCTTTAATATCGTGCAAGTCGGTATCGCTCATCGTTACCGCCCAAATAACTGGTGCCGCTAATCCAGCTGATTCGAAACTCAACTGAACTATGGTTTTTTGTGGCTGTGGATTTTTAAATTGGGTCGCCCAGACACCAATAAACTTTTTCCATTTCATCGAATAATAATTACGCGACATGATGATCGGCCAGGATTTACGTTCAGCATTCTGCCACCACTGACCTGCCCACCATTGTTGAATTTCTTGGCCGTCATTGACTGCAAAGGCATGTGTGGTCCCATCCTCATAATGGACGGTATACGTCGCCACTTGATAATGACGCTTTTGCTGTGGCACCTGACCCACTGCATTTTGCAGAACATAAATATAAGCTGCCTGTTTATTCGGTATTTCAATTTGTACACGACGTGGCTTACTGGTTCCACGCTTTTGGCCCTGCAGCATTACTAAGGTATTATCATGATTTGATTTTTCAGGCAGAACAAAGCGAAATCCATTGCGTGTAAACGAACCGCGCGGAACCGCTGGATAAACATACATATCGTTGATGCCCTCATCAGACCAACCACCTTTATTATTATCGGCAATCCCGTCATCTTCGATACTGGTGTTGGCAACTTTGCTGAGATCAACAAAATAATTATCAGCTGCCTGTAAACTGTAGACAAAAAGAAAACAGGCTGTGAGAAAAATGATACGCATGCTTTTGCTCCAGCCAGCAGTATACAAGAAGCAGCTTAAGAGCAATGAATTTAGACGCTGGTCAAATCTTAACCAAATGCCATGTCACAGCAGCGCAGCAGTCAATTGCCCCATGAGTCCAAGGGCAAATGGCTCACAACTGCGTTGTGGCAGCCGTTGTTCAGCCTCGCCGCGTTTATTATTGCGCGCCACTGAATCCAAGAATCCACCATCCACCACATGCTGCTCTAAACCCGCGAGTGTTTTTTGCGCTAGAGACATGTAGATTGCATCAATCCAATCGCGCGATGCTGCCAAGGCCAAGGCGGCCGCGATACCAGCTGAACCTGAACTATCGATCGGATTATCCGCATCGCCAAGAAAATTATACCAGAGTCCTTGGATATTTTGTTTTTCTTTAAGCCAGGCAGCTAATTCTTGCAAATGGCTGCGCATCTCATCGCTCGGTTCGCTCGCGCTTGCAATACAGGTGCGTACGTGACCGAGGATATACCAAGCGATACCGCGTGCCCAATCTTCAAAACTTTTTTCACCGTTGTAATTACGTAAATACAGATGCCCATCTTGCCACAAAGCCTTACGACGCAGCGCTAGTTGTTGCCATGACCAGTCAATCAAGTCTTGGTCGTTACGCTGTTGTCCAATCACCATTAAGGGATAGGCAATGGTATAACAGCCCTCCGCTGTAATTGAGGCACCATCATAAATCAGTCCGTCATCACGACGGCGCGAACGTAAAAAATCAATGGCCACATCAATTGCTGGGTGTTGTGGATAGAGCTGGGCAATTACTGCAAATGGCAAGGTTAATTCAATGCTCTCGAAATTATTAACTGCGATTTCACTGCGTGGGCTTTCATAATTTACTGATTCATCATCAATAAAATTATCTAAGTGTTTGTGTAAACCTTCTAAATACCGCGCTTCACCTGTAGCCCGATGCAAATCATGCAAAGCATCGAGTACACAGCCAAACATCCAACCAAATTGTGTTACCGCACTATCACACAAGCGACTCAAATAATCATTGGTCATTTGCGATGAGGAAACCTGTACCTGTAGATGCGGATAGGCATCATTTTCAGCAACTATCCATAAGGGATCGGTACTATGAAGATGTAGATCGTATTTATTCAGTAAAACAGTGGCTTCTGGTTTTAATGGCACACGGATGCGTTGTCCGGCACTGACAAAGCCAACATCAACAGCTTTCAAATATTCAGGCCCAATCCCTATGGTTAAGGTGTTTTCCTCACGCGAATCGCGAGCAACCGTTAAACACAATACACAATGAGTGAGCTGAGATTCGTTCAGCGGTTCAAGAATTGTTTCTTTAAGCAAATTAAATGCAGGCAAGGAAGCAACACAGCGTTTATCACCATCAGTCACCTGCGTTGGCGCTGTTGTTTTAAATAACAATGCCTGATCTTTCATGATCAGGCATTGTAAAGCTCTGGTAAATTGGCACAAGACTACATGAAAAATGCCTTGTCTTGATCTTCTTGCTCACGCCAACGAGTGATGTACCAGCGGTAATGGTCATAATGCGCTTGATAATGCTCGCCGTCGCCGCTGTCATTATAGGTTAAAAATATTTGACTACGCCAGCGATTAGAGTTGTTTTGCGAAGCTTGATGCGGTGTAAAGCAATGGAAGAACGCGACGTCACCTGGCTGTGTTTCAACATAAACATGACCACTGGTGTCAATTTGATCGTGTTGCAATTCACCAAAAACTCCTGGCTCTGTTAAAAATTTATTTTCGCGACGAGGAAATAGTTCAGTGCAACCATTTTCTTTATCGGCTGGATCTATAGCAACCATAACAGAAATCAGACTCGTCGGGAAACCCTGCCACCAATTATAATCTTGATGCAAACCATTGCCGTGACCACCAGGTGGCTTCATTATTAATTTATCTTTGAATAAACGCGGTTCGCGACCCTCATAGATAGATGCGAGCCCATCACAAATTTTGCGATTACGGACTAAGGCTTCCAAACGTAAATCTAAGCTGTGAAACGGATCTATTTTCCATGGCTTGCCGTCATCAGCTAAATCAAGACGTAAATTGTTTGCCTCAAACAAATCTTCACGCTCGCGCAATCCGTAGCAGGCATCGCGAATGTCTTCAATTTCATCAGCCAAGAGACCGGGCAAGACAATGAAGCCGTTTTCCTCAAAGCTAGCCAACTGCTGATCGTCGAGTGCAAAGTCTAAGTGACGTTTATGTGGCGTTGCATAAGCGCGATGCATATCGACGGCTTCTTTATTGGCGATGGCCGCATGACCGACTGGTTGAAGTTTGGCATGGTTTTGCGTTACTGGCATCTGTACATCCTAATCAAAATAGGTTCATATATGTGGTTATGAGCACCATTATGTGTTGTTTTTACCCATTTCGCGCCCTATACTGACTTTTTTATGACCTATTTTGATCTAAAAACCTTAATTGAGTCCAATCTGCACGGTGGCCACCTGCAAGCCGATGCCTGGGAGTCAGCGATGAAGCGCGCTGGCTTCAAGTGTCCGCTCTATGTGAGCTGCATTCGCTATGGCACCGATGCTGAGCCACGATTCGCCAATGCCTTACTCACCATTAATTGTCATCCAGGATTGCTCTACACCCTCAGCAAGGAACCGCTCGCTGAATCAACACCAACACAAATTGTCGCAACTTATGACTGCAAACATCCCAGTGACATTTTAAATCAATTACGCGCAGCAGTTATAGACCAACGCCGACAACTTATTCGCCAACTAGATCTTGACCCCAGCTATGTACCAAGTTGGCATGAAGAAATCCAAGCGCGCAACGAATTCATGCACAGCATTCAGCAGCAGTCACCGTGGCAAAGCTTATTCGAACAATGGTGGAATACGATTTTACTGCGGCATCAACAAATGCTTTTAGAGCTACGGCGCAAAGTCTGTGATTGTGCCAGCCTATTAAGTACAGACATCGATATGCACTGGCATTTCCCAATTGCACCAAGCACCCAATACGCACAAATCCACCAATGCTTTGACTACTTGGCACTACGTGATCACAGTCTCGCTCTTTTTAAAAATATTGCCCAAGGATTTATACGCCAAGCTGAACAATTTAATCCAGAACGCCATGCTCAACAAATTGACAATCCCATTGTTCAAAGCGCTTATCACTATGCGACTGAGCATTATCAGGAAGACATATCGCTGCAAGATGCTGCCGATTATGTACATGTGAGCGCAGCACATTTGGCACGCTTGTTTAAAAAAGAACTCGGCGTGACCTATGTACATCTCCTACAAGGTCTGCGCCTGCAACACGCACGGGAACGCCTACAGACATCCAACGACAGCGTGTTAAGCATCGCCCTCGACAGCGGCTTTCAGAGCGTCAAACATTTCCATCGTGTTTTTCTTAAGTGGGTCCAATTAACTCCACAACAATACCGTAAGCATCATCATCAGATTTAAAAATTATTTCTTAATTTTTTTCTCTGCTTTTTTGCCCTTAATAAATTTCATCAGATCAGATTGCCACTGCTCGTAATAGGCATCACGATCATCCACACCCTGCAATCGCGGTTTTAAAAACACCTCATGAAATGCTGTCTTACCATTTTTCCCTTGCTGAAGCTGTTGCCAATAAGCTAAAAGCAAATCATGCCCACCTTCTTCTTGCAGCAGAAAATGCAAAATTGCGTATGATTCGACATATTCGTGGACATTGGTAAAGGCTTTATCCTGTTCAACATATTCACGCACCACGCGAACCGGTGGCTCTTTCTTATAATAGGTTTTAAGTGCCTTGAATCGAACGCTCGGTGGTAATATTTCTTGCTTAGACCGAGAATATTTTCCGCTTTCAAATAACACCGCAATAGCTTCGTTAAACCACATGGGCAAGGTGTAGTTATTATGACTGTTTACGAACATGTATTGATGGACTACTTCATGGGCCAACTGTAACTCAGGTGTCATCTGCGCATATTTAATTTTATCTGTGTAGGTAAACGTAGCTGCTGCCATAGTTGAAAAGAAACCGCCGAAAGCGGCGCCATCATTAGCAAGGTTTTCATAACTTTTGTTCTGTAATATTTTTGCTGCGATTTTACCAAAATCCTTTGTCGTTTTGGTAATATGGATTTCATATTTAAAATGCTGTGGCTTTTGCATCGGAAACCAGTCGTTGAGCACCACATGCAAGCCTTCAAGCGTATCAAGGTAACCGGCAACTAATTTTGGCTCACACATAAAGGTAATATGAAAATGTTCCGATTCGACCTGCAGGGCATCAGACCAATTTTTTGGTCGCTTAGTTTTTTTCGTGGCCGTTTGTTGAGCATCGACATGGAAACATTGCCCGGCATCAGATTGGCGCTCGCGAAAATTAGACCAGCGTTTCTCAAGTTTTTCCATCATTTCAAATGATTGAATAATTTCGTCCGCTATATCTTCACGTACACGACCATTAATCATGACACCAGCTATACGCTTGCCCTGCTGACAAATAATAGCTCGCACATTCGTTCCTTGCGCCTGTAGAGCTTGAATGTCTGGCTCGGGCGTATGTCCAAGCTTGCCACGCACTACTTTATAATCAAAAGCAGTGATATTCGCAGTCGCACCACGCAATTCTTGTTTTAAAATATCATTGATTGTCTTATCTGAGTCGACGCGTGAAAAATAGCGAATACGCATAGCGCTCTTTAAATCGATGCGCCCTTTAATGATATTAGCAACAGCGTAACACTCTTTTCCTTGGTAACTCGGAATATAAAGATTATACGGCACATAAAAACATGTGCCTATTTCTTTATCGATAAATATCCGCTTAGGTAAGTATATCTCACTTGCCATCGCTTGAGCGACGAAGCATACCAGTATTAAACAACTAAGGCGAAGCATTACTCAGACTTTTTGCCAACCGAACGTGTCAGCATTATCTCAAGAACATGCAAGGAATCGATGACTTGTGGCGAGCGCATTTTTGCTTGAGCGGCACGCAGCGCTTCAACCGTTTCATCTAGGCGACCCTTACGTATCGGCTGACGTGCACGTATGGTATCGATGAGATCTTTAGCATCACGATAAACTGCAAAACCTAAGGTCGCATCTTTAAAGAATCGATCTGCATCTGTATTTTTCCATTTCTCACGCGTATCTTCTAACACGGCATTAAATACCACCTGTTTACCAGTATAATAAACTGGCATCAGCAGGCCTTGATCTTCCTCTAATTCTTCAGCATATTTTTTACAATGCTTATTAATCAACACTTCTTGTTCATCACTGCGATAATAACCACGCGTGCGCAACCACATATTAATTGCCACTGCTCGTGTCATCGCATTTAAATGCAGTTTAAACTGCTGCATTTGCTTAAACATATACACATTATCGCCGGGCTGTGGCATGATACACTGCAAATAGACATTACCTGCTCCTGCAGGGAATTGCTTTTCGTAAATCTTACCATCAACCACCATGCGTAGCGACGCCGCTTCTTGGTGATTTAATTCAACACGAAAGGCACCGCTGCGCCAAGATTCACCAGCAGCCTGCGTCCCAATCGCCAACGCAACATCTTCGATGCCTTCACCTGGATCAAACTGATCATTGCGATTTTTATCGTAATAAACAATACCACCCAGCAGACGTTTAATTTTTTTATTGTTTCCAAAATTATGAACAGTGGAGCCATGTTTACCGTCGTCAAATTCTATAAAGGCACAACCAGCTTCGCGCAGCAGCGGATTACCCAGCGCTAAACGATGTCCCGGTGGATCCTGCATGCCACCCGGCCCATCACCCCAGTCGATAATAAAACCACGATGGCTATTCCACACTGAAACCGCATTGCGAAATGCATTTTCACTGACACGCAAGCCTTCGTACCCTGCGCGCTTCATGCGCTTATACGGCGTCTCACCACTAAATCCTGGCATGCCTTCTTGTTCAAAGTGACCAGTTAAACGATTGAGGATCATATACTGCGCATGCCAACGTGATGCTTCAATTAATTGCAAATTAAAAACCAGCGGCGCTACCCTTGGCATCGCCCACACTGCATCATGACAAGCTTCAACATCCAAGCGTTGACCCATGCCTGAGACTCCAGCCTCAACACCCAAGAGCACGCGATCTATTTCTCGTCCAGGATGTGCGCGAAAGCGATTAATCAGATCCAACATTTGCGTTTCGTAATCACTCGGCTCACGCTGATCTTGTTGAGCGTAAAGCCCCATGCTCATTGCTAAGATAAGTAAACTCAAAATGCGCATAACTGTGGGCATCATAGTCGAGAAACATGAGCTTTCCATTGTTCAAAATTGGCACACAAACATGGTTTTACCAAGTTTTGACAAGCAGCTTCGCTTGTTCTGCATCATGTTGGACTAGCATGCCAGCATGAGCACCACCATTCCGCTCGCCTATGGCACAGGCACACTCGATCTCCATCTCGACGGGCAACAATTTAACATCACCGAAATTAATCCACATAATCCACCAGCGCTGGAAAATCCACATCAGGCTTTTCTTGAAGCAGCCCAAAACCCAACTCAGTCAAAACCACTAGCCGATCTCGTCAGCGCAAGTGGCAAAGCAGAACCCAGTGTCGCCATTGTCATTGCCGATCATACACGACCGGTTCCTGACGATTTATTAGTGCCATGGATCGTTGACGCCTTAGGTGTTCAAGATGCGCAAGTGCGTATTTTAATTGGCACCGGAACACATCGCAAATCCACTCAAGAAGAAATTGAAACGAAACTAGGTGCTGAAACGGCAAAACGTTTTCGTGTCATTAACCATCACTGCACGGAATCTGAATTAATCAATTTAGGTGAGAGTTCCTGTGGCGGCCCCTGCCTACTTAATAAAATTTATGTAGAAGCCGATATTAAAATTGTAACCGGTTTTATTGAACCACATTTTTTCGCTGGATTTTCTGGCGGTTCGAAAGGTGTGATGCCAGGTGTTGCTGGTCTCGACACAGTTCGTCATTTTCACCGCAATACGCTGATTGCTGATCCAAGTGTCACTTGGGGCAATTTAGAAGATAACGCTCTGCAGAATTTATGTCGTGAAATGGTCGCCATGTGTCCACCTGATTGCATGGTCAATGTGACCTTGAATTTAGACAAACAAATAACTGGGGTATTTGTTGGTGATGTCATTGAAGCACATCGTCTTGGTTGCAAGCAAGCTATCGACGAAGCCATGGTTGAAATGCCACAACAATATCCCGTGGTCGTCACCACAAACAGCGGCTATCCCCTTGATCAAAATTTTTATCAAGCAGTAAAAGGTATGTCTGCTGCAGCACGTATTTGTGAGCCCGGTGGACATATTATTATTGCCTGCGAATGTTCGGCTGGTTTACCACACGATGGTGAATTCGCTGAGCAACTCGGACAAAACATCAGTGATGATGAATTACTACAGCAAATTATGTCGATACCCAAAACTCGTCATGATCAGTGGCAAATTCAAAGTATGTTACAAATCGGAGAATCTGCGACCATTCATCTTTATTCTGATCTGTCAGAGGATGACCAAAAATTGAGTCGTACCCAAGCATGCACGGATATCGCAGCAACTATTGCTGATATAGCAGACGGTAAAACACTAGATATAGCGGTTTTACCACGCGGACCACTAACTATACCAACGTATAATCCTTGACTTTCTCAAGCCAGCGCGTCTGCTCCGCGGCCTTTGCGAAACAGCCTGTGTATCGCTCTCACTGAAACGATTCCCTCATGTCCGAACCCATCAATTTTTCAGATCTGCCGCTTTCAGCGACAACGCTCAAAGCACTTAAAGAGTTCGGCTATGAAAATCCGTCACCCATACAAGCAGAGTGCATTCCGCTCATTGCCGAAGGCAAAGATATTATCGGTCAGGCGCAAACAGGAACGGGAAAAACAGCTGCGTTTGCTCTGCCGCTTTTAGAAAATATTTCAACAAAATCTAAACATATCCAAGCGCTCGTATTATGTCCAACGCGAGAATTGGCCATTCAAGTTGCCGAAGCATTTCAAAAATATGCTCACCATCGTAAAGGTTTTCATGTTGCCCCTATTTACGGTGGTCAAGATTACCCAACACAGTTACGTCAACTCAAACGTGGGGTTCAAGTCGTTGTCGGTACACCCGGCCGCGTTATGGATCATATGCGTAAAGGCAGTTTAGATCTTTCTGACCTACAATGTTTGGTCTTAGATGAAGCTGACGAAATGCTACGCATGGGATTCATTGATGATGTCGAATGGGTCCTCGAACAAATTCCCAATAAACATCAAACCGCGTTATTTTCGGCAACGCTGCCCAAAGAAGTTAAAAAGATTGCCAAAAAATATTTAGATAATCCCGCTGAAGTTTCAATTAAAGCCGTCAGCATGACTGCTGATACCATTGATCAACAACATTGGATTGTCAGCCATCTGCATAAGCTTGATGCATTAACGCGCATTCTGGAATTTGAAACCTTCGATGGTTTACTCATTTTTGTTAAAACCAAAATGAATACAGTCGAATTAGCTGAAAAACTCGAAGCACGCGGATTTAATGCCACAGCTCTCAATGGTGATATTGCTCAGAAACAACGCGAGCGCACGATTAATCATCTCAAGCAAGGCAAAATAGACATTG
>JANQLF010000287.1 GCA_028280785.1 Planctomycetota bacterium
GGTCGAAGTGCACAACCAAGAGGATATGGAAGTGCATGTAACGGGTAAACAGTTTAACTGGATTTATAACTACCCAGATCACAACATTAAAAATTTGGCCATGCATAACATGACCTTTTCGAAGGATATCGAAGGTACGCCGCGTGACTTTACGGTTTCATTACAAGAGCCAGCGGTTTTCCAAAAGGGAAAAGTAACTTCTTTATTTTTCGATTCAGTTGACGTAACACATGCTTGGGGTGTTCCTGCGTTCGCGGTCAAGAAAGACTGCTTTTATGATCGTACAACGTTTAGCTGGTTCAAAGCTGATGAGACTGGGTTCTTCGAAGGCCAATGTTATGAGTTATGCGGCGAGCGTCATGGTTATATGATCATCACTGCTGCTGTGGTTGAAGAAGCGCAATTTAACAAATGGGTTGAGTTGATGCAGCATAAGGCGGATGCCAAAGATTTAGTCGCTGCACTGCGTTCAGGTACAGCAGAAGAAGTCGATAATGCAGTGAAGGCCTATTTCGAAGACGATGCTAGCGATGAACGCAAAGAAGCCGCTGTTTATTGGTTAAAGTATAATTTCCTTTCCAAGATTGAACATATGAATGCGAATAAGCAATTTATGAAAGATGGCTCTTGGGTAGACAGTGCCGTTACAAAAACTCAATTAGTTCTTGATGCACGTTTGAAAGATCTCAATCGTTATATGGGTGCCTATAAAGCAGAATTACCTAAGTCGAAACCAGCACTTGCCACCGTTGCTAATGGTGAGGAGGGCGCGAAATGAGTGATGCTGCGGTTATGCCGGAAATCAAACGCTATACCGGCATTTTAGATTACCTATCAACTGTCGACCATAAAAAAATTGGGCTGATGTATTTCTGGTTTGCTCTGATTATGGGTATTGTTGGCGGTGCGATGGCTGGTGCCATTCGTTTCCAGTTAGCCCTACCAGGTGCCGTGCTTGAGAAAATTTACGCGGCGGAAATGGAAGGCGAAGCGCGCTTAAATATTTTCTCTGAAAATGGTCATTTATTTAATCAAATGACAACGATGCATGCATCGATTATGATTTTTGCTGTTATTATTCCGGGTTTCGCTGCGTTCTCTAACTACGTTGTGCCAATGATGATTGGTGCGCGCGACATGGCTTTCCCAAAATTAAATGCGTTTGCTTTTTGGTTGTTAGTACCTGCTGGCGTTTTAATGGTAGCGAGTTTCTTTGTGGAGGGTGGTGCAGCCGCTTCTGGTTGGACTGCGTATCCACCGTTATCGTTGCAGGGCGCTGGTTCTAATCCAGGTCAAGACATGTGGGTACTGGCAGTGCACTTGGCCGGCATGAGTTCCATTTTGGGTGCGATTAATTTCTTGGTGACTATTACCAATATGCGTGCACCTGGTATGACTTGGGGTAAATTACCGTTATTTGCATGGGCTGTGTACTTTACTTCTGCACTGCAATTGGTTGCTACGCCAGTTTTAGGTGCGGCGGTAACTATGATTTTACTCGACCGCAACTTTGATACCGGTTTATTAATTGCATCACGCGGTGGCGACCCTGTTCTCTATCAACATATATTCTGGTTCTATTCACATCCGGCTGTGTACATCATGATTTTGCCAGGCTTTGGTGCAGCATCACATATCTTGGCATCATTCAGTGAAAAACGTATTTTCGGTTACACTGCAATGGTTGTGGCAATTGGCAGTATTGGCTTACTTGGATTTATGGTATGGGCACACCACATGTTTACTATTGGTATGCCAACGTGGATGCAGGCTTACTTTATGCTCGCTTCTTTTGGTATCGGTGTTCCAACTGGTATTAAGGTATTCAGTTGGTTGGCGACAATTTGGGGTGGTAATATTCGTTTAACCACACCGATGTTATATGTGCTTGGTTTTATTCTCATCTTCGTTTTTGGCGGATTTGGTGGATTAATCTTAGCTATGGTTCCAATTGATATTCAATTGCATGATACCTATTTTGTGGTTGGTCACTTCCATTACACACTTTCTGGTGGTTCGGTTATGCTGCTCTTTGGTAGTACCTATTTCTGGTGGCCGAAAATGACTGGGCGCATGTTGAATGAAAAAGTTGGCAGAATTGGCGCTTGGATCATGTTTAGTGGTATTGGCTTGGCCTTTGGTGCAATGCATGTCTCTGGTGCTTATGGTATGGCACGTCGCATTGTCGCTTACCGTGAAGAGTTCGAAATGTTGAACCATATTACGACAACTGGTTATGTTTTGACCGCTGTTGCAGCTTTAATCGTTTTCTTCTCCATCGTTGCTAGTCTTTTCCGTAAGCCTGACTGTGATGATGATCCATGGAAGGTAAACGACATTCAACAATCGTTTGAATGGGCTACAACAAGTCCTCCACCACCTTATAACTATGAAGAGGTACCACCAATTCCAGTTACTGATCCACGCAAACGCATTGATCAGCAATAACTGGAAATGAAAGACTTAGAAACGGAAAAAGGTATGTTGAGAGTCAGCATACCTTTTTCCAAAGAATATCATGAGCGATTCAGCAGTATTAATGAGTAGTAACGTAGATCAGAGCAGTGCTTCAATGAAACCACGGGCTGCAGTATGCATGTGGTTTGGTGCGCTGTTTCTGTTTTTAATTCTACAATGTGCGGTCGGTGGATTCGTTCGTTTGTCAGGGTCAGGTTTAAGCATTCCAGATTGGCCGTTGATCAATGGTTCTTTGTTGCCACCTATGGCTGACAGTGGTTGGGAAGCATTACGTATCGAAATGCAAGAAGACTATGATCGTTTGCGCGATGCCGTTGATGATGGTGCTATTGGAATTGGCATGCTACAGCCACCACCGGCTGAATTGAGCGAATTTAAAGTCATGTTTTTAATTGAATGGTCGCATAGAGCCATCGTTTCGTTTATTTCGATTATTGCCATCGCCTGTTTAATAACCGCATATAAACACGCAGAAGTCAAACAGCGTCTCGGTCGATTGCCATGGGCAATAATAGGACTCATTGCATTTCAGGCGTTGTTGGGAGGGGTACTCGTTTTGACGGGTACAAATACCTCGATGCTTTTCATTCATTTAGCAATAGCAGCAATTATTATTGCCCAGACAGTCTGGTGTATTTTGAAGTTGGTTAACGACGATATCGAGCCAATAAGTGCTGAATTAAGTACTCAGCGTAAACCGCTGAAAATAACAGTGCATACGACCGTTGGATTAGTCATGATTCAATTGATGCTCGGTGCGCTTGTCGCTGGTAGTAAGCATCATGGTTTTTCTAGTGAGTGGCCAACCATGCTCGGCGGACAATGGATTCCATTTAATATGTGGGCAAGCCACGAGTCATTTCTTTATAATATGTTCGATAACCAAACGCTCCATCAGTGGGTGCATCGATGGTTTGCCTGGGTGGTTGTAGCTGCATTTATCGTTTTATTTTACATGGCTAAACAATCGCCATTGTCACCACGCTTAGCATTGGCACTGAAAGTCGCTGGTACATTTATCGTGTTGCAAGTTATTTTGGGAATTAGCAATGTTTTTTACAGTGTTCAGGAAATCATCATAGCCTTGGCGCACTTACTTATGGCGATGTTTATAATCGTTGCCTTGGTTATCGCGATGTTTGATTTGAAATATGAACCTATGGATGAAGGGGAGGCTGCTGCATGAGCTTTTTCTCAGATGTCATGGTTCTTGGTAAGGCCCGTATTAGTGCGGTTGCTATGTTTACTGGTTATGCAGCGATTGCTGTCGAAGGTAGCAATGCTACTAATTGGCCGAGTGTTGTTTGGTGTTTATTGGCGCTCTTTTTATTGGGTATGGGTGCGAACACCTTTAATCAAATAGTTGAAAAAGATAAAGATGCGGCAATGGCGCGGACCAAAGATAAGCGTCCGTTACCAAGTGGTCGTATGTCGGTGCGTACAGCGTTCTGGGTCGCTACTGCTGAAATAGTCGGCATGATTCTTATTTTGGCATTATATCATCAAAGCTGGTTGGCGGTCGCGCTAGCTGTATTTACAGTTATTTATTACAGCGTTTTTTATACCATGTATTTAAAGCCAAAACATTACCTCAACATTGTTATTGGTGGTGTGCCAGGATCGATGGGTCCATTAATTGCCTGGGCTGCAATGACCAATGAAGTGTCTTGGGCTGCGTTCTTGATGTTTGCTATTATTTTCTTGTGGACTCCACCACATGTGTGGGCCTTAGCTATCAAACTTAAAGAAGATTATGCAAAGGCTGGTATTCCGATGTTGCCAGTAGTGAAGGGTGTTGATGAGACAACTCGTCAAATTTTTATTTACACCATCATTATGGTCTTAGGCACGCTCTTGTTACCGTTCATTTCGTCAGTATTTCGCTATAGCTATGTGTATATTGCCCTGGCTATTGTGTTGGGAATTGTATTTGCTGTTTGGTCATGGTTGCTTTGGAAACGTCGTCCACGTATGGAAAGCATGCCGCTCTTTCACTATTCGATCGTGTATATTTCTGGACTGTTCTTGGCGATGGTCATTGATGCCTTTTATCAATAGAGATAATTATGAGCGAGACTGAAACAAACACTGAAACTACCCAAAAGAATAAAAAGATGCTCGTTATCTTATCGAGCGTTGCAGTCGGTATGTTACTCTTTGGCGTCTTCATTTTACCGCCTTTTTACAGAATGGCGTGTAAGATTGTTGGCGTTGATTTGAATCCAGATAATGATGTTGAATTGGGAGCGGTAGACCCTGATGCCAATGCTATTTCGGTAAGTTTTCAGGCCCGTGTATTGGACAATCTACCTGTGCGTTTTTATGCAGAGCATAAGAAAGCTAAGATTAAGCCTGGAGAAGCCGGCTTTAATACGTTTTACTTTGAAAACCTTTCCAATGAAACAGTGTATATTAGGCCACTCCATACAGTAACGCCTAGTTTTGCCGCAGCGGAATTTGATATGCGGGTCTGTTTTTGTTTTAATGACCAGGAGCTAGGTCCTGGCGAAAAGCGTGAATACCCCATTGAATATAGTTTCTCTAAAGAAATAGATGGCCGTGTAGCGCGATCCCTGGTCCGTTACGATCTACACCGCATAGAAAAATCACAGATGAAGCCTTTTCAACCTGGCCCAACTGCGATTGAGGAAGAACGAGTTGCGGAAAAAATTGAGGCGGCCAAAGATGAGTGACGCTAATAAGGTTGATAAAGAGACTCAACAGAAGAACGCGCGCCTTGGTTTGTTGCTCGGTGCTTTTGTAGTTTCTACGATCCTTTTAGCTATTTATAATTTTTACAATCATGGTTTACCTAAAGACCCTAACCGTATGCGAGAACGCTTTCAAAAGCAGAGTGCTATGAAGGCAGAGGCAGAGGCTAAGGCGTTGCAAAGTAGACAGGATAAACAACATCAATCACAGAGTGAGGATGCCAAATGAGCGAAGCTGCAGAGCATGCACATGACGACCCAATGAGCCATGTGCCACCACCGAGTTTTTGGCCATTTTATGTTTGCTTAACCCTATGTGTCCTTCCATTTGGCATCTTGATGTCAGTGGGCTCATTTGATGAGCATGCTGCCAAGTTAGCTGATTCGACTTGGGTAGATGGTGCCGGTCTTCTGGATAGCATCTTCTATCCTATCTGGTCTGCATTAAATTCTATCGGCCCGATTATTTTATGGGTAAGTCTGACGGCTTTCTTCTTTACGATCATGGGGTGGTGCCACCAGATTATTAAAGAGAAGCCGCTCAGTCATGATTCAGCTCAGCAACAAGTTGAACTGAAGATGTTATTAAAAATGTTTTTGGTCAGTGAAGCCATGGCCTTCTCTGCAATTTTTGGGTATTTGTATATCACTAATTACATTGGCGGCACCTTGGTTAAGCCTGAAGATATTCACCTGGGTGGTACCTTGGTTGCACTGGCAACAATCTTATTGATTTCTTCATCGGTTACTTGTGAATTTGCAATGATTGCTTTGCATAAAGGGAATAAAAACCAAGCACGTGCTATGTTGGTTTTGACAATTTTACTCGGTGTTATTTTCTTGGGTTGTCAAGGCTATGAGTACGGCTTGTTGATTATCGAGGGCTTTACGCCAGCTGCTATTGGCGAAAAAGAAACCAACGCATTTGCAACCTTGTTTTATACCAGCACCGGTTTTCATGGTTTCCACGTATTAACCGGTTTAGTGATGCTGTTCTTAGTATGGTTCCGCATGGAACTCGGCCATTTTGATGAGAAACGTCACTTCTCGATGTTTGCTGCCTCATTGTACTGGCACTTCGTTGACATTGTATGGATTTTACTCTTCATTTCTGTCTACGTTATGGTTGCCTAGGTGAACAAACTAGATTAATTCAAAGGCCCAGGGGCATGCCCCTGGGTTTTTTCATATGAGCACCAAGCGCACAACCTTTGGTATTATATTTTTAACATTATTTTTGGACTTATTGGGTTTCAGCCTGATATTTCCAGTTTTTGCTCACTTGGTGGATTTTTATCAACAACAGGGATCAGGCTTACTTGCCTATCTGTTGTCACTCGTGCACCATTATTTTGCACAAGCTAGTGATGACCAGGCAGCAGCATTGTTTGGTGGTGTGCTATTTGGCGCCTATGCGATTTTGCAATTTATTATGTCACCTATTTGGGGTATCTTATCAGACCGTTTTGGTCGACGACCTATATTGTTGGTGAGTGTCGCGGGTAATGCGGTTTCGTATCTGCTTTGGGTCTTTGCTGGTGATTTTATTATTTTATTAATTTCACGTTTAATGGCAGGTGCCATGAGTGGTAATATTAGTACAGCTTCGGCTGCTATGGCAGATATTACAAGTGAAGAAGAGCGTGCCAAAGGGATGGGTATTGTTGGCGCAGCGATTGGACTTGGATTTTTGCTAGGCCCAGCTCTGGGCGGATTAACGTATACGTACTTACCACAGTTTGGTCAAGTTGGGGATCTGCCAGTATTTGCTTTAAACCCATTCTCCTCATTGGCTATTTGTGCGAGCGTGCTGTCATTAATTAATTTTTTGTGGGTATTGCTGAAATTTGTGGAAACCAATCAACGAGAAGGGCTTGCCAAAAGACCACAGCGACGTTTGTTTGGTATATGGGATAAAAGCCTTGGTGAACAAGTTGTACGCTGCAATGTTTTATATTTGTCGTATATGGTTTTATTCGCATCGATGGAAAGTACCTTGGTTTTCTTGGCCAAAGAGCGCTTGGAATACAGTCCCGGTCAGATTGCGTTTGTTTTTGTCCTGATAGGTGTCATCGGAGTCTTAATTCAAGGTGGTTTTATTCGCAAGTGGGTACCGAAATATGGTGAACGCAAGGTTTTGTTGGCAGGTATATTTTTGCAGGTGCCTGGATATCTCTGTTTGGCGATTGTCGGTCAGTGGTCGCTTGAATGGTGTTTGTGGTTTGGTGCGGCTGCTTTAGCAGCTGGTTCGGCCTGTATGATGCCAAGTCTGAGCAGCATAGTCAGTCGCAATGCAGCCGAAGATATTCAGGGCAAGGCCATGGGTGTATTTCGCAGTGTTGGCTCCTTAGGCCGAGCGCTCGGACCATTTCTTGGAGCCTTATGTTATTTTCTTATCAATCCTGCTGCACCTTACGTATGTGGTGCAGTTGCTATTATTTTACCCTTGTGCTTGGCCTTTGGGATAAGACAACCTGACGCATCAAATGAACAAAAATAGTATATTCCCAATTATTTGCCTAAGCCTAGTTGTCCTGAGTATTCCGTTTTGCATTCATGATACGGACAGTCAGGGATATAATGGGCCATCTTTATTTGAAGGAATGTACCGTGGTAATGAAGGTCGCTTCATTCGATCACTGTCGAAAGGTGAAGTGGAGATTGCGAATACCATCATTGATTCCAACAAGGTGCTGGCTGCTAGTGAGCTAACTGATTATCGACAAGGGATAGAGGCAAGTTCATGGAATAATGTGATGATTTTTGCTGAAGATGATCATCCGGTTACCCGATCAGTAGTGAAGGGCATGGCTGAGCTTTTAACCAATATGCTTGGCCAAGATGAACATGGTTTTTCGACTCCGTTTTATTTAGTAAACGTTCAGCCGCACAAGAAAAAAGTTCGTCCATGGGGAGTTTCGCGTGTTGTTCGCATAGGGACAGTAAGTAGCGATGAGCACCCGATGAGTATCCAAGATGAATTTAATGCAGAAGTGAGTATCGCTGTAAAAGACCCACGTATTCCGAGGCAGGTGAATACGTATGTTCCACTCACTGCAGGTGGTGTAAATGAATTAGCCTTTATCGTAAAACATAAAATTACATCTACTGGTAAATTACAAAAAGACTCCAATTGGGCTAACTGGCATGCGAGCGTGGGACGTAGTATTGCTTGTGATGCTATTAGACATTGTTGGAACGGTGAGGTTGAGGAGATTAACTGGGAGCAGTTAGACTATGATACTGAATTGGGTGCATGGCGTGAACGTTTGCCTAGAAAAGATGAAAATAGTCCGCAAGAATTTGGTAAGAAAAAATTGTTACCACATCATCCGGATCATAAAGTGCTTACTTGGCATGCAGGTTGGCAAGAGCCGTTGGTCAGAGGATGGACCGGGTCAATTATCGGTGTGCAATTACAGACACGAATGGGTTCGGTAAAAGATACGCTAACGAAGTGGCGTGACCATCTCGATGGCAGTGGTATTTGGACTTTTAAGCCATTGCAAGACGAGACGCAATTATTTTGGAAATATGCGGGTGAAAATCTTAACCATTTACAAGCGGTACTGAGTGTGCCGGAGGACTATGGCGCTGATATTATCACTTGGCAAACAGTTGATGACTATGATGCGATTTATCAACAATGGCTGCAGCTAGCAATTGCTGGTGATGCACCTGCACGAACATTAATTCGTCGATATTTGTTATCCAAACACATCGATCCAGGTTTGAGAAATGAAGCAGTAGCGTTATTGCGCAAAAAGCCCCACGCGGGCGAATTGGCAATGATTGGTTTACATGCACAAGCTAGCGCAGAAGAGCGGGCTTTTGCAGATGCAATAGCTTATGTTCGTGGAGTGAGTGATCAGTTGTTGAGCACAAAATCTTTGCAACAAGAAACAAAAGATCGGGTAAAACAATGGGATAAGCGTCCATTGCTGGTCCGCCATAAAGACTACTTGTTGTTATTTTTGCATAATCACCCAGATAAAGCAACCAAGCAGGAACGGTTTCAGGTGTGGTCACGTAAATTGCAAATGGGTTCTCAGGCTCAACGCTTTGATGCTATAGATAAACGTATCGCAATTGATGATGTGCGAATCGAGTTTGAAACCGCAGTTGTTGGTGAATCTTACGATATTGTTTTTAAATAATTATTTGTTCAGTACGTCTTGCGTTAACGACTGAATGTCGCGCTGAAATTGTTCATCGTTTTTTATGCGCTTTTCTGCTTCGCGAATACTATAAATAACAGTAGAGTGATCGCGACCGCCGACCATGCCACCGAGTGATTCCAAATTGTGCCTTGTCAATCGACGACCTAATAAAAGTGCCGCTTGTCTGGCGCGCACAATATCTTTGGTTTGTCGTTTGCCGATGATGTCGCCAGGCCTGACGTTGAAATGGTTGCCAACGCTATCGAGGATGGAGTCAAAACTCGCCTGATCCTCATTGCGCATGATGTCTTCACCATCAAGTAGGCGTTCTGATAGTTGCATAACATGATGCATATTTGGTGCGGTAGTATCGACGACATGGGCTAATTCATTTGAGTCGAGATCGTTGAGTACATCACCAGCTAATTCTTGTAAAAATGCCAGCCGTGTTTCTGTTAATGGCGCTTCGATACCAACGCTCAGGCCCCAGCCAAGCCTCGTTGCGAGACGTTCTTCGAGGTTGAGTCGCTGTGGAACATCTGAGCCAGTAAAAATTAATTGTTGCCCTTTCTCCATGCTATTGTTGATCAAGTGGAATAATTCTTCTTGAGCCAAGCTTCTATTTGTCAGGGGATCTACATCATCAAATAAAATAACTGCTGCAGCTTCGATATTTTTGCGAATATCTGTCTCTGTTCGTTCGGCGAGGCGATGCGCATCACGATTTACAAACCGAGGTCCGCTGAAAACTAATACGGAATCAGCGCCCATTAATTGTTCATATTCTGATTTACAGGCATTAATTAAATGTGATTTACCACAACCGCTTGGACCATAGAGGTACAGGGGATTATGTTCAATGCCCGGCGCATCAATGACTCGCTTGCATGCTGAGAGCGCAAATT
>JANQLF010000291.1 GCA_028280785.1 Planctomycetota bacterium
CTCCTTGCGCAACTATCTAGCAACGCGCGATTTTGCACAGGTCATTAGCAAAGTCTTGAAAAAGTAAAATTCAATTCGATCCAAACAAAGAAGGCCCATTGAATACTCATTGGGCCTTTTTTTTTGAGCTGCGCCTCTTTCTTAGGTACAATTCTAGCAGCAAGAGCTGCGGCACCCAGCAAGCCCACGCGACAATATCGAAGACTCGTTCAAAGCTAAGATCAAATAGCAATGGCAAAATCGGAAGCATTATTCGAATGCTTATAGCTGCAAAAGTGAGGGTAATATTTCGCAGCATCCATAATTCATGCGCTCGCACATTCCCCTGTTTAATCGTGATGAATCCCATCAATGCCGTAACAAACCAAGCTACCGCTAAAAAAGCAAAGCCGACATCACCAATAAGCGTAGCTACCGAATACCATGCAACGATGAATCCCGACACTGACGATAAAGCTACTGCCACAAAATAGATGTATCCAAGCTTTTTATGTAAGGGTAAAAATTTGTTACGTAAACCAGCATGTAATTGAATAGGTGCAATCAGCATAGCTAGTCCACCCATGATAATATGCATTCTACTCGATATGAATATTTGGTCGTAACTTTCTTTCTGTTCAGCATCGCCTAATGCATCAAGGCCAAAATACAACAGTGCATAGCAGCCAACATACAAAACCAATATGCCTAAAACGATCCAAAGAACTGTTTTCAACGTGACCCTATTTATTATCCCAATAAATACGCATTTCGTAGAATAAGAACGATGCGGTCCAAGTGATGAGCACCAAGCCAGTCAGTGCTTCGATACCGGTGAGGTAACGCAAATCACCCTTGGGCTCGATATCACCGAATCCAAGCGTAGTAAAAGTTGTAAACGAAAAATAACTGCAGTCGATGAGGCTACCGTCAAAATTCCCCTCTAAGCTACCCCAAGCTGCTGAATGATGCATGTAGTAAAATGCAATTGCAAAAATCCACACTTCTATGGCATGAGCAATCAAAGAACCAAAAACGCCAAAGACGACCCGATAACGATGCTTGATCGTCATTCGTGACATACTGCTCGATAGAATACGCAACGACTCATAGTGCATCAGCACCGCAATGGCCACGACAAAACTGTTCAGAGCGAATACAGCAATCATCTCAATCCCTAAGCGGGTATGTCAGGATACCTTGATCACATTATTTGGCCGCTACCAAGCATGAAATCAAGTCACCATACCTAAATCTATGGTATATACCACGTTATACCGACGTTATTTTTCAAAAAATAATTATCTGTACTGAAATAGGTATAATGTTCTAGATACAGACTAGGCAATATGACGCAATTATCCCTATAAATACTTACAAAAATTGTACTACTGCCTGTCACAGATGATGATGACCTACCGTTCACAAGCATACATAAAGCACAAAAGTGCTCTACATTCATAAAACCGGAGAGGTCTATGTGGAACCAAATTTTCTCAACAGAATGGACAAACCTTATTGCTATGATCCCGCTCCTAATTGGATCAATTGTCACGATCGGTATCATCGTTGAGCGCCTGCTGCATTTTCGACCTTCCGGCATGTTTGATCAAAATACGGTCGATGCGGTAACTCAAAAAATTGCCCAAGGCGACGGTGACGGCGCAACGGCATTGGTTGAGAAACGTGGAACCCTACTCGAAGCACTACTCCATGACGGTCTTAAAGACCATTATCAAAAGAAAGTTTTGCCCGAGGTAGCCTTCCTTGATCATGGCATGAGTAAATTAGATATCTTAGCAACCTGGGTACCGGTTTTAAATTTCATTGCCAAAGTAGCACCATTGGTTGGATTGCTTGGTACGGTGCTTGGTATGATCAATTCATTTGAAGTCATTTCCGCCTCTGCAGGTGAAAACGCCGAAGTAAAACCTGAAGAAGTAGCGAAAGGAATTGGTACTGCCCTCCTCACCACTGCCTCTGGATTAATGGTTGCCATCCCAGCGATGGCTGCCTCGACAACACTGACACGCTTAGGTCAAAATGTGTATAACCAATTCGAAGATGCGTTCCGCCAAGTAACCATCGCCGCTGGCGGCTTGCGCGGTGACACTGGTGCAAGCCTTGCCGAATTAAGCAACTCATTGCCAACAGAAAAAATCAGCACTGACGCAATCAAAGCTACTGATAATAAAGAAACAGAAGAAAAAACAGAGGACTCATCAAGTGAGGAGTCTAAATAATGCGTCGCCACAAGAACCCTTTTGATGATGATAAAGAAGTCGATCTGACACCACTCATCGACGTGGTGTTCTTGATCTTGATCTTCTTTATGGTCACCAGTTCATTCACTAAAGAAAAAGATTTATTTAATATTACCTTACCTAAAGCAAAATCAGCAGCGACTCAAAAGGTGCACAATGATGCAACGCAAATTCTCATCAGTAAAGATGGTGAATATGTGCTTACCAATAAAGGTAACCAAATTATTCCTAAGGCAGAAATTGGTCCGGCCTTAGAAGCCTTAAATCGTGAAATACCCGTAATTATTCGTTGTGATGCTGAAGCTCCTGTCCAAGCCTACGCTTATTTAACTGGTGTATTAAATGAACTCGAATTCTTTAAGCACTCAATCGTCATCGACCGGAAACAACACTGATGCCTAAACTCGATCACCTGCCCGTCGCCGGCAAAGAATACAAGAAGAGCATCTTTGCTTCGAGTATTCTACACGCCTTGCTCCTCTTACTCATCGTTTCACTTGCCGCATATAGCGCGAAACGCGTTGAAGAAATGCGTCAAGAAAAGCAGGAACAAGCTGAACAAGAAAAGAAAGAAAAAATTGAAGACGCCGTAGCTGAGCAACAGCTCGAAGAAGACATTAAAGAAGTATTAGAAGAGCTCCAACCGGACGCAGATGCGGAAGAATTAGAAGAACTCGTTCAAGAACTCGAAGAGCTCATCGATAAGGAAGAACTCAAAGACAAACTCATCGCAGCTATGGATGAAGAAAACGAAGAGCAAGAAGAAGCACAAGAAGAATATTTCGATCAACTCGAAGATGAATTATCTGAGCATTTTGAAGATGCACTTGAAGAAACTGAAGATGACAAACTCGAGCAAGAACTCATCGAAGAACTGGTCTACGAAGACCTTCCCGAAATCGACAATAACATCGAAAACGCATTAAAAAGAAACACCCTGGATGAAATCATTCGCGATACCCTTGCAGAAAAAGCTGATGATCTCGCTAACGAAACCAACAAACAACTCAGCAAAGAATATAAAGAGAACGGCTGGGACAAAGAACGCTATAAAGAGCGTGGCGATATTCAAAAAGACTTGCGCAAATTGAAGAATGAACTCAAAAACCCCACGCCAGGCACTGAAGATTTAATTAAAAAAGTTGACGAAATTGCCAAACATACTGAAAACACTCTTGATTACATGAAAAAGAAAAACCCTTTTACAGAGAAACATAATCAAACCAAAAATGAGAAGAACAAATCTAAATTAGAGCAAGCTAAAGAAAATTACAACAAAGCTAAAACTGAAAAGGACGCCAAAGACAACGCGTACCAAGAAGCTGCCAAGAAGGCCTTGGATACTATTAATAAGCAGGTTGAAAATAATAAAGATAACGCTTTGGTAAAACAGCGTCAAAAGCAAATTGATCAACAAAGCACACACGCTGAAAATCAACTCAAAAAAGAAAACAACAAATCGCAACATTCCTTGAATGCCATTCAGCAAACGAGCAATACTGCCAAACAAGCTCTCAAAAACAAAAAAGAAGAACACACCGCCATCAATAATGACTTGAAAAAAGCACAGCAAGCGCAGCGCGAACAAGCTAAAGCAGAACAAACTGAAGCTCGCGCTATGCACACGTTACGCAACGAGGCCATGCGTGCTCATCAAACCACCGTTCGTGAAGCGGAAAGTTATCTGAAGAAACTTGATAAAGCCGATTCCGAAAAGCACAAAGACACCGTTAATGAGCTAAAGAAAGCCATTGCTGAAAACAAGAAAGCGTCGACACCTAAAGACCTCAAAGGCGTGGAAGCCGTTGAGAAGAAAATTGCTGCATTGGAAACCGCCAAACAAGAGTTCTCGGACAAAGTCAACAAGGATCGCGAAAAATCCCTCGCTGAAACTAAGAAAAAGCTCGATGCGGTTAAAACCCTCGCCAAAGAAATTCAAGCCCTTAAAGATTTAACCAAGCTGAACACAGAAGAAGTTGCAGAAATCGTAAAAGAAGAATCGATTAAAGAGCGCATCAATGACAAAGCAGATTATCTTCGTGAAAACCTGAAAAATGGCACCGAAGAAGAAAAGGATCAACGTAAAGAAGATTTCAAACTCAACGCCAAAGAAGCTGCCGCCCACGCTCAAAGTGAAGGCGAAAAAGAAGGTGAAGGCGAGAGCGAAAGTGAAAGTGAGAGCGAGGAAGAAAGTCTCGCCGAAAGCGAAAGTGAAGAAGAAGGCGAAGGTGAAACCGAAGGCAACAACAACAAACTCAGCAAATCCCTTAGCAAAGCTTTGGCAGAGAAAATGGGGCTTGGTGAAGATTTTGGTCCAGTAACAAGTCAAACCAAGAAAAAGAAAGGACCCGGTTTTAGCGGTGGTGTTGAAGTTGACGTCGATGGATTGATTAAAAAACGACTCATGCGACCAAAATTCCGCATGCGCAAGTTGTCCATGGCAGAAAAGAAAACTATTCTAAGCAAGAACACGGTAAACGCTGCGCCGAAGGAACCGCCAGTACTACGTTTTGCCAAACCGACGTTGGTCTCTGAACAAACCAACATGCTGCAAGTCAGCGAAGATATATATGTTGGTAAACTAAATAAGCGCGAAGTCGCGAAACTTGACCCGAATCGCCCGCGTAAGTCGCATCCTAAATTTCAAAATACCGACTTTGCCGCAGTACCGTTCTGTACCAAAATTCCAAAACTTGATGGTGATCCAAGTGACTGGAACTTAGAGCATACCCGCCTCTCTCCTGGCAAAGATGTATTTATGCAATGGCGCCCAGATGGCCTTTATGTATTAGCGCTCATTCGTGATAAATCAGGACAGTTTGAAACCGCCGAACGTCAAAAAGTTATCGACAATTTCTGGAATTTCGACTGCATGGAAGTTTGGTTTGATATGAAAAACAGTAAGGCCAAGAAAACCGCGCAGCATGCATGTCAACAGTTCTGGCTAGGCCCGAAATTGCCAGGTGTTCGCCAAACACCTGAAATGTGGGAAGTTGTTTGGGGTAAAAAAGGTTATAACGCTCAACGCAACGGCGAAGGAAAGCGTTATGTCGGCTCACAAGTACACAAAGATAATAAAGGCTACAATCTAGAGTACTTTATTCCACGTGCCCACCTCACCAATCTCAAGTTCTTCAGAGCCGGACAAGTCCTTGGCTTCCTGTATGTCATCAACCACAACAGCAATTATAAATTAGCCGACAGCTCATTGCGCAAATTTAATCCGAGCTTCCATTATTCATCTCAACCATCGAGCTGGGGTAATTTACAATTACTCGGCACAGACGCAGCGCTGAATACCTTAACTGCTGAAGGAAAACCCGCAGAATTTCCAACAGTCGAAGTTAGCCAATCACTTGGACTCATGGTTAACGACCCAGATTCCAATACCGACATCGGCGCCGTAAATGCAGTAACCGTACGCGTACGCAATCGCTATGGTTTTGATGGTCGCCAGAAAGATGAAAAAGGTCAGCCACTTGGCGACTGGGAAGATGTACGACTGCAAGAAACGGGCAAGAACACTGGTATTTTCAAAGGTTGGGTACGAACCACCCTCTTGCCGTCGACGACTGGAGACGACAAAATTGGCGTTCAACCAGGTGATATATTAGACGTTGATTACAACGATTACGTGCGCATGGCCGGTGAATATGACCAAAAAATGCACGTTGAAGTACAAGTGGTCTCTCCTGTGTATAGCGTAGAAGGTGCACGAAAAATAGCTGTCAAGAAATAGCCAATTCTACGTCTCCTATACATAACTTGCCCTCTTTACGGGGGCATTAGTATGCCACCAATTACGGAGACACACATGCTACGCATACTCATCCTTTCGTGCTGTTGCCTTGGCCTCGCCTTTGGTGCCAGCAGCGATAAGAAAATAGAATCAGCAATAGCCAAATTCGAAGCTGAAATCAATAAAGCCAACGAATCTTACAACAAAGATGTTGCCAAAGCAAAAGAAGGCTTGGAAAAAGTTTTCAAAAAAGCCATCGCCAGCCATCGCAAAAAAGGCAATGACGAAGCAGCCGAAGCACTCGCCACAAAACTCAAAGCATTAACTACTGAAAAAGCTCAAGAAAAGGAAGTTAAAGTTGCCGTCAAAGGTCATGAGGCACTTCTCTCAGCCATTGGCAAAGTCGCCGTCAATAAAGAAAAACAAAACGTCAGTACTGCCAAAACAATCGGTGACAAAAAACATGTGTTCTTATATTTTTCAGCACATTGGTGTCCCCCATGTAAAATGTTCACGCCACGCCTGGTTGACTTTTACAACAACAATGGCGGTGGTGAAAAATTTGAAATTATTTTTGTCAGTTCAGACAGAGATGAAGCTTCGATGTATGGCTACATGAACGAGGCTAAGATGCCATGGCTCTCAGTTCCATTTAGTCAAATTCAAGCTAGCGGACTAAAAACCACTTATGGTGGACGTGGCATTCCAAACTTAGTGCTCTTAGACAATCAAGGTAAAGTCCTATCCGGGTCTTACCAAAATGGACAGTACGTTGGTCCTGATCAGGCATTACGTGATTACGCTACGTTAAAATAATTATTTATCATATTTACTAAAAAACCTGGTCATCATGTGGCCAGGTTTTTTATTTGATTTAGCCGACTTGATAGCGGCGCCGATATCGCCCAGGCGCATCGTTAAACTTCTTTTTAAAACTGCGACTAAAATGACGCTCATCTTCGAACCCGGCACGGTTTGCAATTTCACTAATCGCCAAGCCACGACTATTTAAAAGCATGCGGCGTGCGCGTTCCAAACGTTCATGATGGAGCAAATAACGAAAACACTGACCAAAGCACTCTTGCACCACATGGCTACATCGACTTGGCGATAACGCTAAGGCTTCAGCTAAATCACCCAGTCCCACTTTTTCATGAGCATGCATATGAATCCAACGTTGAATAAAGACCTGGCGATCATCCACGCCACGCACGCTGTGCATAGTTTCCAACTGGTACATGAGATGATTGGCAAATGCCAAAAGCATTCGTTTCATGACCGCTATTTTTTCTTCACCCCAAACTGGCAATGCCGCATGAGTCTTAATTATTTTCTTAGGTAAAGCCTTATCTATTTTTTTATCTCCGCGTGATGCTCCAGCAAATAAGGTAGCTACATGTGTTCCCTCGTGAATTAAAGGCACAATTAATTCAGCAGCGCCTTTCCAACAATGATGTACATAGGGCACTACTTCTTTGCGCGCACGCTCATTTTGCACTCGTGAACAGTGCTGAATGCAAGCATTGGTGTGCAGCAAACGGCAAATAGGTGCCTGATGAATGGTACGACTTGATAAAAAAATTGATTCACCATCAAGACGACGAAAAACCCCGCTGACATCGTGAATACAGATGTAGCAATCGAGAAAGTCTTCGAGATCGCGAAACTGCCGTTCTACGGCCCAACGTAGGTCTTCACCTGCCTCTTCCGGTGGCAGCTCGGTCTTACGCGCACCACCATAATCTAAGGCATCAAATCCGCTCATTCTGTTGAATATAGCATCTTACGACACTTTTTCAGCACTAATGACCCTTACACCTTAAACCCCGATTGCTAAACTGCTTAGGATCAGGAGCACAGATGAGCGAACTTTCACTAAGCCTTCCCCAATCCCTTCCTATTCGTGATGAAGCCGATGTTATCGTCCTCGGTGGCGGTCCTGGCGGCCTCGGTTCAGCAATCGCAGCAGCACGCCATGGTGCTGATGTTTTATTGGTCGAGCACTACGGATTTCTCGGCGGTATGGCAACGGCGGGCGAAGTGAATCCATTTATGCCAAACCATTTGGAAAAAGAATCGCTCGATACCGGTATTTTTGAAGAATGGCTCGAACGCATGGGTACCTATGGCGGTCAACGTGGTAGCAGTCGTACATTTGATCCACAAGCTGCTCGTCTTGCCGCAGAAGATTTATGCAAAGAAGCTGGCGTACGTTTATTATACCACCACCGCCTCGCTCATTCCGAATACAGCGATAATCGTATTAATGGCATTGTCCTTCATTCAAAAAGCGGATTAAGCGCTGCGCAAGCAAAACAATATATCGACAGCACTGGTGATGCTGACTTAGCTGCAATGAGTGGCTGTGAATTTAATTTTGGTAATGATGCGGGCGATCCGCATGTCCAACCGATGACATTGTGTTTTAAATTACTTTTAGACGAAAATGACATTTCTGAAGGCAAGGATCCGGGCAACTATTTACGCGAAATAAATGATCAAATTCAAGACGCCTATCACCGTGCTCAAGATGAAGGCCGGACTAGCAACCCACGCGAAAATGTATTGATGTTCCGCGGTGTTGAAGACAAGGTCGTACATTTTAATTCAACACGTATCATTCATAAATCTTCTGTTAATGGTGAAGAACTCAGTGAGGCGGAAATCGAAGGTCGCAAGCAATTGCGCGAATTGATTGAAATTTTACGCGCCGAAGTTCCTTTATTTAAAAATAGCAAGCTCTATTCGATTGCCCCGCAAATCGGTATTCGTGAAAGTCGCCGTATAGTTGGCCGTTATACTGTTACCTTAGATGATTATCGCCGTGGACGCACATACGAAGACGGAATTGCTCGTGTAACATACCCCGTCGATATTCACAATCCGAATGGAACTGGCACTTATTTTATCAAATTGCCACAAGGCGCTTGGTATGAAATTCCCTACCGCTCATTAATTCCAACTAACATAAACAATATGTTAGTTGCCTGCCGCGCAGTCAGTGCAGATCATGGCACACACAGTAGCCTACGCGTAATGCCACCAGTCTGTTCTATTGGTCAAGCCGCTGGCACAGCCGCAGCTTTTGCTGTACGCGATAACAAAGATGTCAGTGATATTGATGGCTCAGTTATTCGTGATCAGTTAATTAAAGATGGACGCAATCTAGTCACCGATGCGCCTGAAATGACTTGTCCGAATTTGGATGACCCAGAACGTGCTGGCATGGAATATAACCATGGCGCGGATAGAAAGCCTAAAGTTTTAACGGCGTGATTCTTCGTTAATTTCTTTTAAACGCCTTACGATCCACTCTTCGGCTTCGCTACGATCTAAAAACATAGCTATTTCGAATCCGTCTTCGCTTAAGTAAGATGAATACATTCGTGACATGCCGTGCTGTAAATTATTAGCTGATACCAAAGCCTTGATTAATTTAGGATTCTTTTTTACAGCTTCATTGTCATTACGGGCAATGGTCTTTATATCATTCGGATGAACATCGTATCTTTCACAATTACTACGCTCAACCAGCCAAAATTCATGTTCAGCAAATGCTGGATCAGCATAAACAGACTGCAAGGTATCAATAATATTTTGACCACTGACATAACCTATGCAGTCAACAATGATGCCTTTATTATCACCCAATACATATTCTTTTATTTCTACAGGCATCAATTAATCCGAATGTGATAAAACGACACCGGGGAATGTTAGGCTTTTTTTTAAGCGCACAATATAGAATTGAACAACATCAGTTGCCAATTCGAAACAAATTAACTGCCAAAAAATGTTTCAATTGTTAAAAAACAATCTATTTTGAAACACAAGTGTTTCAATTGTTTCCCTGCTGGCTAAATTCTTTTCTAGGGCTGTTTAATGACGCGAGCCTTCAGTTGAATCTCACCCTTGGTTTGCTTGGGAATTACCACAAAACTAATTGAGATATTCTTAGCCTGAATTTCAAATGTTGTTCGCTGTTTCAATGAGCTGGCAAAACTTTG
>JANQLF010000021.1 GCA_028280785.1 Planctomycetota bacterium
GAAGATCTGGTAGACCGAATGAAGAACTGTCGCTTTGGCGTTCTGTTTTTCGGCATGGGACTGACGATGACTCGCGGACGTCACTTCAACTCTGGCGCATTATTATCTCTGGCGACTGACTTAAATGCATTCACCCACTTTGTAGCCAAGCCCGTACGTGGTCACGGTAATGTCACCGGTGCAGATAATGTTGTTTCTTGGCAAACGGGTTATCCATTTGGGGTTAATTTCAGTCACGGATTTCCACGTTTTAACCCCGGTGAATTTACAACTGTAGACGTTCTTTCACGCGGCGATGCCGACGCAGCAATGATCATAGCTAGCGACCCAGGTTCAAATTTCCCCAAAGCTGCAATTGATCACATGCATAAAATTCCTGTGATTTCACTTGATACTAAACCCACTGCAACAAGCAAACTTGCGCATGTCGCGTTTGCAACATCTACCTATGGGATTAATACCGCTGGCACAGTGTATCGCATGGATGATGTACCCATATTTTTACGACCAGCATTTGAATCTCCCTTCCCTTCAGATGAAGAGATTCTGACTGCAATTAGGAAACGAGTGCACGAACTCGTAAAAGCTAAACGGAATAGCAACCAAGGAGAACGAGCTTCGAATAAGTCAGCTGCATAACACCAAGAGAACAACAATAATAAATACCCAAGGTTGAAGGATGAGTAACGAGCTTCGCATTAAAAACGGTAAGGTCTATGACCCGGCCAATAATATCGATGGAGAGGTTCGCGATATTTGTGTCAAAGATGGTCGCATTGTTGACTCTGTTAGCGACAGTGCAACTGTCATTAATGCTCATGGCAATGTGATTATGGCTGGCGGAGTAGACATACACTGTCATATTGCCGGTCCAAAAGTGAATCTCGCGCGCAAACTTCAACCGGAAGATCATCGTCTTGATCCACACCCTGCAACTGAACACACTCGTTCAGGCACCGGTGGTGTTGTGCCCTCCACTTTTGCGACTGGTTATCGCTATGCCACCCTAGGATACACCACTGCCTTTGATGCCGCAGTCCCACCACTGGCAGCACGACATGTGCTAGAAGAATTGCATGACACACCAGTTATTGACACGGGTTATTACGCCGTTTTAGGAAATAACATATTTTTACAACAATTGATAAAAGATGGTCGCAAGGAAGAATTAACGCAAGCCATTGCCTGGTGGCTAAATGCATCTAAAGCCTATACCACAAAGATAGTCAACCCGGGCGGTGACGAACCATGGAAAGGCAAGAAAAATTCTAATGTACGTGACATCGATGAAAAAAGTGATGTGTTTGAAATATCTCCACGCGATATTATTGATGCATTTATCGATGTTGCGAACGATTTAGGATTACCTCACCCTCCACATGTACACTGTAATAACTTAGGACACAGCGGCAACTTTCAAACCACGATTGAAACCATGAAGACGGCCGGCGATCGCCGTCTCCATATTGCACATATTCAGTTTCATAGCTATGCAGGTAAATTAGGTGAAAACCCTTTATCTGCAGGACGTGAAATTGTCGAGTATGTAAACGATCACCCTAATATTTCCTGTGACGTTGGCCAAGTAATGTTTGGTAAATCCACAATCATGACCGCGGACGCTCCATCAGCACACCTGACTCAACTCTACACACATACCAAGTGGATTAATGCTGACACGGAGAATGAATCCGGTTGCGGCATCGCACCTTATAGTTACCAAGAACATGTCTATACCAATGCATTGCAATGGGCAATCGGATTAGAAATCTTTTTACTATCTAAAGATCCATGGCGCATCGTGTTTTCAACCGACTCTCCCAATGGCGCCTCATTTATGAGCTATCCAAAGTTAATTAAATTACTAATGGACAAAAGCTTTCGCGATGAAGAAATATCACGCGTCAATCAAAAAGCAATGAATAAATCTATTTTGCGTGAACTAAAGCGCGAATATACATTGAATGAAATTGCCATTATAACCCGTGCCGGCCCAGCTAAATGTTTAGGGTTAAAGAATAAAGGTCATCTGGGCGTAGGCGCTGATGCTGACATTACAATATATGACAATCAAGAAGACAAAGAACTCATGTTTAACGCACCGCGCTATGTTATTAAATCCGGTCATGTTGTGATTGCGGACTTTGAATTTACTACCGACTACTACGGTAAGACGATACATATTCAACCTGAGTTCGATCAATCTATTGAAAACTCAATTCGCCCATTTTTTGATGACTATTATTCAATTCGTTTTGATAACTATGCTGTCAACGATCATTACTTACATGATCATGAATTTATTCCTATGCGTAAATCATGAATATAAAAAAAACTGAGATTATTGATACGTTTGCAGAAGCCTTTGAAATGTGGGGCTCTAGAGTGATTATTACTGCAGACAGCATAAGCTGGGCCAGAGCTGCTGCACAGTCCATGACGGGCTTTGCCACTTCTGTGATCCGATGCAAATGCGAAGCGGCCATTGAATGTGAAATTGCAAGAGATAACACACCCGATGGAAGACCCGGCATAAGCGTACTTCTTTTTACCATGGCGAAAGACAATATGAGTGCTCGCTTAGTCGACCGTATCGGCCAATGTGTCATGACGTGTCCGACCACTGCTTGTTATAACGGCTTACCCTCAGATGATGTTGTCCCAGTAGGTGGGCGCTTACGCTACTTTGGTGATGGTTATCAAATTTCAAAAAAAGTTGGCAATAGAAAGTTTTGGCGAATTCCTGTTATGGAAGGCGAATTTGTTGTCGAAGACTCATTTGGCGTACAACCTGCAGTCGGTGGAGGTAATTTACTAATTTTTGGATCCAACCGTTCGACAACCTTACGCGCATCATTGGCCGCGGCAGATGCTATGAAAGAAATTGCTGGGGTGTTCTTACCTTTTCCGCAAGGAGTTGTCCGTTCTGGTAGTAAAGTAGGTTCAAAGTATAAAGGTTTAATCGCTTCAACTAATGATGAGTACTGCCCAACATTACGTGGCTTTGCACCTAAAACTCAGGTACCAAACGGTATCGAAGCAATATATGAGATTGTTGTCGATGGCTTAGATGAAGAATCCGTTGCAGAAGCCATGCGACGCGGTATGCATACTGCCGCAGAAAAAGGAGCCAAAATAATTTCTGCTGGCAATTATGGTGGCGATCTTGGCAAATATCACTTCCACTTAAACAAAATTTTACAGGGATAAAGTAATGAGTATAAAGCTGACATTACATACTCCCACTAGTGTTCCATTAGAAACTCACAACATTAATCCAGATAAAATTAAAAACTTATCGCAATCAGGTGTTGAACATTTAGAAATGTTTCACGGCAATGAAAAGGCCTGCCTAGGCGATTTTTTTACTGTTAAAGGCAAAGGTCATGAAACCATTCATGTTGAAGGTGATACTTCAAATGTGAAGTATTTAGGAGCGGGCATGTCGCATGGTGAATTGATTATTGATGGTGATGTGAGCATGCACTTAGGCTGCGGCATGTCAGGCGGAAGCATTACCGTAGCTGGCAACGCAGGCGACTGGGTCGGCCCTGAAATGTCAGGTGGAAAAATTGTCATTAAAGGCAATGCAGGACACATGGTTGGTAGCGCATATCGAGGACAATCTACCGGCATCCAAGGCGGCGAAATTTTTGTTCATGGCAATGTTAAAAATGAAGCTGGTAACGCCATGCGCAGAGGGTTGATTGCTGTGGGGGGTAATGCGGGTGACTTCACGGGTGTTAATTTACTTGCAGGTAGCGTAATAGTTTGCGGTGAAATGGGAATACGTGCAGGCGCGGGAATGAAACGCGGCACCATAGTGTCATTTAATGATGCAGAAGTGCTGCCTACCTTTGAGTATGCATGTACTTATCATCCAGTGTTTTTACGATATTACTTAAAACATTTACAACATCAGGGATTCGAAATTGACGATCGATACATTAATGGCCGCTACGACCGATGGAGTGGCGACAGCATCGAATTAAATCGAGGAGAAGTTTTGCTATTTAAGAGATAGCGTCTAATTGTACAAAGCAAAAAAATGAGGAGTCTTAATTATGACTACAGTAGTTACCGATAATTGTAACGGCTGCCGATTTACTGATTGTGTCGCAGTCTGTCCTGTTGAATGTTTTCACTATGACGACACTATGTTGTATATCGATCCGGATGTGTGTATCGACTGTAGTGCGTGTATTCCTGAGTGCCCGGTTCAGGCAATTTATGAAGAAGCAGACTTACCTGACGACCAGGAAAAATGGATTGAAATTAACGCAGAAAAAGCTCCGGATCTGCCTTTAATTACAGAACAAATGGATCCGTTAGACGGGGCGGAAGAACGTAAAACTGAATTAGGCTTTTAATTGTACGCCGACTGTAACCACCGATTATATTGTTAAAATTGAATTCGAAGTGCTTCAGTTATTACATATAAATTCAGTTTCTCATTCATTTTAGCATTGTATTCGACGCTTTCTTTCGGTGTGTTCAACTTCAATAGAAAACACTCCAGGTAGATATTATGAGTTTAGGAACACAACAAAATCCGTTACGAGTCGCTATCGTGGGTGCTGGACCAAGTGGATTTTATGCCAGTGAAGCATTAATTCGATCTGATCTGCATGTTGAAATTGATTTAATTGAACGTCTGCCCGCTCCTTATGGATTGGTTCGTAGTGGAGTGGCTCCAGACCATCCTAAACTCAAACAAGCAATTAAAGTTTACGACAAAATTGCCAGCGAAAACCCACAGCTAAATTACATTGGCAATGTTACTGTAGGCAAAGATATTACTGTCGATGAGTTACGCGAATCCCACCATGCCGTTATTTTCACATGTGGTGCAGAAACTGATAGACGCCTGGGAATTCCTGGCGAGGATTTACTTGGAAGTTACACTGCAACAGAATTTGTCGCCTGGTACAACGGCCATCCTGACTATCGCGATCGACAGTTTGATTTATCACATGATACTGCAGTTATTATTGGACAAGGTAATGTTGCGGCTGATGTAAGCAGAATACTTTCTAAAACCGTTGATGAACTAAAAGCAACAGATATCTCTCAGCATGCTTTAGATACACTTGCCGAAAGTAAAATTAAAAATGTTTATGTCATAGGCCGGCGCGGACCCGCACAAGCGAAATTCA
>JANQLF010000039.1 GCA_028280785.1 Planctomycetota bacterium
TTTTGGGAAATCGTTTTTAATCGCAGCGTTTTCTCACACGATAGCGTTTATCTGTTTAATACTGACAATATTAGCAATTGCATTTTTTGCCCAAAACACTGACACCGAAACAGTCGCTCTGATCTCGCCGATCACCTGCGGTTCGTACCCCAGTGGAGGATGAATTTGCATTGAATAGGGCTGAGATCTGTCATTACCTCTATTTCTGCCTTGACAAAAAATGCCTTCTACTCGTCATACGTAAAATTCAAAAGACCCATCAACACATCACGATGGATTGATAGTATCATTTTATGTTTGCAGATAAAAATATACGGTGTATATGACTGCGCCTAATGAGTAGACATGTTTAAGAAATATAACTCAATTGAAAACAGCTATCAAACTGACTTCCTCGATCGGATTAAAGGTCATGGGTTTTGGGATGATGAATATATCGTTCAAGAAAAAGTCCATGGATCAAACTTATGCTTTTGGACCACAGATGGCTTGAACTTCATCGCTGCCAAACGAACGGAAAATATTGCTGTTGATGAACTGTTTTACAATCACGACCGTATTCTCGGTGAACATCAAGAGCAGTTCGTATCAATATGGAAAACCTTAAAAACTCAGATCGACGATCTCGAGCAAATGTCGATTTTTGGCGAAATCATTGGCGGTGATTATCCACACCCTGATATAACACCTGACAAACAGGCCATTATGGTCCAAAAAGGGATTTACTACAGCCCCTCAAATCATTTCTATGCCTTCGATATCCTCATTAACAATGAACGCTACCTGGATGTTGACGTGGTAAACGATTTATTTGAGCAGGAGCACCTATTGCACGCCAGGACATTGTTTCGCGGTAACATAACAGACTGCCTCGATTATCCAAATAATGCTCAATCTGTTATACCTGAACAGCTACTGCTCCCTCCCTTAGAGCACAACATTTGCGAAGGCGTCGTCATCAGACCCACCCAAACTCGTTATTTCAACAACGGCACGCGCGTCATATTAAAAAACAAGAATGAAACGTGGTCTGAAAACCGTCAGTTCTATAAATCAATAAACAAATCAGAACCATTGAGTGATCAAGTTTTAAAATTACAAGAAGCTATTCAAACTTACGTCACTGATAACAGACTCAGTAATGTACTAAGTAAAATTGGTCCGGTTACTGCTTCCGAATTTGGGAAAGTACTCGGTATGTTTAGTAAAGATATCGTTAATGACTTCACCAAAGATTACCGTGAAATAATCGATAATCTTGATAAAAAAGAAGTTAAAGCTATCACCAAGTCCATAGGCAAAGAGGCCGGAAATTTAGTTAAATCACGTCTCAACAATTAGCGTTGGCATATATACATTGCTAATCGAACAATTCTTCAAATAAATTATTCATCATTTTATAAGACCGCTTAGTCGTGCGCTCGTCATAATGACTCATGCCAAGCGCCTTGGCTTTGGGATTCGTGAAGCTATGCACAGCGCCGCCAAAGGAAACTAATTGGTAATCAACTTTGGCATCGTCCATTTCCTTATGAAAAGCCTGAACTTGCTCTGGAGGAACAACCGGATCAATTGCACCGTGCAATACCAGTACTTTTGACTTAATGCGCTTAGCATCAGTTGCATCAGGAGTATTTAAATTGCCATGGAAACTAACAACGGCGTCAAGTTCAGCACCACTACGTGCAAGCTCCAACACACAACCGCCACCAAAACAAAAACCGATGGCAGCAATATGCTTTTTATTTATCGGTAGTGTTGATGCCTTATCCTTCAATAAGGATAAATGATGGTTCATTCGTTTTCGCATCATCGGGATATCTGCTCGAACAGCACCGGCTGCTTTACTAGCTTCACCGCTATCTTTTGGACGCACGCCAGAACCATACATATCGGCCATGTACACCACATAACCAAAACCAGCTATAAGCTTAGCCTTTTCAAGTGAATCCGTCGTAGGCCCCATCCAATTGGGTATCATCAATAAAGCTGGTCGCTTCTTATCGGACTTATCATCATATACGATTGTTCCTGAGAAATTCTTGCCATCGATTTGTGTGCTGACGCTCACCTCTTTCATTGCTGCCCCTAATAAGCTCATGTGAATGTAACATAAAATCAGTATACGCATATTTGACTCCTGTTCGGATAACTAACTAAAAACTATTTCATGAAGCTTGAGTTAAGGCTGACAGCGACTGCCGTTGTTTCCCTTGCTCGTTGAAGTTACTTGGATCCAACCATTCCTCGAAAGCATTCTGTATTTTCGGCCAGTCCTTATCAATAATAGAGAACCACGCCGTATCGCGATTGCGTTTTTTATAAACCAAGGCCTGGCGAAAACATCCTTCATAGACAAAGCCAAGTCGCGCTGCCGCACGTCGTGAAGCCTGATTGAGCGCATCGCACTTCCACTCATATCGACGATAGCCGAGTTCGAATGCATGCTTCATCATTAAATACATCGCTTCTGTTGCAGCTGGTGTTTGCTGAAGACTGGGCCCATAACAAATATGGCCAACTTCTATTGCACCTGCATTTGGTGTAATGCGTAAAAAGGCTGCTTGCCCAAGTGCTCGCCCCGTCTCTTGATTTATAATTGCAAAGAATGCCGGGTCTTGTTGTGACTGAACTGACTCGACCCATTTTACGTAATCATTTTGCTCCGTGAACGGACCGTAAGCCATATAGGTCCACAACGCATCATTACCCGTAAATTCTTCATATAATTCACCGGCATGTTTATCCGCAGATAGTGGTTCTAAACGACAATACTGTCCTTGATGCTCGCGTAACGCTGGTATCAATGGTACAGCCCATTCATTTACGGGATCACCAATCTCTTGATCAAATTCGTTGTTCGGCATAAGCGCAGCCTATTTTCAAGTTTGTTACTGGCAATCGTAGTGCTACTGACATGATGCCAGGCGTCTTCTTCGGAGCATGACATGGATCAACAAGCCTTACTCGATCAACTCACTGCACTCTTACCGCATTTTAAAGAACACTGGGAAGACGAAGACAATTATTATATCAGCGACCGCGGCACCTTTAATTTACACAATGTATGCAGCGCACTCTCTCATTTCTACATTGATAACGCAGATGGGATTGAGGATGATGTACAGCAATCTTTATTTTCACTTTTAGAGGAATCATTCGGCGCAGATAGTGAATCTGCCGCAACTATTTCAGAGAGCTTTATTGATCGCATTGCTCATACTGAGATGGGCGAAAAAGCAGCCGCATTTATGGGGCCACAATGCAAGGCCCATTATGATTCCCAGCAGGAAGAACAATGAGCAAAGAAGCTTCAATGTATGGAATTGCCGCAGTCGCCATCATCATTCTGTTGGCAGGAGCCGGCTATTTTTTCTATAATCAAATAGTGGTCGAACGGCAGATCCAGATGGTTCAAGTAGAATTGGATATGCAGCTTAAAATGCAGCGCCATCTAGAAGAACAATACGAACAGATCAATAAACGAAAACAAGAATTACCAAAAGATGATAAATCCTACGACGAAATCAAAAAACAGATTGATTCGGAACTCGTTGATATCGAAAAGCGATTACAAGAAATGAAAGAGGCCCACGCCAGAGGCACTGAATTTCTCGAAGAGATCAAACAACAAAAGTTGTTTTAAAGCTGTAATTCCCAGTAGGCCACATCAGCCCATTTACCAAATTTTTTACCAACCTCTTTAAAATGACCCGCACGTCGAAAACCCAATTGTTCGTGCATGACTTCACTAGCAGTATTTGGCAAACCAATCACCCCCATTGCTACATGGAAACCTTCGGATCGTAAGCGGTCTAACAACGCTACATATAAGGGTTTTCCATATCCCTTTCCGGTAGCTTGCTGATCAAGGTAAATCGTTGTCTCCACCGTATGCCGATAGGCGCTGCGCGTGCGCCAGTAATTAGCATACGCATAACCAACTAAAGAACCCGCATCTTCTGCAACAATATAGGGGTAGTCCGCGCTAATGGTGTTTATTCGTTGTTCAATTTCAGTGACCGCTAAGGGCTCTTCTTCAAAGGTTATTATGGTTTCATTGATGTAATAATTGTAGATATCACAAATAGCTTGGGCATCGTCATCACGAACATCTCGAATCTGCACGCTCATACCGGCAGTTTCATTCAATTAGGCCATCATTCAATAGCGCTATGCTTTAAGAACCTTGGATTTCTTCTGCAACTGCATGGTAAGTAGATAAAAACCCAAACTCGAAATGCCCATCAGCCCTGCGGCTGTAATGAATACGGATTCGAGCCCATAAGCGCTAAAGCACAAGGCTCCCAAAAGCGGAGCCACAAATGTGCGTAGACCGGTAAAACAATTGTGCACACCAATATACTGCCCTACTGACTTTTTCGATGAAAAGTGCAAAGGGCTCAGTGACCACGTCAGCACGATTGCACCGAGACCCATACCGCGACACAAGGCAGCAAGCATGACCCAATAATACATATCGATACCACTGAGCTGAAATAGTATTGGTGCTAATATCAAAATTAATGGTTCGCATGCGTAAATTAATGAACCACAAGCGCGAATACTAATAACGCCGTAACGGTCAATTTGTCGACCCCACCATGCAAAGGTAAGAATACCCGCAAAACCTGGAATGATGGCAAAAAACCAAACCATCCCTCGCGCATTGACCCCGAGATCCATTAACAATCCCGGCAATAGCGGCTGAATCATCAGGTGTGCACACTCAAATACACTCAATACCACGGTAAAGCATATAAAACCTACATTACGAAATGGGGATAATGTATGCTGTGGTCGCACACGCTTCACCTCATGTTCTATCAATGATTGAGGGCGCATACCTAAATAATGAAAGCAAGCCACAAAACCCAAGACTCCGGCGACAGGTAACAGTAAACGATGGGACAATGCGCCAAGTTCAAGTAATTCTGCAACCAAAGCGCCAGAAATTAATCCACACAACATAAAACGTGTGCGTATATAGCCTACCAGGCCACCACGTTGTTTTTGCGGATAGACCTGTCGTTGAATCGTGCCCATAGCAGGCAGCGTGCAGGTATCAAAAAATCCATGCAAACACACCAATAAGACAAATAGCTGTAAATCACTGACCAAGACAATTAATAATAAGGCCACATTCGAAATGAATGAAGGCACTACCAAATACGGCAATGCCTTATGCTGGGTCAGTAAAGATCCAATGAACAATGAAGCAATCAAACCAATGCCATTAGCCCCGGCTATCCATGCCAATTCCATTGCCCCTGCTCCCAAATGAACAGCAGCGATAACTTGAATTAATCGAATAATTCCAAATCGAGCACCAGTAAAATATGAAGCGCTGAGATGATGCTGAAAACATTGGCGTGAAACTTCAGGAACAGTGATTTTCATGACTATTTGACAATCACTTCGAAATTAGCAACAGAACCAATAAGGTTATCAAAATTATAAGATCCGCTGCCATCAGTAAGATCATTTTCTATGAATGTGCCATCTGCAAACTGTAATTCGACATCAGATCCACTGACTGCATTTAAATTATCGGATACATTACCAGCGATATTAAAATAATTGCTCGCATTTACGGTTATAATAACTGTATCCTGCACGGTCGATTGTCCATCACTAACACTGAGTGTTAACTGGTAGGTACCGTTGCGTGGAAAGAGAGCGGTATGCACGCCACCACTAATGAGAGTTGAAACCGGCGCTGGATTAGATGCTGAACCAGACCAAGACATCTGTAAATCTGTATTTGATGTATTTGGATCCGTAACCGTAGGCGATAATTGATATGGCTGATCCAGATTATCAGCATCAGTCAACGTCACATCGGAACCAGCATGTACCACCGGCGCTCCACTGCCTACAACATCATCACTAGCGCTATAGGGATACTGACTGCACGCGGATAGAATAAACATTAAAATGCTAAGCATCAGCAAACGTTTCATCATCATCTCCTTAGTTATTTCCACCAGCAGGGAAGCTAATATCAGTCTGTAAACTTTTATCGACTCCCATGATGCTATGAGTCGTTGCACCACTATTGTTATAGACACTTACATTGCTTTGAATCGCATCGACATCGGATGCACTCGGCACCCCCGCACCATTATAATAAACACCAAGTGTAATATCTCGCGCAACACTCGGGTGATAATTAACCGTAATAATCAAATTAACGGTTGGACTTGTACCACCAGCATTGGTCGCCGACAAAGCAACAATTGATGGAGTACCTGGATTTCCACTAGCGGGATTCCCAGAAATGATTCCGGTGCTGGTATCTATACTTAAACCAGCAGGTAAACCTGATGCCGCGAATGATGTTGGTGAATTCGTAGCGGTAATGGTATAGCTAAATGGAGAACCTGCTTCTGCCAAAGCGCTCGTTGCACTCGTTACAACCGGCAGTCCAGGCAAGCCTATAGTCAGATCAAGGTTTTCCGTGTCAGTACCATCAGCGTTAGTTGCTGAAATTGTTACTACAAACGAACCGGCCACCGTTGGTATTCCTGAAATAATACCGGAACTGGTATTAATACTCAAACCAGATGGTAGACCCGTTGCATTAAATGATGTTGGATTATTTAATGCCGTAATCGTGTAGGCACTTAGCGGCGTACCTTGTTCACCCGTTGCAATGAGCGAACTGTTTATAATCGGTGTTGCATCAAGTGTTAAATCCAATGTTTGCGTATCGCTACCAGCAGCATTGGTCGCCGTGATGCTGACACTATAGGGACCTGAACCGCTTGGCGTTCCACTTATTTCACCCGTTGCGGTATTTATACTTAAGCCGCTTGGCAATCCCGTTGCATTAAATGCTGTCGGTGAGTTTGTACCGCCAATAAAATACGAATAAGCTTGGCTGCTGACTGCGGTGTCGGTTAAACTGGAATTAATAACAGGAGGACGACCGCTATAAGACCAAGAAACTATATTAAAATTGCCTTGTGAGAATGAACCGCCTGATTGAGGAATACCGTTTTTAATGATCGAAATACTCGTATTATGATTGGGAACCACGCCCCAGTTATCTTCGGTGGCATCTAAATGAATTTCGTAAATACCATCTGGTGAAATATTTGAATTGATATTCCAAGTTACGGTGATGGTGTTTGCATGACTAGAACGCGTCGCACCCATGTACCCATCAACATCGACACCGCCTGCAGCTGCAGTCCAATGTCGCAACTCGGTATGATAAACATCACCAAATCGCCCTACAGTTTTGACATATGCCCCAGCTTGCGTCTCTATCCATGCCGCTACCACATTACTAGGTGCATAAACACCGCCGTTGGCAGTCGTACGGAATTTTAAGGTAAATGTTTCATTAACAGCAGACGCCGTAAATACATTAAGCGTAATGCTATCGGTGCTCTGTAAGGATCCATCATCTGCTGATGCGGTAATAGTATGTGTTCCAACACTCAAGCTATTAACATTAATTGACGTACCATTACCTAAATTGCCATCTAAATTACTTGCCCAAGATACTGTCGCCGAAGTCTCATTATCTGACGCCACTGCAGTAAATGGTATAGCATCACCCGCCGTGTAATTAGATCCAATTAAAGGAGATGTAATACTTATACTTGGTGCGGTATTCACAAAAATATCGATGGAATCATTAGCTGTCGCACCATGACTATCTGTTGCAGTTACTGTAATGGTATGATTACCACCGCTTAAATTGACATTTAATGTCGCTCCTGATCCCATGGCTCCATCTAGCGACGATGACCATTGCACAGCATTACCACCTAAACTACCATCTTCATTATCACTTGCTGTCGCGGTAAAATTAATATTAGTGCCACCATTGATACTCGCACCATTACTTGGCGAGCTTATTGATACCGTCGGTGCGTGGTTAACTATCAGTGAGATTGTGTCAACATCTGTATAATTATCACTATCGGTAACGGTTAAGCTTATCGTATGCGTACCGGCATTTAAAGAGCTGGTATTAATAGTGGTACCATTACCAATATTTCCATTGAGTGACGAGGACCACTGCAAGCTGGCTCCACTTAAGGTGCCATCTTTCACGTCGGTACCCGATCCAACAAAATTGACGCTGGCACCTACAAGATGAACTGAATTATTCCCTGGTGCATTAATGCTCGCTGTTGGAGCACCGCCAACACTGATATTTATAGTATCCGTACGAGTAATGCCATCACTGTCGGTAATGCTCGCTGTAATGACATGATCACCATTAGATAAGGATGTGGTATTAAGAGAAGCACCATTACCAATGACATTATCTATACTGGATGTCCAGGTTATATTTGATGCAATATTTCCATCTTCCGTATCGCTAGCTGTAGCAGTAAAATTAATATTCGCGCCGCTTGCTACATTCGTATTATTCGCTGGCCCAGTGATAGTAATAAGTGGCGCATCATTAAAGGTGATATTAATTGAATCCGTATTGGTCAGGCCACGAGAGTCAGTCGCAGTTAATGTAATGGTATACGTACCGCTCGTATTCGTGTAATTAATTGACCCACCGGTTCCCAAATTACTAGCATCGGACCATGATAACGATGAACCAGCCAAGGTCCCATCTTCATGATCACTACCGCTACCGGTTATAGTCACGTTCGTTCCAACCGTATAGATCTGATTATTAGCAGGTGCCGTTATCGTTGCTGTTGGCGCAGCATTAACGTTTACTGTTATCGTTGTTGATCCTGATGCAGCACTGCTATCACTTGCTGTCAACGTAATCGTGTGCACGCCTGCTGACAGTAATATATTATTAAGTGGTGAATTCGCTCCCAAATTTCCATCGATCGATGATGACCATGACAAATTAGCACTTGGTACCGCACCGTCCTCCGGATCCGTGGCACTACCACTAAAATTAATACTGGTCCCCACATCAATGGTTAGATTATTTGCGGGTGAACTAATGGTTGGAATTGGTGGATTATTGACCGGATCGTTAACGGTAAATGAAATGACATCGGTCGCTTTGACATTATCACTATCGGTCACCGTTAAGGTAATCGTATGCGTTCCCACACTCAGTGATGTGGCATTAAATGAAGTGCCAGTGCCTATATTACCGTCAATTGATGAGGTCCATCCTAATGTCACCGCCCCTTCTGCATCCGAACCTGATCCAGTAAACGAAACCGATTGGCCCGTTAATGAAGAGCCACCATTACTCGGTGCGGTAATAGTTGCTGTCGGTAAAGCATTAACACGTACATTTACCGAGTCAGTCGTCTGTGCACCATCAGTATCGGTGACGCTATAGGTTATTACATGAGTTTTATTGCTGCTTAACGCATTAGCATTAATCGATGTTCCAGTTCCTATCTGCCCATCTTGATTACTGGTCCAGGTTATGGTTAGATTGCCAACACTATCTTCATTATCACTCGCCGTTCCAACAAAGTTTTGGCTAGCTCCTGCATTAATAACAATATTGCTTGATGGTGTGGTAATTGCCGCAACTGGATAGGCATTAACAGTAACAGTAATGCTGTCTGTGCCTGTAGCACCATACCCATCAGTAGCTGTCAAAGTGATCGTATGCACACCAACACTAAGTGCATTTTCAGTTTGACTAATACCATTGCCCAAATTGCCATCACGTGACGAAGTCCAATTTAAACTACTGCCAGTTAAGGCGCCGGCGTCAGGGTCATTGCCCGTCCCATTAAAAGTAATTGAATCGCCTAGGTTTATTGTCTGCGATACAGTCGTAATTGTTGCCGTCGGTGGACGATGGACGATTACTTGCACCGTATCAGCGTCACTTAATCCATCTGAATCGGTGGCGCTTAATGTTATCGTGTGCGTCCCCACACTTAATCCATTTTCTGTTTGGCTGGTACCATTACCGAGATTGCCATCACGAGACGAAGTCCAATTTAAAGCACTTCCACTTAAGCTGCCATCTTCTGCATCGGTTGCTGAACCCGCAAAGGTAATGGATGCATTTTGCAATATAACCTGATTCGATGATGGACTATTTATGCTTGCCACCGGTGCTGCTGGTGGTGTATAGTTAACAACAATATCATAAATTACTGGTGACTCATTAGCACCACGTACCAAAGTGTTGCCGGTAAAGGGATTATCATATTGGTCGGTATTATTCCCTTCACGACGCATGGAATCTGTTGCATACCAATCATTGGTGTTATGCCCCGTACGTAATGTCCAACTTTTACCGTCGTAGGTATAACCAATCGTTTTAAAGTGATCTTTAATACGGAAAAAATCAATTGACGCTTGTGAATTAATACCACCACCAGCTGCCAGTGGTGACCACGCCTCTCCTTCCATAGCCCATTCGATGGCTTCAATGATAATATTATAATCACCTGCCGGTAAATCGGTGACACCTGTCACATCATTTACAGGATCCCACTCCATGACCATATTCCATGCCTTTGGTTGTGTTGCCGCACTGCGATACGGTATAGTTGGAACGGTACTCAATACTGACGCATCTTCAGCATGCGTCGCTGGATCATCTGGGAATAAATAAAATGTATTGGCTGGATTATTAGCTGTTGTCGACGCTGCATCGCCCACACTGTTACCAACTGTTGGCCCAAGTACTGCGTCATAATCAGTGGTCTCTCCATCGAATGGTGATGCACCACGAGTAGCATGGATAGGTAAACTCCCTGCACCTTGAGCACGAATGCCATTGGTAAATGGATTCGTACCTGCCGGGGATCCATAGGCACCATTAAAGCGGAATAAATCATATGCACGCCCCGCTATGGTACTGTGCACAAAATAATAAGGCGCGTGATAAACTTCGAAGCCATAAACACGCGCATTCTTTTTCGAAGTGGGATAGGTACCGTGGGATGTATGACCCGCCCAACGACCAAGCGTTTTAATAAATTTACCATCACTATTCCGCTCTAAAAAAGCGACTGCCGTAATCGCGCCTCTCGGTTGAACTGTGGGGTCCGTCCATCCAAAATAAGAGTGATACGTTCCACCTAATGCAGCCTCGACGGCGGCTGCGCGATTGTGATCTGGCACCCCATTACTTGCCGTTCCAGCATATCCATTTGGATTCGTGTCATTATCGTTCGCATCATAATACATCGAACGCAGTTTAAATTCGAGCGACAAACCTTCTGCAGCATGCAGCCCATTAAAAGCCAAGAGTAAAAATCCAAGGAGAACAAATACACGCATAGCTGGTCCTGGTGAAAAAGAGATCTCACCTAAAGATCCAGCCCTAAGCCCTGCGGTTACAAGAAATTACACAGGCAATGCAAAACCATAAAGCTTTGAAAACACATGCCTTACATATCTAGATTTATCCAGACACGGCAGCTTCTCATTTCGAATTGTTTGATTATTGAACACCAAAAAAGCTTAGGCACCAACTAAGCGAAAGCAGGAGCCGTGATACAAATATTCAGCGCTGAGACCATCAATGTTCTCATTTATATAATCGCGCATGGTGATCATCCCACAGTCTTCGGATGTTCCGTGATTTACACGAATAACAGGATAATTTAAATCCTTAGCCATCTGAATTTCGCGCCAATAACAAGAACCGTCATCACTAACAATCCCAACATCACAGCCCATATCACGATAGACCTCTATATTGACGGCACATCCAGTACCGATGCCAACTGATTTAACTATTTGATTCGGATCACCAACCACTTGCACCTGCTCTTCACCAATATCGGCACATTTGCTAGCTACTTGTTTGGCAAACACTTCAAGCGTCACCGGCTCCATATTATATTTATGAATATAATTATTCATGCCGATTTCATCAGGCTTTTCCCCAAGACCAAGGAAGTCACCCCAAGCAAATGGAATACCTATTTCTGGCCATCGGTCCCAGGCATCATGATTGCGTATAATAGTAATATCATTGTCTAAAATATAATTGCGTTTTTCCTGCAATAATGGATTGCCTTCATCATAATTATCCAAGTGCAACCAAAACGTTGGCTCATGACAGATCATGAACTTAATACCCATCTCATTCATCTCTTTGATTTTCTCAAGCGATGACATCCATACACAGACACAACGATCAAAATTTTTATCAGGATCACCAATAATAACGCGATCGACAGTATTTTGTGGGTCCACCCAATCACAGCGGGAAACAAAGTGGTTTACTACCTCTTGGGCCGTTGGCATATCTATCTCCAACGCCGCATACTAAGAGTCTTAAAAACAACTCAAGAAAAGAATCTGTCTAGCGGAACTGTTTACGATAACTTCCCGGGCTTATGCCCAAGTAATGAGAAAAGCGCGTATTAAAATACCGGATGTTTTGGAAGCCACACTGTTCCGCTATAGCTTGTTGTTTTAACGAGGTGTGTTCTAAAAGTTGCTTGGCGTGTTCTAATCGGCACTGCTGCACAAAGTCCATTGGTGATAGGCCATGAATTATTTTAAATTGGTGTCGAAAGTAATCTTCACTGAGACCCAGGTGCGTAGCGATGTCTTTATTCGAAATGACATCTTGAAAATGGCGACGAATGTACATTTCAGCATCATGAATTTTATCAATCAAAGTTTTTTCACTACGTTTATCAGCATGTCGAACAGCATGTAACAAGGTTAATAAAACGGCTTGAGCGCGCGCGTGATAAATATCCATCAATCCCTCTGGAACCTGCTGATTAGCAGAAAGGTATTTCATTTCTTCTTGCACCGCCAGACCACTGATATTGGAAATAATTTGATACTCACCTATTTTATTATTGAGATCACCTTCCACTAATAATTGAATACAACGATCCATTCCGCTAATAGTGTTGGTTTGTCCATGGGGACGAGCATGCCCATGAATAACAACCGCATTGACCCCGAACGGTGCTTCATCGCCATTTGATAAAATATCGACACCGCGACCACCAACATGCCACACTATTTCGACCGCCTGGTGTGAATGGAGTGGGTAATGATTTTTCACCACATCATGGGTGAAGCCGCGTTCAAATCGTATTGAATTCATAAAGCCAGATATCAGTACTTTATGACCACTAGTCAGAATTGCAAAGCAAGTTTCTTATGCATATAATCTGGCGTTCTTGTATCAATTTATTCTCCACGACCATATATAGGAATAGGAAATGTCCCAACGTCTAGCCTTTACCGGCAAACAACAACTCAGCTTTGAAGACATCACCAATGAAACCACGCTCTCTCCTACCCAAGTACGTGCTTCTGGTATCTGCTCATTAATGAGCACGGGAACTGAAAACATCGTCTACAACCGCCTCTTCGAAGAAGGCTCACACTGGGACAACTGGGTGAAATACCCCTTTCACCCTGGCTATGCTTGGATTGGTACGATTACTGAAATCGGCAGTGACGTTGAAGATCTGACCGTTGGTCAACGCGTCGCAATTCGTGCTGGCCATGCTCAAGAGCACATCGTTGATGCTGAAATGTGCATCCCTATTCCAGATGCTATTAGCCCGGAACAGGCATCATGGTTTGCTTTAGCAAAAATTTGTTACAGTGGCGCCATGGCTGCAGAGTACCAACTCGGCAGCAAGGTTTTAATTATTGGCGGTGGCCCAATTGGACAAATGACTGTGCGCTGGGCACGTAGTGCCGGTGCTGGAAAAATAGTCGTTGTAGAGCCACTTGCCATGCGCCAGGAATTTGCCAAGCAAGGCGGTGCCCATGTCGTTATTGGTAAATCATTAGAAGAAGCCTCTGGTGATATCATTGCTGCTTTCGATGGTGAAAATCCAGAAATAGTGATCGATGGAACAGGCAATGCTGCTGTTTTCCAAGCATGCTTAAAAATATGTAAAACCAGAGGCAGCGTCATTATTCTGGGCGATACCGGCACGCCAACAGCACAACACTTATCAAGTGACGTAATAACTCGTCGCATTCGTATTGTAGGTGCGCACGATGGGCACTACCCAACCCCACCGCCAGTTAAGTTATTCTGCGACTTAGTGGTGGACGGCCGTTTTAATGTCGACGACTTAATTACCCATCGCTTTGACTTCAAAGACGCTAAGCAAGCCTACGATGTCGCCAATGAAAAACGCGGCGAAACTATGGGGATTTTATTCACCTATTAAAATCCCAGCCTTGTAGTCCCCTTTACTAGCGTTTAAACCATAACCCATGACAAGCTTTGCTATCGTGGGTTGTGGTGCTTTAGGCGGACTCTATGGCGGTTATTTACATGACGCCAGTAACGAGGTGCACTTCCTGCTGCACAGTGATTATACTCATGTCAAAGACAATGGCTTTCGCATCGATTCGATTTGGGGCGACCTACATCTACGCGATATCCCTATTTACCATAACAGTGAAAACATGCCGCAGGTTGATGTGGTCTGCGTCTGTTGGAAGAGCACGCAAAATCATTTGATAGAAGAAGTTGTCAGCCCCCTGCTACACGAAAAAAGCATCATTTTATTTCTACAAAATGGCATCGGTGTCGAAGAGGAAATCAGCCAGGTCTTCCCGCAACACGGCATAGCCGGTGGTTTAGCATTTTTATGCTCCAATAAAGTCGGCCCTGGTCATATTCACCATTTAGATTACGGCAAAGTCATGCTTGGTGCCCTACAAGATGACTTAGACCTCACTGACATAACGCAGATTTTTAATGATGCAAAAATTCCAACCGATTTAAATAATGATTTAATTCAGGCACGTTGGCAAAAATTAGTCTGGAACATCCCCTACAATGGGCTTTGTACGATACATAACGTCGACACCAGTATCATCATGCAAAACTATCGCGGTTTATGCGAAACCATCATGCGTGAAGTCGAAGCTGCCGCAGCTGCATGCAATCATCCGATTCCAGATGACATGGTTGCCAAAATGCTACGCAACACGGAAAAAATGAAGCCCTACATGCCGAGTATGATGCTTGATCATCAACACGGGCGTGAGATGGAACTCACTTATATGTATGAGCGACCAATTAGCTTTGCAAAAACTGCCGGCGTTGTGATGACGGAAACCCAGAATTTATTAACGCAGCTACAAGCACTTAATTAATATGTTTTTCACGCGCGGAATAATCATGCTGTTCAACATGCGGCGGCAATAAATCCTGATGGCGTGGTTCTACAACCAAGCGCGCTTGCGGATTTAATCGCTCTAATAATTCAGGTGATGGGCGATAACCGTGGCGACTGCGACTCCACGATGCCCCATAACGAAACACTGAAATACGTCGCTGACCTTCATTTATTCGTGCAGCACTACCATGCATTAATGAATCGACGAAAATTAATGCATCACCAGCATCAAGATGCACTTCAATGGCCCCCTCTATACCGTCCATTGATTTGCTCTCACCCTGACTCATGCGATACGCCTCAACCTGCGGATGCATAAAATTTGCTTTATGGCTAGATGGAATACACATGGTTGCACCATCTCCGGGACCAATGTCATTTAATGCCACTAAAACATTCACTTGGCAGCAATAAAAATTACCGTTCTTTTCTTTAAATTGTGTTCGAATGCAGGTGTCTTGACCACCACTATGCAGACCAATGGACTGACCATAACGACGAATACTGGCAAAATTTTCATCAATATACATCGGACCATGGTGGTGATCAAAGTTGCCACCGTTCACAAAATGCTGCACTTTGGCAACCCATGACGGATGGTCGATGAATTTTTCAAATGCGGGACCGGATTCATAAACCTGCTGCAGGTTTAAACCTTCATTGCCACCGTAGTCATGACCATGCACCCAACCACGCCACTCACCGGTTTTCATATCCTGATAGTCATCAATCGTCTGATTACAGGCAGCCACTTCCTCTGGGCTCAACGCACCTTTCACGATGATAAATCCATTTAAGTCAAATTTGTAGATTTCCATTTCACTAACGGGAATGGCGTCTGGCCAGATTTCACGTGCGTTCTGAGGCATAGTCGATCCTTTGTAAGATATGGACTGAACGGGCTATTCTACGCTCATATTTGGCTTAACAGAGGTAATTTTGATGCTATATATGGACAAATGTTGCACAGATTCGATAGACCCGGCTTTCGCCAAATCACCCTCCTCCCAGGCCCCAGCAGCGATATCGAAGACTGTGACCTGAGCATCGGTACACTCGGATTCATGCACAGCCAAACCGGCTTCACCTGGAGTCAGGTATCACATCGCATGTGTCTGCACTTTGTCACCAAAGGCAGCGGGCAGGTCATTCATAGAAACAAGCGTTACCACATTAGAACCGGCGACACTTTTTGTTTTTTTGTCGATGAAACCTACCACTACCAAGATCATAAAAATGATTTATGGGATTATACCTGGATAGGTATTCACGGACATCAAGCAGAAGCCATGTGCAAAAGTCTAGGATGTTCACAAGAAAATCCGCATATACCGGGATTATCATTAAAGCCTGTTGAAACCTTAGTCGCTGAAATCGATGCTGCATTTCGCAG
>JANQLF010000051.1 GCA_028280785.1 Planctomycetota bacterium
TTCACTTATTAGAAGGCGCTTATCAAATCACCGATAGCTGCCCACTTGGGAGCGGCGCCAGTTACGGTGTGGGCTTACCGCTCGAACGTGAATTAAGCCGTTATTTATTGGCTTTTGAACGTGGCCCCTTCCCTGCAATGACTGATGCCAACTCACGTGGTAAAGTTGAAACGGCATGCGTAGATGCACTCGGTGCGTCAATGAATGATCTGAGTCGTTTTGCGGCGGATATGATTTTCTTTACAACCAGTGAGTGCGCTTTCTTTAGTATTGGCGCCGGCTTTACCACTGGCTCAAGCATCATGCCACAAAAGAAAAATTTAGATTTATTCGAATTACTGCGTGGACGTTGCGCCAAATATCTCGGTGTGCGTACTGGATTAAATGCAGCCACCATTGGCCTGCACTCCGGATACAGCCGCGATCTCCAAGACACCAAATCACAAGTCATGGACGCCATGCAACTCGGCAGCGAAGCAATCGCCGTGATGCAAGCAGCTGTACCAACCTTGATTCCAAACACTGAAAACATCATCGCTGCATTGAGCCCCGATCTCTATGCCACTGATGAAGCCTATCGTTTGGTCATGGAAGAAGGCATGAGCTTCCGCGACGCCTACGTCCAAGTTGGCAGCAATATCGACAAACTCGGCACTCCAGACCATGAAGAAACGGTCAAATCGCGGACCCATACTGGCAGTACCGGCAATCTGTGCATCGAAGCCATTCAGGCACAGGCCAAGCAACTCGACGCTGACTGGACTAATAGACAATTATCATTCTCTACATCCTGGCAGGCGCTCCTTCATTAGCCCCTTTACCCGCGCTTAGTCAGCCTCTTCACATTACTTACAGCTCGCTTGACATCTGAGCACGTCAAAGCAGTCTTTCCCGCCCCTGCCCGGGTGGCGGAATTGGCAGACGCGCATCGTTGAGGTCGATGTGTCCCTATAGGACGTGGAGGTTCGAATCCTCTCTCGGGTACCAACTACAAAATGAGAAAAGGCTAGGTTATTTAGTTGACCTAGCTTTTTTCTTTAGACTCGAACCTCCACACTCTTTTGTCCGTGGCAGCCTGCGCAGAGCTCCGGCTGGCTGCGCGGGCCGAAAGCCAAGCAATTGGCTTTCTAAAATGCTACGCATTTTACCTGCTCGCGGTTCGAATCAAAACATCAACAAAATCATATCGCACTTGACTGTATTAAATCACAAACAGAACACTATGTAAAAATGCAATCCTCCAATTCTTTATATACTTGCATATCTTCTGTTATAATCTTGGAGAGATTCAATTTAAATATTTCAGAGCTAATATTCGTATTAATTCCACAGATATTTCTAAACCTCGCAACTTCACCTTTGATATCTTGATTGATAATATCTGTAACAAATTGATCATAAGAGTTACCGTCAAAATTAAGCCCTTCAATCTGGCAATACTTCTCAAGAACTTCCCTATCAAATAAATAGTTTTCTATCTCCCACCTCATTAACACACGGTGATTGTCAGGATTATTATCTAAATATCTCCGCCTGTCTTCCTGCGAAGTAATTCGACCAGATGATATGTCTCGATCCTTCAATACCAATATAGCAACGTCAGTAAAGACCTTTGTTAAAATAGCTAATGCAATTTCACTACGTTGATCTAATTCAGTGTTTCCACCACTAGACACAAATAAAGTATCGTTATATTTTGTGGTAAATATATTATTAAACACTTTTGCGTCGAACCCTCTCTCGCCACCAGAAACAGCAGGTTCACTTCGACCTTCACAATAAATTATCCTTTTCGGACTCAATAAACCAGTTAGATCTTCTAACGCAGTGTTAAATATTCGCTGCCAATTTGCTCTCGAAGGAACAATGGGCTTAATTACGCTCTCACCAGTAAAATAATCTTTCTCCGAGAAGTCTAAAACTTGTGATTTATCTTTAAGCTCCTCTTGAAGCGCCCTTAAAAAGCCAATGCTATGAGTAGCAACCCATAACTGGCAATTGTCTGGTATCAATTTTTCAATTTCGATTAATAGTTTTCGTTGCACTGCAGTGTTTAAATGTAATTCAGGCTCATCAATACAAATTACAGTTTCATTATACTCTTTCGTCTTTATCAAGAGATCGATAATAATATCGACAACCTCTTTTTCCCCTGAAGAAAGGTTCGAATATGGAAAATTTACAGAATGCTCCTTTTTGAAAAACAGCTGGCCTCTTCCAGCTAAAATGTCTCCAAGGTCCGAAATTTCAACATCAATAACATTTTTGAGAATTGCATTGATATCACCAATCAGCTCCTCCCTTACTTCTGACCCTGTTTTTTCCCCTTTAAAAAATTCATCATAAGAAGAACCTAAAAGCCTGTGATAGTTCGACTGAAGCCTAGAATCTAATGCTATTGAACTTATCGGTTCATCCTTTGTTTCCAAAATCTTTGGCGTTGCCTGAAGTTGTTTAACATTGAGCTTGGACGTAAAACGGTAAGCTGTTCTAATATAGAAACTCTTTCTACTAAGACTATCACTAGTGCCCTCTATGGTTATAGCCTGGTGTTTATTATATGGTTGTATTTCCGCATCCCCACCTGCCTCTTCATAATACATTGCCTTTGACAAGAACTCAGCACCTTCGTTCCCATAATTTCTATAGTCCTTCAGCTTTTCCTCGAATGCATCAAATATTGAACTTTTGCCGCAACCGTTAGGGCCAACAACAGCAACAATTTTTTTCGGATCATCGCCTAAGTCTATAGTTAGATCATCAAATCTTTTGAATTGCTTAAGGCGTATTTTTTTTATTCTCAAAGTTCTCTCACTTAAATATATTAATTGGAAATCTATAATGTTTTCTGTTTGATTTCTTGAGGGCCGTAAAATTAGAAATCGCCTTCTGACTCATCCGCTTCTTCAACATCATTTTTTTCTTCAGATTCTGGTGGTTTTTTAAGTTTACGCGGCTTCGGCGGCGGCGGATTCAACGGTCCATTAAAGCGCATCGCCGGATCACATCCTTCTTTAAACCAAGTCTCGCATGCATCCGTAGCTTTCGTAATCAACTTAGTCAAATCCGCTTGTTCCTCAGGAGAGAACTTCCCAAGCACATAATTCACCTGATTACCCTTCGGTGAGCCGATGCCAATACGCAAACGCGGATAATTTTTACCAATTAAACGTTCGATATCACGCAATCCATTATGACCGCCTGCACTCCCTTGTTCGCGCATGCGTAAATCGCCGAACTTTAAATTCAAATCGTCAACAACGATCATACAAGATTCAGGCGGCAACTTATAAAACGTCATAATCGCCTGCAAGGTTTTACCACTTAGGTTCACATAAGTCTGCGGCTTAACCAATAATAATTTAACACCAGCTTCAGGAATTAAGGCTTCGCCATACAAAGCATCCCATTTTTTATTCGATACCGTGACGCCATAGCGCTGCGCCAGTGCATCGACGACGGCAAAACCGATATTATGACGAGTGCCTTCATATTCCTTGCCAGGATTGCCAATACCGAGAACAACTTTTAACTCAGCCATTGGCAGCATCTAATGGGCTTAAATCATTTTGCAATAAACGAGATAAATCTGCCGGAATCGGACAAGAGAAATGCATCTCTTCACCATTGGGATGCTGAAAGGACAGATGCCAGGCGTGGAGCGCTTGTCTGGTCAAAACAATATCGCCCTCTCCCGTTAACGGCCATTGTCCTGAACGCCCATATACATGATCGGCTAAAATGCTGTGTCCCAGATCTTGCAAATGCACACGGATTTGATGCGTGCGTCCTGTATGAATATGCACTTCTAAGACCGAGTAATGATCGTGGCGTTCACGTACCCAGAAATCACTGCGTGCAGATTTCGCTTTAGGGTTTTCATCTTTAAATACAAAGCGCTTACGGAAATCCTTCGGATGATGGCCTATCCATCCATGATGCTCAAAGTAATCTGCCTTGGGTAAACCGTGACATAATGCCAAGTAAATCTTTTTAACCTCACGGTTTTTAAATCCCTCTTGCAAGAATTGATGAGCCTGTGGATTTTTCGCTACGATTATTAAACCAGTAGTGTCGACGTCCAATCGGTGCACCAATAATGGCTGCCACGCATCCTTGGCGTAGCCCATAAGGCCATTTAATAATGTTCCACGTGTATGGCCGATAGCAGGATGTACGACCATGCCTGCTGCTTTATTAACAATGAGTAAGTCATCGTCTTCGTGTATAATCTCAATCGGCAAATCTTCAGCGACTACATCGAGACTTTCTATTTCTGGAACTTCGATCGAAATTTTTTCATTGCCACGCAGCTTCCAAGCAGGTTTTACTTTTCCTGAGGATAGTTCACAGCGCCCTGCTTTTATTTGTTTGGCAACTAAAGAGCGCGAGCAGCCGGGTAATTGCTGTTCCAACCACACATCTAAGCGCAGCCCTTTATCCGCGTCGCTCACCTGTAATTCATGTAACATTAGCGCGCGTCCAATACGTCGTGTTGCTGACAAAATTTATTCAGAGGACAACGTGAACACCAGGGACGTTTTGGACGGCAATGTTCTCGGCCCAGACGAATCATCTGATGACACATCTGCACCCAGTAACGCGGGTCGATGTTTTTCATAATGAATTGTTCGATGTCATCAGCATCACCGTCTTCAACCCAACCAATGCGCTGAACGATACGTTGCACATGAACATCAACGGCAACCGCTGGAATTGCAAAGGCATTGCCCAAAACCACCGCCGCGGTTTTATTGCCAACACCGGGTAAAATGCGCAGTAATTGCGGATCAGTTGGCACTTCACCCTCAAAACGTTGCATGATCATACGCGCCGATTCAACAATATAACGAGCCTTCTGCTGATAGAGCGGTACCGTTTTAATCATTGGTTCTAATTCATGCGGGTCCATTGATGCGTAAGCCCCTGGCCCGACTAAATGCTCGGTTAAATGAGCCATGACTTGATTAACACGTTCATCACTGGTACGCGCTGATAAAATAACTGCGACGAGTAAATCCCAGGGATCACGCGCTAATAATTCACAACGGGCATGCGGCCATTCTTCTCTTAATATGCGTACAATATTATTGGTGTGTAATTGTTGTTTAGCCATGTTACTAATCCATGCGAGTAACACGCGCCATCAGCAAGAAACATGGAAACAAGAGAACACATAAAAATCCCATCAAGGGATGATGTGATGCAGCGATAATGGCGTCTAACAATATAATACCGCCTAGTCCCTTGATCACGATTGGCATCACTAAATCACGCCGCGCGTCACGCAGGGCAACTACCCATGGCTTGGCCAATTGAATGATAAATAAAACCAAGAGTCCAACCAACACAGCTAAGCTGACAAAAGCCAATGGGAAGCGACGGTCGTTAAGGAAATCACCAATCCAATGGGCAAAAATAGATTTATATAAACAGAACAATAAGACCACAGCAATAATCGCACCGCCGAGTAATAGTTCTAAACGCGTGCCACGACGACTTTCTAATTCAGAAATAATCGTCAGGCCAAAGATGTAACCAAATATTAATATCGGATAAATGCTTAAGATTTCACTGCCATGAGCACTCGGGCCCAAACCAAATAAAGATAAAACCGTACGATCAAAGACATCATTGCCCAAACACAGCACCGCAAAGAAAGCGTGGCTAAATCGCACCAAAGCCATGCACAGGCTGCCCAGATATGGCACATCCTTTACCACCACATTGTACAACATAATAAAAATCAGGACGATACCTGACATATAGAAAGCGCGCTCACCAACTAAGGCCGCAATCAACAAAATAGCAATTGGTAAAAACAGAGCCATCATCATGGCTTTGTTGTACGATACGCGCCCTGACGGCAGCGGTCTATCAGGATGAATTTCTAGATCACGATTCGCATCAACCAAATCGTTCCACAACATCCCTGTTATGTATAAAAGAACACTAACCAGAAAGACCCATACAATGTTAATGCCGTTATCTAATAACTGACCGACAAATGCGGTTAAATTCAATCCGGAACCACTAGGAAAAAATGCAACGGCAATACTAGCGAGTGTGTTGCTCGCTATGGTACATAAACCAGAAAAACGTACGAGACGTAACCAATCTAGCATGGCCTGCTATTCTGTAAGACCCGCCCTATTTGTCAAAAAGTCAATAGACGAAGCGGAATTTATTTTTTTACAATTTCCAAAGCTTCGATTTCAAAAATCAAAACTGAATTAGGTGGGATGCTCCCCGTGCCTTGTGGTCCATAACCAAGATTACTTGGAATATGAAAGCGGAATTTCGAACCCACCTTCATCAATGGCAAGGCTTCGAGCCAACCTTTGATGACACGACCCTGTGGAATATCTACAGGAAATGGCTTGCCACGCTTATACGATGAATCAAAGACCTTACCGTTCATTAACGTACCACGATAATGGACGTTTACCGTATCGGCTGGTGTAATTTGATCGCCTTCACCTGCAGTTAATACCTCATAGGCCATGCCTGATGCAGTGAAATTCATGCCATCTTTGCCCTTCAGGCTTTCCATGTAGGCCTTGCCCTTGGCTTCATTTTCTTTGCCTTGTTCGGCCATTTTTTGTTTAGCCACTTTGACTAATTCGTGAAAAACCAATTGAAAGCGTTCGCCGTGGTTTGATTTCAGTGGCTTTTTATCCAGATAATCACTGATGCCTTGAATCACCAATTCTTTATCAAGAGACAGTTGGCTAATGCCCTGTTCTAGGCGCATGCCCATGTCGACACCCACCAGATAGCTGCCCTCTTCAACTAAGCTCATTGGCTTTTGTTCTGCAGCAGCAGGCTCAGTAGTTTTTTCTTCCTCAGCTACAAGAGCGAAGGGAACAACTGCTAATGCAAGTAGGGTCAAAAACTGTCTCATATGTGGCTCCACCGAGGTCAAAAGAGGCCAGACTGTGGCGATAAATCCTCTACTGACAAGGACAAAGAAGCCATGAGCTGAATTGACGGTCGATTGCATGACCCTTGAGCCCATGTTAGCATCAATAGCTATGGCCGCGCGGCGTAGCACGCAATTTGCAAAACCTAAGCAAGTTACCGTAATCGGCGACAACAGCCAGGTGATGATGGTCATCGGTCTGTTCGTATCTGCACGTGTTGAGATAAACCTTTATACTAACAGTGATTACATAGAAGAGTCGGCATCGATTCATTCTGAAGTTGTCTGTACGCGGGTTAAATCCTACCGCAGTGAACCAGATGATTTGAGCGATGGCCCCTACTTTCTTTGCGTCGACAAGGTCGAAACGGCCGATGCCATTCGCGATTGGCTGCCAGACACCTTGGCGGTCTTTCATTTGGGTCGCGAAAGACGCGGACGCACTGCGGCAAGTGGTTATCTCGGTTTGGCTGAGCCACAATCGACCACCAGACGCAATCTGATCCGTCGATTGGGCATCCTACGCCGTCTTGATCGCCTCCGTGAATTAGGTCGCCACTCTGAATTACCGCTCATCCTTATGTACGGTGATCCAGATCCCGATGCAATTGGATCTGCATTAGCCCTTGCTAACATCTGGCGCTCTGTCGGTGCTCAACCGATCATGCGTTATACCGGTGAAATTCAGCGTTATCAAAATAAACTCTTAATTAATTATTTAAAAGAACCGATCGACCGTTTACGCGAAACCGAACGACAAGCTGCAGACCTCGTCGCTACTGTTGACTGCCAACCTGGCTTCTGGAAAGAAAATCCACCTAAAGCGCATGTTATCATTGACCATCATCCTAAATTAGAAGACACCAACGCGGTTTTTGTTGATTTACGCGAACATTACGGCGCTGTTGCCAGTATGATGACTGAGTATTTAGTCGAGGGTAATTTTCCAATTAATAAAAAATTAGCCACGGCGTTGCTCTATGGTCTGACCACTGATACCAACAACCTTTTGCGTAATGCTACGAGTGCCGATATTAAAATTTACGACACCTTACATTCCAAAGTTGACCAACACTTTTTAGCTCGTCTGAATGGTTCCCAAGTACCAATGGGTCTGCTCGATTATATTGGTTGGGGCATTAATCATCGCGTGGTCATGCGCGATATGATGTTGGTTCATTTCGGTGAAATCCCTACCCCTGACATTTTAGTGCAATCAGCTGATTTTATGCTTTTAACCTGTGGCATTAACTGGGTTGTCTGCGCTGGAAAAGTTGAAGACAAATTAATTGTGGTTTTCCGCGGTGACGGTCACAGACAAGACGTTGGCAAACGCGCTAAAGATGCCTTTAGTAAACTCGGTTCAGCCGGCGGTCATCGTACCATGGGTCGTGCTGAAATTCCGCTCGAAGGCGAGCATGTTGATTCAAGCATTGAAATACTCATTGAAAATTTATTTAAACGCACCGCGCAAAAACGTCGACAAAAATGCATTCGAGCGCTGCGGAATTATCTCCATGGCCAAGGACCGAGTGCACCGGATTATATTAATATATGAGCGAAGAAGACTGGTTACACGAATTTAAAGACCAAATTGTCTGCGTGGACCTCAAAGATGGCTTTGTCATTTATGGCACCCTCTCTGGCTACGACGCTGGGTCGGTATCATTTATTAATGCTGATTTTCATGATCCACGTGAAGCCAATAGTTCGAAAGAAGTCTACGCACTCGAAACTAAAAGCATCGGCGTGCGTGTTAACCGGAAGCGCTGTCGCATTGATCGCAATAACCTTATTTCGATTTGCTTGATCACGGAATTAGAATGATTCATCGCATCTTATGGTCATTGCTCGCCATACTATCCAGCGCTTGGATTGCTGGCTATATGGCCATCGTACTGCCAGTCATTTTTAAACGCATGCAACCTGGTACACAAAATGGTAATTTCACTATGTGGGCTGATGCGGGCTGGGCGTTCTTTGCAGCTTTATTGTGCATCAGTATCGGCATTATTATTCTGTGCGCCAAAAATGATAAGCTCATTCGTTCTATAATTTGCGCTGTATTAATTCTGGGTATTGGGCTATTTCAGTATCTTTCATTTCACAACACCTATGCCATTACAGAAGCACATATTCAACGCGATAAAGCAGAGAAAGACACTGAAGCATATAAGCAACAGGACGCTGTATTGCAGGTCGCCCATAAATCTAGTGAACGCAACGTTGGCATCATGCTCATACTTTTGTGCGGACAAATTGTGCTGTCGGTGTATGCTGTAGCGCGCAATGATCAGCAGGCAGATGCTTAGGTTTATTAGTTTAGCACTTATCGCTCTCTACTTGAGTGCCTGCGTTGAACATCGTTTGCATGTTGAAACCCATGAAGTCCCTGGTGACGTCCATATTTTTAAGAATGGAAGCAAATACGAAGGCAACAAACAAATCATTACAGTTGTCGACCCACTTCCCACCGAACTCTATGTCGATGCCTGGTATCGTGATCAAAAAGGCCATCTTTATCGCGCTCATCAAAAATTGCTGAGCCCACGTCCCTGGTGGCAGCGTTTCCCATTCGATATGATCACTGATGGACTATGGGCTGGGGAACTTGCTGTCGAAGCAGAGAGCACACTTCAATTCAAAAAGATTGAACCTGTTGAGCCAAATTATCTGGATACCTTGGCCACGGAGTTTGGTTATGGCTCTCCTCCGAAGCAGCAGACCGTAGCACAGCCTCAGCCAAAGCACTGATCAATACTTGGAAAAAGATTCTAAGTTCCTATACTGATTAATCTTGGAGTAGTAATGTCGACGACAATCATACTTGGTTCTGTAATAGGCATCCTTCTTATCGTTATCATATTCCTCATCGTCTCTGGTGGCAAAGATGATGATGAATCGGACATTCCTGAGCACATTCCGCCTAATCAAGATATGAACTCAACTTTTGCCCCAAATACGGTGATGAACCAAACCGCTCCACTCGAAAAAGGCAAGAAAAAGAAAAAAAATAAAGTGCCTGTCGAAGATAACGAGGCCGTCATGGGTCAGGCTGGCAAAGACGAAACCTTTTTACCACAAACCAGCACTACCCCGAATGAAGAAGATCCTAACGAGGACGATGCACTAACTGGTGCACAACCCAAAAACTAAATTATGAGCACCTGCTTGATATTACCGTGCGCCGGTTCAAGCGAACGTTTCGGTGCCACCAAGCAACTGGTCCAATTAAACGGCGATCCGCTATTTGTTCATAGCCTGCTCCCATTTATTGATCTCGTCGATCAAATCCTCATTCCATGTACCCCACAAATCGTCGATGATATTCACGCCGGCATATCCTTTCACCCCTTTAAAAATATTCGTACCTTAGAAGGCGGCAGCACACGTTTACACAGTGTTTTTAACGCATTTCAATTTGTTGACGAAAGCATAACTAAAATCCTCGTGCACGATGCCGCTCGCCCATGCATCAGTCAAACCATCATTAAACAATGCATCGACGCTCTTGATAAGCACCAAGCTATTATCACCGCGACACCCTGCACCGACACACTTAAAGAAGGCACCGATGGTTCTGTTACTGGCACCATTGATCGACGTGGAAAATTCCTTGCTCAAACACCACAAGGCTTCATCAAAGACCTTGGCATACCGCTGTATAAAGAAGCTATTGATACCGGTGCTGAAGTGACCGATGACGCAAGCCTCTTTGAAGCAGCCGGCATTCCTGTACACGTTATCCCTGGCTCGCGAGCCAATATCAAAGTGACCTACCCCGAAGATTTGGCCTTAATTAGCGCGCTACTAGAGACCAAAAACTAGTACTAGGTCTCGTACAAGCACTAGCAACGAGAGACTACTCTGGTTGCCTTATCCCCGCACTCGACTAGATTTGCGCCCCCGCAAAGGATAAGGCTATGGCATTTAGTATAGATGAAGTGAAAAAGATTGCCGATCTGGCTCGCATTGATTTTTCAGAAGCTGAGATGGAACAGATGAGCAAAGAGCTCGATGCCATCGTTCACTACGTTGAGCAACTGCGCTCCGTAGACACCGAAGGCATCGAACCTATCGCCCAGGTAACCGGATTGGTTAATGTTGTTCGCCAAGACGAAGAAAAGCAGATGTTCACCACGCAAGAAACCTTATCCAATGCTCCGCAGGCTAACGAAGTAGCATTCTTAGTACCAAAGGCGGTGGAACGATGAGCCAAATTGCATCCTGCCCCCTCGCCAGCGATATTGTTAAGCAAGTTCAAGAAGGCGCCGATCCGTCACAATTCGTCGACGAAGCACTGCAACGTGCCAAAGATGATGAAAACAATGCAATTATTCGCATTTATGAGGAAAGCGCCCAAGCAGCATTAGCAAACGTCAAAGAGCGCATTGGTAATGGCGATCAATTACCATTGGCCGGTGTTCCGTTATTAATTAAAGACAACCTGTGCTACAAAGATCATCTTACCACGTCTTGCTCAAAAATTCTCGAAGGTTTTGTTGCGCCCTACACGGCAACAGCCGTGCAAAAATTAATTGATGCGGGTGCTATTGTTATTGGTCACACCAATATGGATGAATTCGCCATGGGTTCATCCAATGAAACAAGCGTTAATGGTAATGTAAAAAATCCTCATGACCCTGAGCGTATTCCTGGTGGTAGCTCTGGCGGCAGTGCAGCTTCTGCCGCATCTGGCATTGTGCCTCTTGCACTTGGTTCAGATACCGGTGGATCAATTAGACAACCCGCATCGCTGTGTGGCTGCGTCGGTTTCAAACCAACTTACGGTCATGTCAGCCGCTACGGTCTTATGGCCTTTGCCTCAAGCTTAGATCAAATTGGTCCCTTCAGTCAAAGTGTCAGCGATGCCGCTTTGTGCACTGATGTCATGAGCGGTCACGATCCACTCGACAGCTCATCTTCTTCGCAACAACACGACGCGACGTTTGAGGCTGTACTCGCAGCCAATCCTGATGTTTTAAAAGGCAAAAAAATTGGTTACATTGCTGAGCATCAAGATCAATTAACTGGTGACATCGCCAGCACCTTTGACCGCTGCAAACAATTAGTACAAGAAGCTGGTGCTGAATTAGTCCCTGTTTCTTTGCCACATGAAAAATACGCCGTTGCCGTTTATTATATTATCGCCACCGGTGAAGCATCGTCTAATTTATCACGTTATGATGGCATCCATTACGGATTCCGTGATGACGAATTTGAAGATTTAACTGACATCTACTACAAAACCCGCGGCGAAGGTTTTGGTGCAGAAGTGAAACGACGCATCATGCTTGGCACTTATGTTTTAAGTCATGGTTATTACGACGCCTATTACAAACAAGCTATGCGCGTACGTAAATTAATGTGCAATGATTTCGAAGCCGCATTTAAACAATGTGATGTCATCATGGATTTGGTCAGCCCAAGCACCGCCTTTAAACATGGCGAACGCATGGATGATCCCATTCAAATGTATTTATCCGATATCTTTACCATCGCTGCTAATTTAGCTGGCATTCCTGCGATTAGTGTTCCTGGTGGTAAAGACAGCAGTGGACTTCCAATTGGTATTCATTTCCAATCACCACAGTGGTCAGAAAAATCATTGCTCAGCACCGCGGCTGCTTGCGAACAATTATTTCAAGCCTAATTAATCGTCGTCAGCTTCTGCAAGCATACCTAAACGCGTAAGGCCTTGCTCAACTAAGTTACGGAAGCCAAAGGCCTCTGATTCGCGTAGCATTAAATAGGCTTCGGCTGCTTCTTCCATGCGGCCTAAACATTCGGCCAACCATGCAGTCAGCACCTGCAATTCTGGCTCGTGGGACATTTGTGAAATCGGTGGCCAAATTACTTCCCACGGCAAGTAATTCATGCCATACATGCCTAAGCGCATGACGGTAGTTAATTCGACGTCAGTGCGGTGATTCTCAATAACGTCCATCAAACGAAAACATTTATCAAGTAATGCATTAGATTGTTCATGCTGACCAAGGCGTCCATACAAACCAGCCAAACACAATTGGATCATTGGTTTAGCTTCTTCGCGCTCGAGCAACAATACTAATTGCTCAGACTTACCCAAAGCACTTAAACACATGATATCACGTGGTCGAATATGCTCACGTATGTCTATTAATTCTTCCTTGGCATTAATCGCCTCTTTATCACCTGTTAACAAGCGCGAAATACCAACATATTCGACGGGACTGCGCATAAAATCAGGCTCGAGTGCATAGCCCTGCTTACAACATTCTTCGACACTTTTCTTAAATTCAGTGAATTGATCATTGGCCTGGAAGTCAATTAAACGCGCACCGTGACCTTGCATGGCCTCAACCAAAATGCCAGAAATGGTGTTGAGCAATATATCTTCATCAGAAAAGCCACGAATAAGATGCTTTAACAAGCGCAGTGCTTCGATAACACTTTCATCGATACCACTCAAGAAAATCGTATCGTGTAATAATTGGCTGGCCCATAAACAGAAACGAGATCGAACACGGTCATCCGCTTCTTGATAACTCAATACAACGCGTACTCCAAGTTCAATTTTCTTATAATCATTACTCGTACGCAAACGCGCTAATTCAAAAATAGCATCGCGCGATAATGGATTCTCGATATTTTCTAAAAGGAAGTTGTGTAAGGCCTGTTCGGCTTGCTCTACATGTCCGGCTTCCAAGAAAGCCAAGCATAACATAAAGTTTGCTTCAACACTTTGCGATTGGTCATCCTGCTCATCGAGGAATTTTTGATAATAGGTGATTGCCTGTGGATATAAATTTTGACGCAGCAATTCATTGGCCACCGAATAGCTCGGCAACATTAATGGACTGCGTCGTTGTTCGACTGCAAAATGATGGACAACAATTTGAGAACCCATTGTACCAATTGCTAATTGCTGATGCATCGGGCCCATTAACGGACATGGGTCTTGTACCGCTAAGACATCATGGCCGTCAATCGTAATAGACAGGGTCGACTCGACGACTTCTACCACCAAACGGCGGCGTAGTCGTGGATTTGTTTTAGTCGTGCGAATAGTGACTTCTTCTTCAGTCAACGCACGCATCGTAAGCATTTCAGGTTGAAATAATTTATCGACGCTGCGAATACGCGAGACGGTTAACCATTGGCCATTATACGAACCAATGCGAAAGGCATAACACGAGACGGGTGGCATGCCGCGTAAAAAGACCCACACCTCACTGCCATGAGCAATAGTAAATTCCATGGTAACTCGGATATCGTCACCAACGTTCACTGAGCATGGATAAATTTGTAAACCACAACCACCTAAAATTAAGCCGCCGCGTTCAGGGTTAATCATCTGTGAAACGGCTTCGCCGTCGAAAGCACTAACCATTTCCGTGAATGGTTTCATGACCTTGCTTTCTTCGCTATAATCCCACGAACCCACTGGAATCCATGCACCCTGACGCTCACGCTCTAAACGCTGACGTTCTAATTCGGAATACGAGGCTGATAATTCATCTAATAATTCATTGATGTCGTTAATTAAATCATTACAGGTGCGATAGCGGCGGCTTGGTGAACGCGATAACGCTTTTTTACTCACTTTGCATAAGGCCTTCGGCGCACTTGGCCAAATATCTTCCAAACGGCGTTTATGTTTGCCTTTGATAATGCGATCAATAAATGCCGGGAGTTTTTCTTCACCTTCCATTGATTGCGGTGTCTCAAGCGTCAACAGTTCAAATAAAATGACACCCAAGGAATAAATATCCGTACGACGATCTGCGGTATCGGCTTCGCCCTTCGCTTGTTCTGGAGACATATACACCGGTGAACCAAGAATTTCACCATGGCGTGTTTGTCGCTCGACACTCACTGAATCAAATCGCCCTGTACGCTTTACGCGTGAGGTACTGGTGTTTGAGCTGCGACTACTGGTTGTGGTTTGTCGATTATCCGCTTCTGTTGGATGTACATTTTGGTCCGTGTTCGGGCGTAAATTGTCCGTCTGATCTGTGTACTCTTCGTAAAAATCTTGCTTTGGATATTCACCAGAAATGTCAGAGACATCATCATCTGGCAAGGATTCACCTGGCACTAAGGTTTCGGCAAATTTATCGGTATAATTACTCGAACTAATACGTGATGACGATTTCAATCGCCCTTCTGAACGTCGTACACGTGTAGATTTATCCTGTTCAACCTTGTTTAATCGAGTGGTGCTACCGTGTCCGGCTTCATCGCCAAACAGGTCATCAAAATCAGCACCAACATCCAGGTCTTCTCCCTCTTCTAAAATACGACCCAGTCCCCAGTCTAATACACGCACCTCACCATATTCACCGAGAATAATATTTGCTGGTTTAATATCACGATGGACCACATTTTCAGAATGGGCGTAGTCCATAACCTCTAACAATTTAATAAATATATTTAACCGCTCGATTAAAGTGATGGTCTCCCATGGTTTGTCTAATTCGCGCAAACCATCGAGGAAATCTTCAAGCGTTTCACCCAAAGCCAAAGACATCGCATAACACGGCATTTGGTCTTGAGATTGACCACTTTCAAAAACCGCAACCACACCGGGATGTTGTAAGCGAGCAGTGATGCGCACCTCTTGTTCGAAACGATTTAAAACATCATCGTTGCCTTCGACGCTTTGGTCCAAGACCTTAATTGCCACTTCACGATCAAGATGGCTATCGTAAGCCAAATAAACTAATCCGGTCGCCCCCTTACCAATCAGGCGGATCAATTCGTATCGATCATTGAAAACACTGCTTGCATCAATTGCCATAAATTTGTTTCAAATCGTTGTTTGATTCCTTTTGAGGGCAAGAAACAACAAGAGTATTCTACTCAAAGTCCATGAATCAAATACTTTATAGCAAATTCGCAGGGCACTCGCAGCACGCTTCTTGCGGCAGATTGGGAAACACAGAGCATCATCATCCGTGAAACAATCATTCGCACTTGAAGAGCAGATTCAGCTCACCGATCTTGGCCTCGAACTACATATTTATCGTAATTCGTCTGGCCTCAGTCATTTACATTTAGACACCGCTGATCAGCACCGAGCCTGTGCCATTGGTTTCCGCACAACAGTCGAAGATGACAGCGGCGTAGCCCACGCCTTAGAGCACAGTGTCCTCTGTGGATCCAAGCAGTTTCCGGTTCGCGACCCCTTCTTCATGATGCTGCGTCGAAGCATGCAAACCTTCATGAATGCGATGACAGGGAGTGACTGCACCTGGTATCCATTCTCCACGCAAAACGAACAAGATTTCTACAACCTATTTGATGTCTATGTCGACTCTGTCTTCAATCCTAATTTACATGAATTGGACATCGCCCAGGAAGCACATCGCTATAGTCCAGGAGAAAACGATTCATTTATCCACAATGGTGTCGTGTATAATGAAATGAAAGGCGACTCGAGTGACATAGACTCGATACTTTACCAAGCCTTATGCAAGCACCTCCTGCCTGGCACACCGTACGAACGTAACACTGGCGGTGACCCCTTTGTTATCCCGCAATTAAATGCTGAAACATTACGAAATTTTCATACACAAAAATATCACGCCGCCAATGCATGCATTGCGACGTATGGTGCGTTAGATATTCCAACTTTGCATAATAAATTACTTGCTTATGAATTTACTCAAAAAGCAGCCGATGATGCACCATCGTTAATTCAAGCAAACAATACACGCAGTACCCATAGTATACCAATACCAATAAGTGAAGACGACGCCCAAGAAGAAAGTGGGCATTTGATAATCGCCTATTTATGGGGTGACGCCGCCGATCCAATCGAATCATTAGTTGGTGATGTCTGCGAAGAATTGTTAATCGGTCATGCTGCTTCACCCTTGCGACATGCACTCGAACCCAGTGGCTTATGTCAAAGCATCGAGGGCTCTGGTTATTGGGATTATTGTCGTAATGGCATGTTCAGTGTTGAAGCGCATGGATGTGATCCAAGCAACTACGAACGCATTGAACAACTTATTCTAACAACGCTCAATGCTATTTGTGAAAATGGATTTAGTGAATCAGAAATTCGCGATGCTATTAATCAGGTGGAAATGCAAGAGCGTTATATTGGTGGAGAACAAGAGCCGTTTGGCCTACAATTATGTGAACAGTTATTGGATGCATGGAATTATCATATTTCACCACAAACAATGATCGATACCAACTATTGTTTCAAAAAGTTAAAAGAGCTTTATGGAGAACATACACAGGCACTAAATGAGTTAATCTCTAGTCGCTTGCTCAAAGAATTCCAAACAGTTATTTTAAAAACCACCGGAAAAGCCGATTATCACCAGACACTACACCAGCACGAAGAGAAGCTTCTCGACGCATTAAGTGACAATGCAAGATCACAATACTGCAAACAAGAACAGTCCTTAAAAGAACGGCAGCAAAAACCCGATGATCCCAATATTTTACCCATGGTTTCGGTAAACGATATAGCAAAACATTATCCACTTGAGCATTATCAGTCGGGATACATGCCGTGCTTGAGTAATGGCCTCACCCTTTTGCATGCGTCCACCCCTATTCAATTCACGCAAGATAATGATCATCATGCTAGCCTCAGCTTGACTCGATTAATCAGTGAAGTTGGATTTAAGCATTTCGACTATCAACAAAGTGGAAAATTATTGCATCAACATTTTGGGAATATTTCTTCTTCCATTGATACGTGGATGGATGCAGGCTCGTTACATGCCAGCTTATGCACCAGTGCCTGGGGCTTAAGCAGTAATCTTGATGAGATGCAGGCTACCTTCATTGATTATTTAACAAACCTACGCCTCGATGAACAAGAACGCCTTGGTGAATTATGTGATCAATCTCTACACGCGCATAAAGAACAATTTGTTTCACATGGAACTAAATATGCTGCATTATCCAGCCAAGCGGGCTGCTCAGCCATTGCTCAATTAAGAAATGCACAAACAGGCTTCCCGCATTATCAATATCTGCTCAATGCTAAATCAGACATCAAACAATTCCAAGCGCAGGTCCACGATTTTTATCAATCAATACATTGGAAAGAAACTGCCTTACATGTGGCTCAACAACAGGAGCCAAGATCACTCCATGCCTGGAGTAAAAATTCGTTACCAAGTCAACAGTCTCCTGTAAACCATACATCTAGTCCACCGTTTCAGGCATTTATTATTAACGCGACTATTCATCATTGTGCATGCGCCGTTCCCGCCCCTGCATTTGATCACCACTATGCACCAAGCTTGGCGGTTATTGGGCATCTCATGACCAATACGTTCTTACATACGCGTTTACGTGAACAACAAGGTGCTTATGGCGCTTCGGCATTTTACAATCCAAGTCTCGAAACATTTGTATTGACCAGTTATCGAGACCCAGGATTAGATGCCTCTATTGCCACCATGCAGGATGCATTCGAATTTTTACAGACACACACCTTCAATCAAAATGAAATTGATGAAGCGATCATAAGTGCCGTTGCAGAATTTGATAAACCGAGCAGCCCATTTGGCAATATCAAACGCCGCATTCAAATGGAGCGGCATAAATTAAGTGAAGCTGATTGGCAGGAATACAGACGTAAATTATTAACAGTCACTAAAGAAGACATCAAAGAAGCTGCGCGGATAATCGCAGATCTAGAACAGAGTCGTATCTGTGCGCTCGGACCAGAAGAGTCATTTAAAAACTCTTCTTATGCATGGCATATTGAACGACCACTTACGTGGCAGTAGTTGATACGCGATCCGTTACCCATGCCTGCGCATCATCGACCGAAATTTCGCTCGCCTCACTGGCGCGTTCTTTGACTTCGACTTTTTGCTCTGCAAATCCTCGCCCAAAAACAACACGCAACGGAATACCCATCAAATCCCAGTCCTTAAATTTAACACCAGGACCGAGATCACGATCATCTAAAATACATTCTACACCGGCATCTAATAAAGATTGGTATAATGCAGCGGCTGCTTGATGGCTTTCTTCGTCATTCTTTTTCGTTGCTAAAATAACACAGTGATAAGGCGCAATCGGCATTGGCCAAATCATACCGTTATCATCATGGTATTGCTCTACTGCAGCAGCGGCCACACGGCTCGTTCCGATACCATAACATCCCATAATCATTGGCTTACGTTTACCGTCTTGATCAGTAAACATCGCCTCCATCGGTTCTGAGTATTTAATGCCGAGTTTAAAAATGTGACCAGCTTCGATCCCGCGACGTTCTTCCAGCACCTTACCACTCAACGGACAAGCATCACCCGCTTTAATAAGTAAAATATCTTCAAAAACATGTTCTCGCGCATCACGCTCAATGTGAAAACCGGCAAGGTGATAATCTGTTTTATTCGCACCACAGACGAGACCGCCTACATCCTTGAGAGATAAATCTAAAATACATTTATCCACTGATAATGCAGTTGTAGGTCCGGCAAAGCCAGGTTCGGCATGGGTCGCCTCGCGCACTTCATCATCACTCATAGCCCGTAGATCTATACAATCATTTCCCAACGCCCGGGTAATAGCGTTGGTTAATTTAATTTCGTTGACATCACGATCACCACGGATGCCTGCGGCGATACGGTGCGTTCCTTCACTGGTTTGC
>JANQLF010000096.1 GCA_028280785.1 Planctomycetota bacterium
AAAGCGCAGCACAAAAACATTAGGGAAAGAAGGCGCAACATAATGATCTCCTATTGGCTAGGAAAATGGGGCAGGAGCCTAGAAAGCTCCGATCTCAAAGCATGTGGGATTCTGCTACGAAGAGACTACTAATAAACGCTCAGTTTACCTCTAAAGATGACATGTTCATGAACACTCTTGGCAGCAGATTCACATTCTAACTAGAATACCCGCTTAGCGCATCAGATGTTACAGACTTTATACGTAACCATCCGGATTCCGCTGAAACCATTGCCAAGCAGAATCAATCATTGCCTCAAGGTCAACACAAGATGCCGACCATCCGAGTTCGCTTTTTATCTTCGACGGATCGCTGTAGAGCTGTGGTGGATCACCAGCACGACGTTCACCGCTGAGCACTTTAAAATCAACACCAGTTACTTTTTTAGCCGCGTCTACTAATTCTTTGACGCTTACTCCGCGACCTATACCTAAGTTATAGATTCGCTCATCCCCCGCCTGCATCGCTTCCATCACCACGACGTGGGCATCTACTAAATCCTCAACGTGAATATAATCACGAATGCAGGTACCATCATCGGTCTCATAATCTTCGCCGAAAATCGTAAATGCATCGCGCTTCCCAAGTGCTGCAAACAATAATAATGGAATGACATGAGTCTCAGGCTCATGATGTTCACCGATACTAGCATCTGCAGCGGAACCAGCGACGTTAAAATAACGCAGCGCGGCATACGCAAAATCGGGATTGGCGTGTTTATAATCAGCCAAGACTTTTTCGATCATTAATTTAGATTGACCATACGGATTAATTGGTTGCTGTGGTGTCTGTTCAGTAATAGGCATCTGTGCTGGCTCACCATAAGTCGCACAGGTTGAACTAAACACAAACTGTTTAACGCCAGCCGCATCCATTGCTTCGAGCAAGCTGACCGTGCCACTGGTATTGTTATTATAATACATCATTGGTTCATGTACCGATTCGCCTACGTAGGCCAAGGCAGCAAAATGCATCACGCATTCTATTTTTTCATCGCGCAAAACGGTCGTTACTGAATCTGTATGGCGAATATCCATTTCATAAAACGGAATAGTCGCTGGAACAGCTTCACGATGTCCCCTAAATAAATTATCCAATACAACGACTTGATGCCCTGATGCCATCAAACGTTTAACAGCATGCGATCCGATATAACCTGCTCCACCAGTCACTAAAACCTTCATCGCTTAACCCTTGTCTAATGTAAATTTAATAGTTCCAAATGCACCAGCGCCAGGTGATGATGAGGAAAACAATTCTGGTTCACGACCGCTTTCCGCCGCATAGCGACGCATGACTTCTTCAACAGCAGACTGAGCATCATGTCGTCCCAGTATAGCCACCGTACCACCACTACCGCCACCGGAGATTTTTGCGCCATACAAACCGCCTTGTGGACCAATCTCTTTCACTAATTTAACTAGATGATCGGTGCCATCACTACCTAGTCCAATTGCAGAATAGGCATCGTGCGAAGCAAACATTATTTCACCAAGTCGAATATTTTTGTCTTCACTTGGCACTTGCTCGAGTAGCTCCACAAAACGCTCAACGCGATCCTGTTCTCCCACGGGATACCACGCACATCGCCTTGGATAATAGATCGCTTCCGAATCAATACTCGTCACGCTATCATGAGTATTTTGATAACGCTCTATAAATTCAGCACCACTTATTTGTTCAGGAATTTGCTCAGCGTAATTATTTTGCCAGTCATCAAGACTGACGTTTGCTAGGTAATTATTCCATTTATTATCAGCAATAGATAGACCCTCATCATTACGTTCCACATCAAAACCAAGCTGGTCCGCTAAAATTCGATAAGCCATAAACGCGGCTACTCGAACACTGCCATAATCAGAACCACCAACAGCGTGACGAATGCCAGAGTCAATACCCCAGACACCTAAATGTTCTGGAATGGGTATATGCCCCTGTACATCTGCTGGCTGACAATGCATACGCATTAAATGATGCGACTGCCCAGTAGATGATGCCATTTGATCCATAAGACCACATGGCGCACCGACAACTAAATTTTCAACTTGCTGACAATGAACGGCCAATTGAATTGGATCTAAACTTTTTCCATAAACAGCACACGCAGCCTGCATGCACGCCACTTCAAGCGCCGCAGATGAGCTGACACCTTTACCCAGTGGCACTTGTGAGTTAACATAAAACGTAATGCCTTGATTAATTTCCAATCCACATTTTTCTTTAAGAACAATTAAGACGCCCACGATATAAGCAGCCCATTGTTCGTCTGGTTTTGATTCGAAATACGATCGAGCCTGGTCAATACTCGCCAATGCACCACTCTGCAATTCATTTAATGCATACTCAATCTGCATTGAGGAATGAGCCTGGCCAGGATCAACAGAACACAAAACGATGCGATCATCTGTTCGCGCTTGTGCAGCGCATAAGGTCGCGTTAGCCAAAGGCATTTCTAACACGAGACAGCCACTGTAATCACCAATACCACCCATAACATCTAATCGCCCTGGGGCGCGGCTAATCATAATAGATTCATCGGTATTAAAGAATGCAGATGCTTCACTATTTAAATGTGCACAAAAAACATCGACATCCGTTAATTGCAACTGCGTGCTCATACATCTACCTCAGCAATCAAGGAGCGTTTAGCCAAAGCTTTTGCTAATGCGGGTGCAACACTGGCATGAATAGTTTTATTCGCATAGCCAGCCCAGCTAACATCGGCTTCGACATTTAACGGCGCATTTAAACGCTCACCAATTTCGTTGGTAACAATAACACCAAGCTCTTCAGCGATTAATGCTGTGCACACATCATAAGGATGACAACATAATCCTGATTGAATACCACGTTTCGCATGCTCTTCCGCCAACAACGGACGAATATCGGCAACAAAGCGATCATGGCCGGCCATTAATTCATAGAGTTGACCACCACTACTCGCATATTGATCTTCAAAACACAAGGCCTTGCCTGGCTCTGGGGCTCCGAGCACTTCTAAAATGACTTCCTCATCAATCGCTGCGATAATATCACGTACACCAGGAAAAAACCTGCTAATCATAGCACAACCATGAGCGATCGTATCTGATTGTGATGGTCTCAAGGTAAATGCATGTGATTCTTTATTAATACGGTTATAACGTTGTGCTTGAACGCCTTGTCCTCGCTGCGCTATTAATTGGTCAGATAAATGTTGTTTAACGAGTGGAATTTCTGTCTGCACTGCTGCTTCAATATCAACGAGACTCGTTCCCGGTCCTTTGTTCGGTGCAATACCAGTTAAAATCCAGGCACTGCGTTTTTGATACATGATACCGCGCGTGCCATCAATTGGATCAACTATAATACGCCAAGCTGCGTCTTCTGCTTTTGCGCCTTGAGGTAAAACCATAGAACCATCACCAGGTATGCCTTCTGCAATTAAAATAAGCGGCTCTTCTTGAGCATGCTCACTGAGCACTTCAATTAACAGTTCTTCACTCACCTTATCGACAGCGTAAATCGTATCGCCGGCATCATCCGCTGCGATTGCTGATAAATCTTCGACAGCTTGTTGTTCACAGGCTGCGACAACGGCATCACGAATTTGATCGTGCAAGACTTTGATAACGTCAATTAATGATTCAAGCGTGGCCATGGGCGTGCTCCTTATAATGTACTGAAGCAACAGCTTGTAACTCAGCGGCTTTATCTTCTGGCAAGGTATCGTTAAGAAAATTACCGCCACCGATCTCCGGTCCTGCCAGATATTTCAATAAATTCGGTTTGCGTAATGGTGGTAAGAATTGGATGTAAAAATGATAGCTAGCATAATCACCGCCGTCACAAGGAGCATTATGCAACACTTGCAAGTATGGAAATGACATATTCCATAAATTATCAAAGCGTATGAGCACTTCTCGCTGTACTTCAGCAAAGCCACGGCGTTCAGCTTCAGTTAATCCAGCAATGCTCGACACTTGGCGCTTTGGTACAACTAATGTTTCATAGGGATAGCGCGCGAAATACGGCACAAAAGCAATGGCATATTCGTTTTCAGCTAAAATGCGGCGGCCGTCCTCTTGTTCACTTGCAATAATTCCATCCATTAAATAGGAACCATGCGCAGCATGGTAATTGCGCATAGCATCAGCTTCGACTTCGGTCGTTTTAAATAGAAAATTGGTCGCATAAATTTGGCAATGTGGGTGTGGATTTGAAACCCCCACTACATCACCTTTGTTCTCAAAAATTAATACGTGGTTGATATCATCACGAGTAGACAGTTCTGTGTATTCCTGTTGCCAGGCAGCGAGTAAGTCATCAACACCATCAACTGATAGTTCTGCCAAGGTCGTGTTGTGCTTAGGGCTGTAACATAAAACACGGGCTAAACCGTTAGCCGGTTTATTTTGATAAATCCCCGGTGCTTTCCCAATTTCCATAGGTGCATCAGGACCAACACAAGGATGATCGTTGTCGAAGACGAATATACCAGTATACGGATCATTTCGCGCGCCACTGACACGCGGATTTCCCGGGCACAAATAACAATCGTCAATATACTCAGGCGTTTTATCTTCTTCCTTCTCTACGGTTTCACCGAGCCACGGTCTACTATTACGATGCCCTGCTATAACCACCCACTCTTCACGCAGCGGATGCCAACGTTGCTCCCATTTTACGCCACTTGTTGCTGACATGGTTTTTCCCAATTCATTGTTGTTGCTAAAAAGTAATCACACAAATAAGCTACTAAGCCACGTTGAAAGGTCACCTGACTGTAGTGAATATTCATGGTGCCAAATTGGCTATACATACACTGCTTGCCGATACGCGCCTCAAGATCTTTTTTAGTATCATGCGGCCAATCATTTATATTTCCTGCTAAAACAACATGATCTGCGCCACTAATATTGGCTGCACTAGCAATGTGTTTGGCAAATGCAGGGATTTTTTCATCTAAGGCGTGAGAACTCTTTTGGATTGCCTCAACACAGTCAGACCAGTTTTTTACTTGATATTCTTTTAATAAAGCTGGTTCTGCGATTAAGGTCTCTAAGCAACCCTTATTACCACAACCGCATTGTCGATCATTACCATCAATTGGTGTATGTCCAATTTCCACACTCAAGGCACCTGCACCTTTAAATAATTGCTCATCAATAACCAATGCACCACCAAGACCTTCACCATTATAAATGAATAAAAAGTTTTCTGGACTGTTTTTTGTATGGACATGCGCCAAGGCCAGCGCTCGTATCTCTTGAACCATTGCTACCGAACAGGCAAATACGTTACATATTTGCTCATACCAAGCAGATTCTTCGGTCCATGGTAAATTCGGAGATTTGATGACTTTATTTTTTGCCTCATCTACAACACCCGGTACCGATAAAGCACAAGCCCAGAGCGTATTCGGTGCATGCTCTTTTTTCCATTTTTTACACAGGCTGATAAATTCGTTTGCAGATTGTGGCGCCTTATATTCCTGGTCATTTAGTGAATCCCCAGAGATACTTGCTAAACGAAAAACAATGCTTCGCGCAGATAATTCTATTAACACATAGCGAGCGCTTTGACTGTCCAATGCAAGCATTTGACCAGGACGACCCAACGCATGCTCAGTCGCAACGGCATTGGTGTTCGTCACCACACCTGCTTCAATAAAATCATCAATAATTTTACCAGCAGTCGGCTTGCTCAGCCCACAAGCCTCAGCGATTGAGGCCTTTGTACTCAAGTCATGACGCTGCAAGTGATCGAGGATCAAGCGCTGGTTAGCTAAACGGACATTGTGTGCTTTCATATTAGTTAATAAAGTTTACTAACTAAATATCAAAGGAAAGTATTTTTCTAACTGTAATATTGACAATTACTTAGGGTCCAACCACTGATGGAGCACTTGATAAGTGAAGCCCCACAGTGGCGTACCCTCAAGCTCGAGGTACGGATAGTCGCGATCTGGATAAGCTACTGCCAAGCGGCCAGATGAATGATGCGATAAATTTCTAAAACGATCCAATGGTAAATACGTTGAAGACTGCAATTCAGTAACATCGAGTTTGATAACTGGGGCTTCTTCAAAATGCCAATGAAAGGGAGCGACTGCTACGGAACGATTCATTGATAAACCGGCATACGAAATAGGTAACGTTTCTCGGATTGCATCTGCTGCCAATAATATTCCGCACTCCTCTTCACATTCGCGAATACAGGTCTCAATAATACTCTCCCCCTCTTCACGACGACCACCAGGAAACGCCCAGTGTCCAGCCCATGGGTCCTGAGGATTATCGGCACGTCTGACTAATAAAATATCACGACTAAATCCTACTGTAATAATAGCAACAGCAGCTTCTGCTACATCATTCATTTAAATAATATTGACCTGTAATTAATACAATTGCAAGCAGATCTAAGGATAGAACAGTTATTGTAGGGTTCGCAAGATACCAGAACGACGTTTCCAGCGACCTGATTTATCCATTAATATACGCAAACTCTGCTCTAGATGTGGTATTTCCAACGGCTTCGATAAACAATCGGCAAATCCAGCATGTATATATTGGCTTATGTTATTGTACGTAATATAAGCACTACATAAGATACCACGCAAATCTGGGCGTAGAGCACGAGCATGATTAAAAAATTCAAGTCCATCCATTCCAGGCATAGTTAAATCAGTTAATACCACACTTATCTCTTCATGTTCAGATAAAATTGCCAATCCCACTTCCCCATTAATCGCTTCAAAACAATCAAATCCAAGACGTGTTACTGTTTTAGACAAAACAGCCAACAAAACCTCATCATCTTCAACAATAAGTATAGCAGTCATAGATTAACTCATAATTAATAAACAATTATAGAGACCTCATAACTGAGAAACAAGATAATTCTGTGTATAAATATCAAGCAAATGCAACTCAAGTTCCATTAAGGGCTTGGGCTTACGACTTTTATATCAGCCACTACTAGTGAATGATCGGATACAACATCTTTTAAGACGTTAAAACGTTGAAACATCCAATGACGCGGGATACAAATCCAATCTATTCGTACGTTTAAGGCTGGGAATGTATCAAATGAATGGTTTGATTCGTATGGTTTATAAGTTTTTAAGTTAACCTTCTCTAGAAATAAAGGTAAAGGCGAACCTTTACTCATATATTGGCAGTTAAAGTCGCCGAGTACGACATAAGGTGCGTCCAAGCTAAGCAGGACTTCAGCCAGATAATCAAGTTGCTGAGATCGCGCGCTAGCACTAGCAAAATCGGTATGTAACGAAGCTGCGTAAATATGAGAATAATGTGGATGCATAATTGGAATTTTAATTAGCGTAAAACCTTTAGACATCGTCGGCGGTGTCGGCTCAAATGTATGTGACCAAGCTGCATTTATTTTCACATTACTCAAAAACCCTGTTCCATATGATAATCCTAATCCAGTCACATGTGGTCCATGCACTGACTGCGCATAGCCAGCCTCTTCCGCTAAAAAAGATAAATGATTAAAATCACCACTCCACCACGATGGTGCATCCGCTTCCTGCAATGCGACTAAATGAGCCTGTTCACGTTTGAGCACGGATGCAAGTATTCTCAGATTTTCAGTTATTTGTTCATCATTCTGCCTCATTTGATGCGCGCCATCACTGCGGCCATGCGCAAGATTTGCTGATAGTAATCGCAAATGATGACCATCGCAGAGCAAAGGCTCAGCATTGCCATGATGCTTCACCTGAACGACAAGTTTCGATTCACCAGCTATCATCAAGGGCCATGACAATCCGATGACACTCATGAGCACTACAAATATAAAGCCCACCACAAATAAACGTTTTAGGAAATAACGCATTTGGATTATGGCTGTGGTTTAGCTCTATCAGTATAACCTTCTATGTCATCAACTGCCCATGGATGATCTTGTTGTAATAGCCCATAATCAGGATCATTGAAGAATTCTTGCTTAGGATATTCCTTCCAATCAAGACCGTCCTTGGTTTCTTCAAACGCGTCAGTTACTTTGTGCGACTGTAAAAACTTTAATAAACGAGACTCCATTGCCGCAGATTGTTCTCTACCTGGGCCAATAGTATAAGCGCGATTACGTGTTTCCTCAGGGTCAACTCGCTTATCAAAGTAAAATTTCTTGTTATCAGCCGCTGAATAAAAGAAATTATCATGTTCACCAGCAATTAAGTACTGAGCATTACCCAAACTGTTCCACTGAGAATAGACATATTCACGATCAGACTTTCCTTGAGCCACTTGAATCAATGACTCGCCATCCATGTCTGCAGCTTTATCAGCAATTCCCGCCGCGTCTAAGCAAGTAGCACTTACATCAACCAAGCTTGCTGGTTGTGCGACAATATTATTTTCCGGAACCGTACCTGGCAAACAGGTGATCATTGGCACGCGTGAAGACGTTGAATGCATACTGCGTTTACCAAAGCAGTTATAATCACCAAGGTGCTCACCATGATCAGATGTGAAAATGATAAGGGTGTTGTTTAATTGACCTGTCTGCTTTAACGATTCTAACATACGACCAATTTGAAAATCAATAAAAGAGACACAACCGTAATAATAAGCTTTAATCAAGCGCATTAAATTATTATCAATACCTTGATCACGATATTTGTAGCGATTTTGAGTACGGTTAATATGCGTCCACAAAGACTCAAAATCCTGTGGCACCATCGGCAACGGCATATTTGGTGAGCGATAGAGTTTATGCCACGGTGCTGGCAAGGCGAATGGCGGATGTGGATGAATAATACTTGAAAATAAAAACCATGGCTGATCACTTTTTTCCTGCTCTTCGATAAAAGCGATGCTGCGATCACCTATCCATTGCGTTGGATGCAAGCGCGCAGGCATCTGCGCGGTCTGTGGAATATAATACATCTCACCACGAACACCGTGCGGATCGGTTATATGATCATAACCAGCACCAAAAAGCGCTTGTAAATAATCATCTTTATCTGGTTCGCCGGTTATTTCTTCCTGCTTCTCCCTACCTTGAAAACCACGCAACGCATGTGAATCAGGAGTAAAATGACATTTACCAATGCCATGAGTTTTGTAACCCGCCTCACCCAGATGATAAACAAACGAATTATTTTTATCATCTGGCATTTGCATATTTTCTGTGCAACCAGATCGATGCGGATAAATACCATAATGCATCGCATAACGCGCCGATACGCATACCGGCGACGGAGTATAACAGTTGGTAAATGCTGAGCCGCGTGCAACCAATGAATCCAAATGTGGTGTCTTAATGATTGGATTACCGAGTGCGTGAATCGTATCAGCGCGCTGCATGTCAGTGAAAATAAGAAGAATATTTGGTTGTGATCCCATGAACATTTCTCCAATACCAAGTGAGGGCAAAACAGCCTAGTGGCATTCTACGCTTTGTCCAAGATGCATAGGGCTTGCTTAACCGATGGTTTACATCAGAGTGCCGTCTACCTGACAGCAAGGGAAACGCATGCTGAACACCTCCTTAGCGCAGAATATGTGGCAGGCATATGAGTCAGGTGGCGCCGAGGCGCTCGCCGCATTTATTTTCGATTTTCGCGTTGCTGAAATACAAGAAGGCTTACGTGAATGCGAACCCGAACAATCTGTACAAGTATTCAAGGCACTTCCCTTAGATATCCAAGGGGAAGTACTTGAGGATCTACCCCCTGAACTACGCGACGCCTGCTTAGAAGCGTTGAGTGATGAAGAATTACTTAAACTTATTACCGAGGCCGCACATGATGATGCTGTTTATTATTTAGATCATCTTGAAGAGGAACGCGTTGAACTCATATTTGGAAAATTAGCTGACCATGCAAAAGCAAAGATTCAGGAACAATATGAATTACCTGAAGATTGCGCCGGTCGTTTAATGACCAATGAGTTTGTTACGGTACCAGCCTATTTTAGTGTTGAACAAGCCCGCGATCAATTACGAAAAGCAGAAGATGACCACGAAGGCGCATTGTACGTTGTTGATTCGCGCGGTCGCCTCGAAGGACAAGTTCGCTATCGCGCTTTGGCACTTGCTGAAAGCAATGTGAAAATTCAAAGTATTTTAGAAACTAATATTCCCAGCGTCGATATTAACGTCGATGAGGACGTGGTTCCTGACATTATGGTTACGCATAATATTTCCGCTATTCCTGTGATAAAAAACGACCGCGTTCTTTGTGGTATCATTAACTGGGACGATGTAGCTGAATTAATTGAAGATGAAGTCGAAGAAGACATGTTAGCTGTTGCCGGTACCGCAGAAAGTTTCGAAGACAATGATAGCATTTTTCGCCGTGCTGGCCTACGTCTCCCCTACTTATTAATCACCCTATGTGGTGGTTTTATCATGGCATCAATGATCGACACCCAACTCGAATACATCAGTGAATATGGTTTACTCGTCGCTTTAATTCCAATGGTCCCTGCCCTAGCTGGCAATATTGGCATTCAATGTTCTACCGTAACTCTACGCTATATCGTTACTGGCAATATTGCACCAGCTCGCATTCGCTCTCGTATAATCCGCGAAGTTGGAACCGGTATGGTGCTGTCGATAATTATTGCGGCTTTAACTGGGTTAGGTGTGTTTGCCTATATAGCCGTTACTGAAGGTGAAATGCTATTGGGCTGGGCTATTACCACCGCCATGCTCATTGCGATTATTTTAGCGGCATTGTTTGGGACATTTATCCCCATTGCCTGTGAAAAAATGAAAATAGACCCCGCCATCGCTGCTGGTCCTTTCATCACCATGCTCAATGACATAGTCGGCGTTGGTGTGTATTTAGTAACAGCACTCGCCTTTATTCAATTTATTTAAAGTAGAGCGTCGACTTCTTCCGGGTTGGGCACCGATTCTAATGCTCCGGCGCGACCGACTGCAATACCTGCTGCTGCACAAGCACGTTTCAACGACTGCTCAGCATTCATACCGTTAATGCGCGAAGCAATGAAATAACCAATAAATGTATCGCCAGCTGCCGTTGTGTCGACGACCTCAACTTTATTCGCAGGAACTTGAATGCGTTCATCCGCAGATTTAAACAAGACTCCGTCGCCACCAAGTGTCAGCACTATATCTGCTTGCGGATATTGCTTGTGCAAATTTTCGAGCACTTCTTCCATCTCAAGTGCCTCAGATAACCCAGCGCCTTCGGTTTCATTTAAAATAAAACACGATACCAAATCCAAAGGAAAATCGCGAATAGCGTCCTCATATGGTGCTGGATTAAAATAAATTTTCATCCCCTGCTCCGCTGCTTTACGCATAATCAACGGAATATTATTAATCTCATTCTGCAACAAAAGAATGTCATTAGGCTGATAGGACTGAATAACTTTTTCAACATGTTCCTCTTCGATAGACTGGTTCCCACCGCCGAATAAAATAATGGCATTTTCACCGTGGTCGTCGACTTGGATTATCGCATGACCAGTGTGCTCTGCGTCAGTATCGATAAAAGTCGTATCAACACCACTTTTTTGCAAATGCGCAAGTAGCCATTCACCGTCCTTGGCTATGCGCCCGGCATGCTTAACCGCTACCCCAGCTAAACCTAGCGCAGCCGATTGATTGGCCCCTTTGCCGCCTGGATGCACCTGCATGGAGCGCGAACCCAACGTTTCACCAGGACGCACTATATGTGTTTGCTGATAGACATAGTCAATATTGAGCGATCCAAAATTAAGCACTTGCATTTCCACACTCCAGCTCTTCAGCGTAAATTTTTATTAAATCAGGCAAGTCTCGAAAAACCAAGTGTCCTCTAAGACAACTTGCAAACGCTTCTTATCTCGCACCATGCCGCCATGGATATTAGTGACATCACCACCTTTCAGTGGGTTTTATGCTGCCTCGCTGCACTCACTGTTGGCATTGCCAAAACAGGCGTTCCTGGTTTTGGGATTGTCGCTGTCCCCTTGTTTGCCACCGCTCTTGGTGGATTGGTTTCCGTTGGTGCTCTGCTCCCTATTTTAATTTTCGCAGATTGTTTTGCGGTGTTTTGGTATAGGCGTCATGCCCAATGGGATAAATTAGTTGGCCTCTTACCTTGGGTTTATGTTGGCATCGTCATCGGTGCCGGATTAATTTATTTTATGAATCAAAATCCACCGCCACCGCCAAGCGAAAATGATTTTAGCCGAGATGACATGTTTAATATTATCATTGGTTCGATCGTCTTAGGTATGTTGATAATATATTTCTTAAGAAAGAAACTCGGAGACAGGCTGACACCACATCATCATGTTGCCGTAGCGGGAACAGGCATTGCCTGTGGCGTTTCTACGTTAATTGCCAATGCGGCCGGACCCATCATGACGCTTTACCTGGCTGGTAAAAACATGCCCAAAGAACAATTCATGGGCACCAATGCTTGGTATTTTCTCTTATTAAACGTGTCTAAAGTTCCACTGTATATGTTCCTGCCTACCGGTAAGGGTGGTCAAGCCATGATCACCATGGACTCATTCCTCTTCGACCTGTGCTTATTACCAATTATTTTTATTGGCGTGTTTATCGGTAAATGGGCCCTGCAGAAAATTCCTCAACATATATTTGATATCGCCGTCGTTTTACTCGCCGGCGCTGCTGCAATTAAACTTCTCATCAGTCCCTGGCTCTAAACAGCCAAGGACTGATGATTTTCTTCTAGTTTAATGCTACGCTTATTTTTTGTGGCTTGGCTTCAACGCGCTTCGGTAAATGCAAGGCAACAACGCCATTTTCATAGCTGGCTTGAATATCTTCTGCATTAATCAATTCGCCGATGTCAAAGCGACGTTGATATACTTTTGAAGCGAATTCACCATAGACACATTTGAAATCATCTTTGGCGTGAAGCTCGCGCTTTGCTTCAAACGATAGGATATTCTTATCGACTTGAATATCGATGCTCTCCGGATCAACACCGGGCGCATCAAGCTCTACCACGTATGCATCTTCAATTTCGAAGATACTACATTTTGGCGTTGCATGTTCATTGCTACTTGCGCTTCGCGCTACTCGTTGAAATCGAGGTCTGCTTAATGGGAAAAAAGACATGAGTGGCTCCTTATTTAACGTTAACTTTGACATTGTGAGGTTTTTCATCGCGCACACGCGCAATGGTTAAATTGAGAATACCGTTTTTATATTCAGCATTTGCTGACTGCGCTTCGACATCAAAAGGCAATTGAATGCTTCGTTCAATTTCCTTAGCATGTCGTTCATTTTGATGAACGTTCGCTTGCTCAGGTATATCAAGCTTCCGCTCTGCTTTGATGACTAGCCGATCTTTAATAATAGACACATCCAGCGAATCCGGATCAATGCCTGGCAATTCCGCTTGTACAAAAACATTTTTGTCGTCTGACCAAATATTAATGGCAACGCTGTAGTGCTCGTTATTAAATTTCCAAGCCGCTTCATCAAAGAACTGACCGAACTCTTCAAATAATTTTGAAAAAGGTGATGAGAATGTCATTTCGTGCTCCTTTAGATCTTTGAGGTACTACTGATCTATAGAGCGGACAGGATGCCAATTCTCCGCAGAACTATCTAAGCCTTTGATCAACAATAACTTACAATAGTAAAACAACCCAACTCCTTTATGGAATTGGGTTGTATCGACCGTTTATATGGTTTTACTGCGTC
>JANQLF010000128.1 GCA_028280785.1 Planctomycetota bacterium
TTCGCGATCACAATAATCATCGCTTCTGGAGTATCATTGGGGAAGATAAAAATAAAAATTATTTAGATTTAGAGTGTTTGGATATGCGTTCACATGAGACCGCAACGCAGGCCTTGTTTAAAGATGATCTTGGTCGTTATTTTATTCAAAGAATGGTGTACGGTGAGCGTCACATTGTTAATGCGTGGTCCATGTTGGACAGACCGGTTTACTCGCACTTAAATCACTGCTTAGTTTTGAATGTCATTGGTCATCAGTCACTATCGTTTAAATTTTCTTCTCAGACCGAGCAGCCTATTGCGATAAAACCAGATCAGCCGCTGGTATTCGCGACTATGGATCAGCAAGACCAATTGGAGGTTTTACAATGTGCTGATCAGGAAAAGGGGCCATTTACCACAAAGGCAACAGTGAACCCACATGCCGATAATGAATTCCTATGTCTTTATGATCAAGGTGAATTAATCTGTCGTTTGCGAATTTCAGATTGGATAGTGCAATCGAGTCGTGACTATTCTCCAACGGCAGGATATGGCGTTGCTCAAAATACAATGGAGGTCATTATTAATGGTGCGAAGGAATCATCACCAGTGATGTTTTGGTTTTCATTAGCGCATACATCTGTTGGCCGTGGCTTTCAAAGTGTTGGGCATCAAAAGGGTAATTATCGCATGCATCTGCAGTTGGAATGGGGTAAATAATAAATGGCTAATCCCTATAAGGCACCGGCACACGATAAAGGCGATCCCTATCGTCATTGGACCGATGAGTATAAATTGAAGCGATTGCGCCGTTATTCGATAGCGATCATCTGTTATTATTTAGCCGTACCTATTTGGATAACGATTCTTATTCGCAATTATATGGCAGGTTTTGGTTTACCGTGGTGGAAGGTGGGCATAGCCGTATCAACATTCATCTTAACGACCTGTGCAGCATTACTGGTTCGGCATTATCGTCGACATATAGTGCAGCGCATGCAACGGCAACAATCGGCGCGCGTTTCTGATAAGCAGCAAGTGGTATCTGAGTAGTCGTTATGAATTTAGAAGAAATGGATGAAAAAAACGCAAGTCATCAAGATGATGAGCGCCAGTTTGGGTCGCCACTAAAGCGAATTCTTATTGGTTTTGTTATAGGTTTTTTCGTCTATGTATTCGGATATATTCTTTTATTTAAAACCTTGGGCGAGCCTGATACATGGACTGAGTATTATTTTGAAAATGAAAAATACTTATATGCAGAAGAGCTGACCTTAACAGATTTTTCCTGGCATTTGCCAGAGCCACTGTCGCTATTACTTTCATCGATTTATTATCCAGCGATGGAAATAGATGGAACGCGTGTTGAAATTGAAAAGGAAGAACAGGATAAGGTGACGCGTTTATTTAAAAAGTATTTAGCCAATCAGGTTCAGCGCGATGTGCGTTATTACGTGACCTATGATGAGGAGAGTATTACTGCATCAGAGCATAATTTCCTCGTTGAAGGTGAGTGGCTTTACGAAGAATTTGATGAAGAAGATAACCCCGGTTTACAATCTATGGCCAAACCTGCTGTGGAAGTTTCGCGCTAGGAATGTTCAAGTTCGAGTTCGATACCTTCTCGATTTAATTCACGTAAGCTTTCAGGTATGATATTATTGCGGCTACAATGTAAGAGTGCTTGAAGTGTTTGAACGCGTCGTTGACTGGCTATGTCGACCGGTCGCATGTTTTCAAGCAGACCTACCAACATGTTATTATTAATAACGTGGCCCAATGCGTTTTCTGCTCGAATGTACTGGGCTAATTCATTGAAATCTGCTGGAGCAAAATGAGCAGTGCGCTGATTAATCAGGACACGACTATCAGCAGGAATGCCATCTATATCAATGTTGGCTTGGGCTAATGCATGACGAATAAAAGCGTCGCGGTCTTTGCCTTCTGGGTCGAATACAGGGAGATGCAGTCCTGCCCGACCGCTGCGTTTTAAATCTGGAGCAAGACGTTCAGGACGCGAGGTCAGCAGTACCCAAATAATACGGCCACGATTGTGTGGATCGCCCATCATATTAATAAGCGAACCAAATAGACGCGCTTCGGTTTCATGGGTTTGATCATCTGGTTTGCCAAACTGCGTGTCGGCTTCGTCAATAAAGACGATAACTTTGCCGAGTGCTTCGAGGACACCGCGTACCTGTTCGAAAATACGGTCGGTTTCACCATAATAACTGCCGCGTAAATTTTTGAGATGGACGACTAATCGATTACATGATGCTGCCCATGCAGAGTAAATGTAGGTTTTACCTGCGCCATTTGGACCTGCGACTAAAATACCAACCGGTGACAATTGCGAATCATCGAGATCCATGAGCTGTTGTTGTTTTTCTAGTTCGATTTTCAAGGCCGATTGGCCAATAACATCATTTAAATTATGGCTGGGTTCTACTAATTCGATGTGATCACCAATACGCGCCGCTAATAAGCGATTAACCTCAGCTAAAATACGCGAACGACTGACGGATTCTTTTGCCCAACGTGCGTCTCGACACAAACTGCGAATATCGGTTAGCGACATCCCTGCGGTAAATGTTGCAAGCCGTTCTGGTGTATCGCCTAAATGTAATTGCTCATCATTGATTTGAATCCATTGAATAAATTCAAGGCGTTCCCGTTGGTCTGGTAATGGAACATCAATGCACATAACCTGGGGCATGGTGCGAATATGTTGATGAATACTGGCAGCTGTTTCTGCGACTAAAAATAATGCGCCACGGTGTGCATGGAAACGTGGGTCGCCAAGCCAATCTCGCATTAACGCTAATCGACGCCGATCTCCATCATGCATGTGAGCAGCGTCCGTGGCTGGAAATAATAATTCAGCATATTCGATAACGACACTGACCGGTTTTTTTAATGGTAATTGACATAACTCTGCGAGAAATTGCAGGGCACAGGCTTGATCACTGCGACTGCGTGTTATTAACGAATTAAATAAATTTTCGTCAGCATGAGTATGCTTCACAAATGCCTTGCGACACATGCGTTCGTCTTTGGCATTATAAAAACGTAAGCCCTGGCCTATGTCGTAGCGAATAGGGGTGTGATCGCGGCTAGCTAAGCGCGCGAGTAAAAAATTAATAACGGGTAAAAAGGCTTCAGTGCCGCCAAGGCTGCGCGCATCGACTAAATCATGGATATTTCCAACCAACAAAAATTGGTTACTACGCTCGCTGGCAAACACCGCATTCATGCGCTCGAGAAATCCAGGGATGGCTTCGCTCATAGAGGCCATGTTGCAGTGGCCAAAGATGAGGCAACTGCATAAGTAAGGTGGGCATTTTTCAATTCACCTTGTGATATATAAGTATCTTATAATACAAAGCTTAGAGTAATACTTCATCATTTTGCCTAGGCCTCAGGCAATCTGACATGCTTGGTGGTCAAGCGAAAAACGGGCTCAAGAGACTAGGAGGAATGCTTGGTAAAAATGACGGATTTTGTTATGATTGGGTAAGTTCTCAGTGTGGTGAGAAACGATGAAAGGAGAAGTGATGTCTAAGGGTGCTAGCCAAGCAGCGCGTGTGGAGCAACACGACGAAGCGCAGATGGTCCTCGATCCAGGTCGCCGTTCACCGCAGGTGACGCGATTCGAAACCATGTTACGTGAACGTATTATCGGTCAGGATTTGGCAATTAATGCTATTTTAGATAGTTTCAGCAAGGTCGTAGCCGGTATTCGTAATCCAGAACGTCCAATTTTAACTTTGTTATTTTTAGGACCTACCGGTGTTGGTAAAACGGAGACGGTTAAATCATTAGCTGAAACTATTTTTGGTAAACGCAATGCGTTTACGCGGATTAATTGCCAAGAGTTTTCCAGTGAATTCACCGTGTCGAAATTATTCGGTTCGCCACCTGGATATGTTGGTAATGATGTGGAACCGTTGTTGTCTCAGGAAAGTTTAGAAAAGCACCATAAAGATGCGCAAAAGGAAGAGCGTGGTATTTTCGCTGAAGGCGAAGGAAAAGTTTCTAGGTTATTTCCTTCTTCGCGAAAACATTACTTGTCAATTGTTTTGTTTGATGAAATTGAAAAAGCTCATCCTAAAGTCTGGGATGCCATGCTTGGATTAATGGAGGACGGTCATCTAACCTTAGGTAATAATGAGACTGTCGATTTTACGCGGTCAATTATTATTTTCACTACGAATGTTGGTGCCGAAGCGATGGGTAGTGCCCTGCGTAAAAAAGGCATAGGCTTTAATTTGGAAGAAAACATTCACCAAGTGAATAGTGATATTAAAGCTAAGGCTATTGAATCAGCCAAAGAAATATTCCCGTATGAATTTTTAAACCGTTTTGATGATATTATTTGCTACAAGGTGCTCAGCGATGATGACCTGCGTGACATTTTGGATTTAATGCTCAAGGATGTCTACCAGCGTTTGATGGGTGCTGATATGCCGATTATCATTCATTACACACAGCCTTATTTGCGTCTCCTACTACAGGAAGGAACTGATCCACAATTTGGTGCGCGACCCTTACGTAGAACGATTGAACGACGTCTGGTTTCACCGATGGCTCGATTGATTGCCAGTGGCCAAGTTCAGGCTGGTGATGTGGTGACCGTGCGTGTGCGCAATAAAGAACCGCTGTTTGTGCGCGATAAGCGTAAAAAGTCGAAAAAAGGACGAGTCATCGTCGGACCGGAGAACAACAAGGATTAGGCTGAGATGTATGGAATTCATGCATGAGATAAGCCTATAAACGTATTGCCTTAGGCGTATTAAGCACAGCATACTCCTCCGATGTTGGAAGGTGTCTCCATTATTACGGCTATCTTAGGATTTGCCTTCGTGATTTTCATTCACGAACTGGGGCACTTTTTATTCGCAAAATGGGCGGATGTCAAAGTAGAGCGTTTTTCAATCGGTATGGGTCCAATTATTTGGAGCCGGACTATTGGTGAAACAGAATACGCACTGTCGATTCTGCCTGTTGGCGGTTACGTTAAAATGCTGGGCCAAGAAGATTTACCAGGCCAGCATGTTGAATCTTCAGACCAACGTAGTTTTTCTAATAAGCATCCCGGTTGGCGTGCAGCTATTTTATTTGGTGGTGTGTTATTTAATATTGTATCAAGTTATATTATTTTATTAATTCTCGCATGGTATGGTTTGCCAGTGTTTAGCCCACAGGTCGGCATGGTGCAACAATATGCGGTCAATGAAAAAGATGAGCGAGTGGAAACACCAGCATGGCAACATGACCTACGTATCGGTGATAAAATATTAAGTGTAAATGGGAAAAAAGTCCGGTCGTATACCGATTTAATGATGTATAGTTTGGCAGCGAGTACGGAACCGATCAAACTGGAAATTTTACGTCAAGACGGCTCCATATTTACTGAAGAATTAAATAGTGTTTATGATAAAGAGCGCGGTAGTCATACCCTGGGCATAGAAATGCCGCTCGGCATGCGCGTTGCTGATGTGGTGACTGCAGCGGGCGCAACAAGCGAATTACAAGTGGATGATCGGATTGTTGGTATTGTCGGTAGCGATGAAGATTTTGATAAAATGGGCTTGGTTGGTCATCAATTATACAGTCGATTAGCGACGCATGTTCAAGAAGAAATTAAACTACGCGTTGAGCGCGAGGGTGAAATAAAAGAAATACCATTTACTTATGCCGGTTACACCGTATCGGATTTAATAGGTCCTAATATAGGTGGATTAATTTATACCTTAAAAGTTATTGAAGGGTCGCCAGCACAACAGGCCGGCATTTTACCCGGTGATTTTATCGCCAAGGCAAATGGTCAGCGCATTATTAATGGACCGCATATCAACGGATTGGTGAATGAGGCTGCGCGTGCAGACAAATCCATAACCTTTGATATTTATCGGCATGATGGTGAATCTTATAAATTATTGCAAAAAACCATGAAAACCTACGAAGATCCACATACCGGTATGAGTATTATCGGCATTAGTCGTTCGCAGGATATTTCAGGGCCGATTATCGCGATTGAAGAAAATCAAGAACTGCCGGCATTGGCTGCTGCTGATATTGAAGCCGGGCATACCATTTTGCGATGGGAACTCAACGGTCGCGAAGAGGGTTCTACCTATAAAACTATACGTGCGCTTGTTGCCCAAAAAGGCCACATTCAAATCTTACCATTAACTGAAGAAGCCGAGCAGAAAATGTACAAGCGACAGCCTATGGGTTTTTGGGCACGCTTATTTGGATTTAAACCACCGAAAACAACCTGGGAGCGTTTGAGCAAATCTCGGATAAAAGAAGTGGCGACCGAAAAGAATCCACGACTTTTAGTTGATCAAATAAATAATGTCGATGCTAGTAAATCAGAAATGTACGAAGTAGATCTGATTAAATTTAGCGCTGAAGAACGTGAGGTATTTTTTAAATTACAAGAAGGTGATTATGTTGTTAATCGTGATGCGGTAGCTGCGGATGGTAGTCCAGCCTTAATGGTTTTGCGTGGTGCAGAACAATCAGACCTAGCGTGGAAAGATATCCAATTGCAAGATGCCGGAACTTTAGTGGCATTGATGATGGAAGAGCGGCCGTATCAATTGGAATCATGGACAGAGGGTTTTACCATCGCTAACGACATGTGTGTGCAGATAATTGGTACCACTATTAATATCATCCCACGTTTCTTTAAAC
>JANQLF010000191.1 GCA_028280785.1 Planctomycetota bacterium
TAGGTAGTAAGCCTGGGAATCACAGTCATTCTTGGTTGGGAACTTTGCGCGGATTATTATTGTTCGGCGAAATAAGCGGTCAGCGCGAATACATCGACACGGTGGTGCAAACGTATTATCAAACGATGCGCAAACGGATAAAAAAATCCGGATTTATTTCACATGACATGGATAAGGATTTTATGGGCGAAACTACTTCGCCTGGAGATATAGCCCAACTCGCATTGTGGTTGGCTGTGCGCCATCAACATGTCGATCTTTTTGATGATGTAGAACGTATTGTGCGTGCGCGTCTATTACCTTCACAGCTGATTAGTGTTAATCCAAATACACAGAAAGATTATGCGCCAATGCTGCGCGGTGCCTATGGTGGCATGTATATGGAGGCACACGGTGGGAAAATTGCAACCTTTGATGTGACAGCGGCTGTCCTTCATTCCATGATTGATATTTACAAGCATATCGTTGAGCACCGAGAGCAGGAGCTGTGCATTCATTTACATTTTGACTATGAAGATGAGCGAGTTGCAATTTACTCGCGGCGAGATGAAGCTGCGCAGGTGATGATCGATTGCAAAGAATCGTGCAATGTTTTACTGCGCATGCCCCGCTGGGCACCACGGGATTCGATTGCAGTGAACGTTGATGGCAAAACCTTTGAACCACAAATGCTCGGTGATTATGTGCTGATACCAAAAAACAAGCTGCCTGGAAAAATTATAGTGCATTACGCTACGCCCTACACACGTGAAGTAGAAGCTACTAATAATGTTGACTATACCTTTGACTGGCTTGGTGATGAAATTATCGGTGTTTCACCGAACACTGATTTTTATCCGTTTTATGTGAGTGCATAAATATTAAGCGCGATAAAAAGTGCCCGACCACGGGAATGAATCTTTCGAACGCCATAATGGTCGCCAGCTTATTTTATTGCTTTGTCCGTCCTTATGAACATTAACGCTGATGTTGAGTCTAAATGAGGACCACGATTGCTGCTGCTTCTGGTCGAAATAATGATGTGGAACAGCGACCTCTGTGAAATAAGCACCGTCGATAGTTTTGCACATAACACGTACGTCACTGGGCAAGTCGTCGGCTCGATAGAAGGAACCATAGGGTTCTGTGTTAGTGCTGGGACTTACGCAAATAGGTAAAATATCTTTAAATTCAAATTCACCATCACTAAAAAAACGCTCTTGCTCTGATCGGGCGTCAAAACGTATTTCGACACTGTCTTGTGCAAATGGGGCTTGCTGAGGATCCAGCACCAATGGATCTTTTTCGACGATTAAAGCTGTGTAAACATAGTGATCATCGTAGCAGGTACCAAAACGAATGTTCTCTGTGAGTTTAAACGGCATTTTGTCGTTCCATGCGTTTGGATCGCCATTTTTTTGTGAGTGTGCTTCATTTGTGCAATAGAAGAACTGCTCAGGTCCAAATGTTTGAGTCCACGTTTCGGTGACGTGATTGGGATCTTCGCCAAACAAAGAAGTCCAGTGTAAGGTGAAATGCTGTGGATGAGTGAGGTCCCAGGTTGTCTTACCTTCAAACTGCAGCGTGAATGGCTCTGTTTTGTTTGCGCCTATTGATGCTTCAAATAACGTAGGCTCCATTTTTAAAGCATCGTCTTCGGTTAAGCGTGCTTGAACGCGTACTGCTTGGTCTGATTGGTTTTTAATCTGTCCACGCAGTGTTAATGTTTGTGAGTCGGGTTTTTGATCTGGATGCTCGAATGAGGCTTGTACCCATTTAATAGCTTGGGAATGAAGACCCATGTAATCCCAGCGTAGACGATGATTAATTAATGCATTTTTAAAACGGTGCAGGTCCAATTGATTGGCTTGGGTCCAGGCTAATTCCGCAACGGCGCAGAGACGCGGGAGTAGTAATGTGCTCCAGCTTTCGACATCATCCGGAGTTTCCCATAAACACGACTCGATGCCTAAAATATTTTCCTTTGCATTTTGGGAGATACCTGATGGCAATGCTTGAAATTGATAAACATCTTCCAGTGGCAGGGCGCGATTACCGCGGCTGATGTAGACGCCACCGTGATTAGAGACAATGGTTTTGTGACCTATTTCTGCAGCAGCAGCAACCGCTGCGGGATCTCGCCACGATTGTACAACAGTGTCAATGGCGATGGGGTCTTCATCAAGGCTTTGTGGATAATGTACCTTCACTTCGTGACCGATGCCCTCGGCATCCAATTCAAATATTTCGTCCCAGCCAATCATTTGTTTACCGGCAGCCTGAATAATTCCTTCAACACGTTTAATGAAATAATGCTCCAGATCTTTGATATCGGATAATTGCTCATCGCTCATGCGTTGTTGGCATTTCGGGCAATTATGCCAGTGCGTTTTTACGGCTTCATCACCACCTATATGAATATAGGGTCCGGGAAATAATTGAGCGCAGGAATTTATTATACCGCTTATAAAATCATAGGTCGCATCATTTCCTGGACACATGATATCAGGATAATTGCCACCGCGTGTTGGTTTCGTTACAGGAATACCTTGGCAGCTGAATTCTGGATAGGCGCTCGTCGCAGCAGTGGTGTGGCCAGGCATATCAATTTCGGGAATGATTAAAACCTGTCGTTCCTGTGCATACTTTATAATATCACTAATATCTTCATTCGTATAATAATCCTGACCAGCATGGAGGCTTGGATATTGTGGCACCACAAAGCGCCAGCCTTGGTCATCAGTTAAATGCAGGTGTAAGCGATTAAGACCATACAGTGACATCAAGTCGATAATTTGTTTAACGACATGGGGACGATAGAAATTACGCGCCGGATCAATGAGCAGACCACGCCAGCCAAATTGTGGTTCGTCTTCTATAGTTAAGGCAGGTAGTGTATATTCATCGGCTTGTGCTTGAGATGATTCGATTTGCGCTGGTAACAATTGGCGTAATCTGTGCAGTGCATTAAAAAATCCGCTAGGGTGAGCGGCCGCAACGGTTATGTGTTCCAAGGTGATGTTTAAGGAGTAATATTCATCATTTTTTTGAGGGTTCTTTTGATAAGTTAGAAAAATAACATTTACAGATTCTTCGCTATACGTTGTGGCGATCGGCAAGGGAAGGTGCAGCATATCGCGTAAGATACCACAGATTGTATCCACACTGTCATTTAAAAGCGGATCAATAACAATGACGGTTTGAGCGCTTATTATAAATGCACCTTGGCCCCATGTTAATTTATTGGGTTGCGGTATGAGTGATGCATGTTGCTGCGACATAAGTAATCTCTGATGCTGAGCAAACTGTATTTAGTTTTAGCGATAATGCTAATGTAGCTTGCAGAAAACCTATTGTCTAAGATACCTGTATGTTTTCTGCAGAATTCCAATTGAGTGCGATCCTAAGCAAAAAAACAATCCAAGGCCAGAGCGCTCATTCTGACCTACCAAATACTCTAGTGTGTGCCAGTGTGTGGGGCTGTTAATTTATGACAAATAGTGCAGTATGAGTATTACGGATATATACTCTTGGCCTCGAAAAAATTCACAGGAATTATTCAATGCACAATTGTTTTCATACTCTCGTTTGTTTGCTGATTTTCTCGACGTCTTTATTGGCGGCAACACCGGACGAGCAGACTGATTTCGCAGGTCTGTGGACGCATGTTGGGCCGACATCTGCTAGCATATACTGGCGTTTGGGTTCGATAGAAAACGCGGCTAATTCCTACGTTGAATATGGAGAGACAACGGCGTACGGACAGCAAACGGAAGCAACAACAAATCCACGCTGGGCACAATTTCATCAGGTAAAAGGTCTTAAGCGTGATAGCGTTTACCACTATCGTTTGGTAGTGGTAAAAGATGGTGCCAAAAAACACAGCAAAGACATGACCTTTACCACCAAGTCAATTGCTGACGCAATATCTATTCCCGGCGATTTAAAAGAGACGCCGTATGTGATAAATAAACCAGGGCATTATGTAGTGACCGAAGATATCGTAGCTGCAGACACCGCGATTATTATTGAACCAATGATCGATGTGTTTTTGGATTTAGACGGGCACACGGTGACCTTTGGTACGAGTGCAAATCGTACAGCAAAAGAATATCCCTATGGCATTCAATTGCCTGGATCATCAAAAGAAGAAAAACCAGGTAAAGTGACAGTGCGCAACGGTACGGTCATACAAGGTGGGGCGACAGCAAATTACACGGCCTGTGTTGGTGCGCGTTGGACTAATGTTGAAGCAGATGTCGCTGGGTTGCGCATTTTAGCCAGTGGCCCCAATGCGTTTCCAATTAAATTTAAAGGGGCCGCAGGTGCCAAGACTCTGCTCCATCATAATTTATTACACAGCACCGTGAAGGAAATTGAAAACCGCCATTTTCCAGGGAATGCCATTATTTCTATTCCGGCTAAAGCAGACGGCATTCGTGTTTACGATAATATTCTAACAGAGGGCTGTCATCGCGGTATTGATGTCAGCGGCGATAAGCCCATTGACATTTCTTACAATGATATTCAACACACAATGCTCTTTACTAATGGCTATGCGATCGCCATCGGCGCTAAGGGTGCGGATGTCCATCATAATCGTATTACGTCGCTCGGTCGTGCCGTGCATATTGCACAGGCGGACATTCTATTTCATGATAATTGGATTGATCATGCCGGTACCTTGGAAAAAACTCGGCGCGGCAGTAAAGGCAAGTGGAATAAAATTCATATTGAAGTGCACGGCGTAAAAATTGAAGGCGGTCACGTTAAAAATTGTAAAATCTATAATAATTTCGTTCGCCAGAATCAATATCTACCAAGTGATGCGGTAGAACGCTATTCACCGCCAACACCGATGAACATCGGTTGTGGGCCGAATGCCATGAATGAGATCTATGGCAACACCTTTGTGGCTTTAACGCATGTACAAAAAACCAACGGCAATGGGAAGATCGGTTCTTATGGTAAAGCTGGAGATTGGGCTGCGAGTTTGATATTTGTTTCGATGAAATCAAAAGACAAAGCCGAGGCGGGTAAGTACGTCGCTTATATTCACGACAACACATTTATTACCAATCATATATTTATCGCCAGTCGCTATAACACAGAAAACACGATTAGCTCTGATGACGAGGGTGCAGCCGTGTTTCGCGTGCGCATTGAAAAGAATCATTTCAAAATGGTCGATACCCCGGTGAAAGCTAATGGCCAGAAAGCCTTTCTAGAAATCAGTGAACAACTGATGACTCAGATTCAAGAAGGTGGTAACACCAGCGAAGGCATGAGCTTAAGCGGCCCCACTATCGAAGACCGTATTAAGGAAGCACAGGGGAAGGTTAATCAACAACGAAATATATTAAAACGCTATGAAGCTGCCTTGGAAAAATTGAAGCAAGAGCAGGCTTTAGAAGCTGAAAAAGAAGCAAAAACAGATTAATTACTGCTCAAGCATTGTTGTACTAGTACCATGTTCTAATAGAATTGCGCATTAATACGTAAGCGATCTATTAGTTAAACGTGGGGACCCTCGTGCAAGAACCACCAATTAACAGTTTTGGGCAGAAGCTAGCAGCCGGTTCTAGCCTACTACTTATTGTTTTTGATTTGCTTTTTGTCTTTTACATCATCAGCCATTGGCTGACCTTAGGCACAGATGTGGATGTGGAGGGGGCACGCCAAGTACGCATCGATTTACAATTATTCATGACCCTGGACGCATTTAGTCTCTTGGTAACGCCATTATTAGCGTGGATGAGTTTTGGTTTACATCGCTGGTGGACTGCGCATCCAGCAGCTATGTACCGAAGCGGTTTAATTATGTGTTACGTCGGATTACTGTGTGGCTGTACGGGCATTTTGATGCAACTCCAGGCATTTACCTCTGCACATTTTTTAATTTTTTGGCTTGGCTTGACCTTTAGCCGTTGTCTTTCCAGTAAGGATAGTGAGAACGATGCGGATGATCCATTTCAGATATGGTTCATCGCCTTTACCTGGCTGATTTTAATACCGCCTGTTGTAATAATTTTCGCATCGGTTTCGGTGATGCGCTTTGGTTTTGATCATCCGAGCGAAATTTTTTGGGTGATCACCTTATTTGCTTTTACCTTTTACAGTTTTATCGCCTATGAGCGTTTAGTTTCTCATGTTTGGCTCAGAAAAAAGATGGGCCCCTTATCAGATATGTTTGATCGCTTGCCAGAGAGTAGTGAAAATAATGAGAATAATGAATCAGACGAAAATGAACAGGCCGATAAAGAAAACGACGGAGGAAAGGGTTGGGATGTGAACTTGTCGTCAATCAAGCACTATTTCCTCAAACGAAAATCACAGCTTGTCTTTATGCTTATTATTACGCTAATTCCCGTTGTATGCTTCCTCTTTTCGGCTGATTCTGTTTCAACAATGAAAAAAATAGATTTTCCTCATCCCATTAAAAATATGACAGGCGATTGGTTTTTAGCACAAGAAATCGTGTATGGACTTTGCATAGGATTGATGGTCCTTGGATTTATCTTGATGTTTTCCCATTTAGATAAAGCGCACAAGGATAAAGGCTGATTCACTTCATATTACCCTTGCAATAATTGGTATAAATGTATCATTTTGTTGAACCATTTAAGGAGACCATCGTATGAGCATAGCAACAGATACCCTAACATCGGTCGTCTCTGTTTGGTGTCAGCGATAACATCGTAAATAAACAATAAAACAGATTCGGCCTCAACTCGCTTATCCCTGAAACATCTTGTTATCAGGCTAGTCACTTCGTAATTAGGCGGAATCAATGAATCATTCAAAAGATAAAGTCGATGACTCGAATCAGAGTCAATCGCAGATACAGCGTTATGGTTGGACAGATGCCATCGCTGCGAATTGTCCACAGGACTTATTTCATATCTGTCAGCCGGGACGTGTGATCTCGGCACATCGAACACGTTGGGATGTGATAACGGATCACGGTCTCATTCACGCTAACATTGCTGGTGTTTTTCATCAAATGGATCTTATCGATCGACCAATTGTTGGTGATTGGGTCATGGTCCAAATTGATCAGGCCGGCGGCGGCATGATCATGGAAGTCGTGCCACGCATGCATTTATTACGACGCGTTGCCGCTGGTGGTTACGATGGTGATCAAGGTGTAGCGGCAAATGTTGATACCGTTTTTATTGTTGGTGGATTAGACGGTGACCATGAACCACGACGATTAAAACGTTATGTCGCTTTGGTAAAGGGTAGCGGAGCACAGGCTGTTATTGTATTAAATAAAGTAGACGTTTCACTTGATCCTGATGCTGCGCTGCATGATTTAGATGGAATCGATTCAGACATTCCGATTCATTTAATGAGTGCTGCGCAGGGAATCGGCTTAGATCAATTGCAAGTCTATTTAAAGCCAGGGGCAACTATTGCTTTATTGGGTTCATCAGGTGTGGGCAAGTCAACAATTGTCAATGCATTGATGGGCAATGAAAAGATGGCCACTGGTGCTATTCGCGATGATGATAGTAAGGGCCGTCATACGACGACGCATCGAGAATTAATTCCACATGTATCTGGTGCAATTATCATGGATACACCAGGTATGCGTGAATTAGCGCTGAGCAGTGAGTCCTATGATATAGATGCCAGTTACACTGAGATAGCAGCACTGGCGCAGCAATGTCGTTTTAATGATTGTAGCCACTTAAATGAACCCGGATGCGCAGTCCAAAGCGCAATAGAAGCAGGAGACTTAAGCCAAGGCGAGCTCGATGAGTATAACAAGCTACAACGCGAAACCATGTACCAAGAGGAGCGCGCACATGAACGCAATAAACGCATGAAGAAATTTGGTCGCATGGTGAAAAATGCACAGCGCAAAAAGCATAGATTTTAAAGATTGTTCCTATTATGGTGAATATTGTCTATTTATTTTATTGAGCAGAGTTCTGCAATGAGGAGATCTATTATAATATTTGATAATAGTTCTATTCTGTTGTCGGTGTACTAAATTCGCTGACAATTGGTTTTTAAAGTACGATAGGTAGTAGTGATGGTTGAATAATTATGTAACCAAAGGATGAGACTTTGGATTGTTAGGTAGCATCCATCGTTATGCTATGAATTAAGAGATATAGACATGATCAGCATCAAGCCTACCGACACAGAATTTGTAACTATTGAGCATCAAGAGTGGGAACTCGGCTGGCGCATTTGGTTGCCTGAGTGCATTTTCGCTGGTACGCGTGCAATTAAACCAGTTTCACGCATACAGCCAAATTGGATACAGCACGCTGAGAATCATTGGTCTTACACGTATGAATTAAATACAGAAAATAAATTCGATGAGGGTGAAATTGACGACTTTTCTTGGAAGGCTGAGATTCAATCTGAAAACGATGATGTGCATTTAAATCTCGAACTTACTAATGCGAGCAACGAATTGCTATCCTTAGTAGTTTGTGATGGTGGTTGTTTGCAGGCCATGAATGAGGAATTTGCTGATGAATCAGATCACCTGCGTTCATATATTTTAAAAGATAACGAGGCCGTGTGCCTCGATCGGGTGCATCGCTGTAAATCTATTCGATCAATTTATCATTCGGAAACCTGCCCAAGTGGAGTTTGTGGTTTTCCACCGAATCGTGAAGACCCCGGTTTTTTTGGCTACAGTGACTTTCATACGCAATCGCCGGTTATCATAGGTAGTACTTCGCAGGATCAGAACAAAGCCATTGCTATTGGCTATGAGCAATCACATGCAGCGACACAAAATGGTGATAATCACCATTGCCTGCATAGCCGACCATTCTTTGGTGACATGGATGTGAATCAAAGTGTGAGTCGGAAGGGTATTATTTGCTTTGGCGATAATATTCAGCAGCTTTTGCAGCGAGCCTTTGCAGTGGTCTGTTAAGACTGAATTTCGAACAGGTCAATACGTTTCGTAAGCTGTCCTTTGCTCGTATTTGCTTTATACTTTTTGCATGCGCATCCTGACCTGGAACATTCTAGCCATGCGAGGTTTTCTCCTCGGTGAAGATCCACAAAACAATCCTGCACCACCGCGTCCTGAAATCGTAGGACTGATGTCTGATGCCTTAAAGCCACTCGACCTTGATGTTATTGCACTGCAGGAGGCACCAGATGAAGATCGGGTGCAGGAGCTGGCGCGTCTATTGGAAATGAATGTGCATTATTGTTCGGCCGGTTGGCCCGGTAATGAAAAGTGGTTCGGTGGTTTTCCAGGCGCACTCTTGTCGCGCGCAACAATTGACGATGCGCGTGATTTGCGCGTCGAGCATAATGCCGAGCAGTATGAGGATTGCTTTAAGCGTCACTGGGGCTCCATTTCAGTTTCTGGCATAACTATTCACAGTTTGCATCTATCAGTTCATGGTAGTGAAGCACGCCTCGGCGAATTGCGTTTATTATTAGAGCATGCGGCACGTGAAAAAACAATTATCTGCGGTGATTTTAATTTTAAACCTGACAGTGACGAGTATGCATGCATGCATGAGAACGGTTTTATCGATACCTTTGATAATGCTGCTGCAGACGCCTTTCCATTTTCAGTGAAAAGCATCGGGCCGACTAATCGTATTGATTATATATGGGTCTCTTCAGATCTGCAGGCGAATGTACAATCATGTGAAATTTTACATCGCGAACCTTATGGTCCACGTGCAAGTGATGATTTGGCCTTAAGCGATCACTTGCCGGTGCTGAGTGAACTCAACATTAAAGCATAAAACCGAATTCGAATCATGGAGTTATTCTACAGATTTTTTTGGATATCATTTGGCATTTTTATGTTAATTTATCCATTATTGATCGCTGAAAATGTTCGTTTACGTCGCTTAATTGTTAAGAGTGAAAATGAAATCGAAAAAGGAGTCTTGAGAAAATTCGATATTATTAATTGTATTTCTACAGGAATCCAACCATTGTCGATAGCATTGGTGTTTATATATGTGTCTTTCATGCATGTTACTGATCTAGAGGATAGATCGACGGGCGAAATGGGAATATTTATCGCATTATATATGAGTATCCTAGGGATTCCGGGCCTCATGCTCTTGTTGACTCACTTTTTTGGCTACACGCTCAAAGATGTAGCAGTTTTTTCAAAGGGTTGGCGACAAAAGTATACCGTGATTGCAATTGCTGCATATATTTTGACACTTGTTATACCTGTTATCTGGCTCTTAGTGGAGGTACTACGTTAAATGCAAATCGAACACCTTGCCTTAAATATCAAAGACGCACGCGCATTTGTGCGTTGGTACAACGAAAATCTTGGTATGCCTATTCATGTCGAACTAGAGCCAGTTAAAGATGGGAGTGGTGATGCCGAGTACGTGGCTTTTCTCGGTGAGGCACCGGGACTGCTTGAAATATATCACAACCCAACGCAACCCATGCTCGACCTCGCTAATGAACATCCGCTTACCATTCATCTTGCCTTTGTCAGCACCGATCTCGTCGGCGATCGTGATCGATTAGTGGGAGCAGGTGCAACGCTCCTCGAAGGGGAACCCGATCCGGACACGGGTCATGGTCTTCTTATGTTGCGTTGTCCCTATGGTTTACCTATTCAACTTTGTAACAGACCGCACCCTTTAGCTAGTTAGTATACATTTCACATAGTTAATATTTTTTCCATCAGTGATGATGGAAAGCCTCACAGCTTCTATTATGGTTCTGGTACCTAAGAGGAGTTTAGGGGTGCAACGAATTTTATTTACTCTCGTTATTTCGATTATCGTGGTGCATTTACCTGCTGTTCAAATTGGTAGGCACTTTGTTAATAATACAGGAACCGATAAAGAAGAAAAAGGTGGTTTTGTAGCAGCCACAGCTCACGTCGATTCAACATGTTACATAGGAAAACATGTGCGTATTGGTGGAAATGCACGAATTGAAGACAGCGTGCGAATAGAGGGAGATGTCACGGTCGACGGGAATGTAATCATTAGCGGGAAAGTGCGAATCAGTGGTAAAGTTAGTATTTCAGGCAATGTAGAAATTTCTGATAGCGTGCGCATCAATGGTGAAAAAATAACTATTAGTGACAATGTGGTTATCATGGAGCGTGCGAGTATTAGAGGACGAGTTACGATTAAAGACGATGCAAATGTAAGTGGTCGAGCACGTGTGATGGATGATGCAATTATTGCAGGCCAAGCAGTGCTTGAAGGCACAGTTGTTGTGAAAGGAAAATTGAAGATCAATAAAGGGAAGTTTGTGAGTGGTTCCATGGACGAGAAATCTGACACGAGAGTTTCTGGGCCTGCCGAGTCTAAAGAGCCGAAAGTCGATAATACTGATCCGGAAACTCTGTATGCAAAGGCCTTGGATTTGTATGATGGGTTTGGAGTTGTCGAGAATAAAAAAGAAGCTTTTAAATTATTTCAGGAAGCGGCTAAGGGTGGGCATGTCAACGCCATGTTTATGGTAGGTGATTGTTACTTTTATGGTCATGGAATTAATGAACAGAAGAAAGTTGCCTTCGATTGGTACAAGCAGGCAGCGAACAAAGGACATGTTCAATCTATGCAGATTATTGCTGATGCTTATAGATTAGGTGATTTTCTAGAAAGAAATATGAAAGAAGCCATTAATTGGAATTTAAAGCTCGCAAAATTGGACAGTATTTCAGCTATCGACATGCTTAAAGAGCAATTATCTGCAGGGTCAAAACATCCTCAACTGTTGGAAGCGAAAGCGACGATTCATAGTAAATGGCTAAGGGATAAAGACGCGGATTTTCTTTATCAGCTAGCGATCAAGAAAAAATATTCTATGCAATTGGTCTCTGATCTTAGTGGTGTCTTTGAATCTATGAACGACGCTTATAAAGCCGGACACGCTAAGGCTGCGGTGGAATTAGCATCTTATTATGCACGGGCCATTGGTGTACCTCGAGATGTCAATATGGGAATCAAGATACTTAATCAGGAAATCGAAAAGAATTCTGAGAATGCTCATGCATATATGGCTGACTATCTAATGAAATATGACATGTCTCAGAAGGATCAAATTGAGAAAGTGCTTGTAAAAGGTGTAGAGAACGGCGAGTTGTTGGCACACTATTATTTCGCAATGTATTTAGCGCAAGTTCACGAAATTAACGAACTTCATTTCAATGAATATTGGGAATCTGATATTTTATCTGCGGAAAAAAGAACAATGTTAAGAAAAGAGGTCGAAGGGAAAATTGCAAAATATTATTCAGATAAAAAAGAAGTGATTGCCTCAATCCAAGAGCACTGGTCAAAAGCAAGACATTTGCCAATAGCGAATGAACCAAAAATCTTTGGAGTAGCCGCTGTTGATAAAGCCAGGGCTTTAAAGGAGGCTAATGCAATACTTTATTCTGGTCATGAAGAAGCGCTCTTCTTAAAATGTGTGCTTCGTTTGGGTTATGGTATCATAGAAGAAGACTTCCCGAACGTCTATGTTGTAGCAACGCTCCTTGATGGGAGGAATTTACATTATTTGAGATCTGTCAAATATGACTTAAACGATTATAATGATATAGTGAAAAGATGCAGTATTCTTGCTGAATATTTAGAAACGGCAGCGGTTTCTATGATGGCTTATCATAATGAGGTTGGCGAAGAAAATATGAGGAAATATTTCAATAAAGATTCAAAAAAAGCACTCTATTATAATCTAAAGAACTTTTCATTGCTTCAAAAAAGGCTACATATTTGGTTGCCGGAAGATCCTTATACCAACAAGAAAATAGTGAAAGTTAGATTGAATTGGGATAAGTTGAGGCTTGATTCGATACGTCGCAATGGTCCTGTGTCAGAAAAATATTTTTTAGACATGGCCAAGTCTAAGCTCCCGGCAGCAATGTATTATTATGCGCTTATCAAGTATAAAGGTACGCCTTACAAAAGAGATAGAGAAGTTGCTAAAGAATGGATGGAAAAAGCTGCACAAACTGATGCCTATAAATACCAAGCGAAAATCCATCTAGATCGTTGGGATTAAAACCATTTGAAGTAAACCTTATAGAAAGAAGTCGATGGTGTGTGGTACTGTTAGGGTTTGACTAATTTTCATTATAGGATGGACCCATCCACGTCACAAAGATGCCGTGAATGTGTTCGATTATAAAGGATTTATGAGCGAATTGGAGTAAAGTTAATGACTACACGACGCGATTTATTGAAACTTATGGGTGCGGGTTTTTTGACCTTGCAGTCATCACCGCTGTGGGCAGGTGGTGAAGGCAATGACAAACAGAAGAAGCCAAACATCATTTTCATTTTAGCGGATGACATGGGTTGGTCCGATCTGGGCTGTTATGGTGGTGAAATTGCAACGCCGAATTTGGACAGATTAGCCAAGGGCGGCATCCGCTTTACTCAGATGCATAATACGGGGAAATGCTTTCCATCGCGTGCTTGTTTGTTAACCGGATTGTACGCCCAGCAATGTGGTATGGCGGGGGGACCAAGAGCATTTACTAACGCCGCGACCATTGGTGATGTACTGGGTGCAGCTGAATATAGAACGTTGGCAGCAGGGAAGCATCACGGCACGCAAAATCTCATGAAGGTCGGCTTCGATCGCTATTTCGGATTACGTGATGGTGCCTGTAATTATTTCAATCCAGGTGAGCAACGACCCGGCGAAGCAGTGCCTGGGGATAAGCATCCACCCGGTGGCAAGAAACGAGTGTGGTGCGTTGATGACAAAACATTTATACCCTATACACCGAAAGAAAAAGATTTTTATACAACCGATTATTTTACTAATTACGGTTTAAAATATTTGGATCAATATAAGGATGAAGAAAATCCTTTCTTTCTATATCTGTCTTATACCGCTCCGCATGATCCACTGCAGGCATGGCCAAAAGATATAGCGAAATATGAAAATCATTATCTCGAGGGTTATGAAAAAATACGCGCAGCTCGTTCAAAGAAACAGAAAGAAATAGGTATTGTCGATGAATCAATGCCGCTTTCTAATCCTACCTATCAAGCATGGGACACGCTCAGTGAGGATGAGCGCAAAAAAGAAGTGCGTAGGATGGCCGTCTATGCGGCGATGATTGATTGCTTAGATCAAAATATTGGGCGTGTGCTTCAAAAACTCGAAGCGATAGGCGAGCTCAACAACACCTTAATAATGTTTGCCTCCGATAACGGTTGCTCTGCGGAGGTGCCCAAGCCAAAGAATTCACGTGGCGAAATTGGCAGCATGGAATGTTGGTCATCTTTGGGTCGACACTGGGCCAATGTCAGCAATACACCATTTCGCTACTATAAAAATGACAGCTATGAAGGTGGTATTTGCACACCATTTATTGCTCACTGGCCAGATGGTATCAAAAATCCGGGACGTATATCTGACTATCAAAGTCACTTTATTGATATTATGGCAACGATTGTTGATGTATCGGGTGCTACTTATCCAAAAACGATACGCGGTGAACAGGTTACGCCGTATGAAGGCGAAAGCCTAGCCCCTTTATTTAATGGTGAAAATAAAAAGCGCGAAAAACCGATCTTTTATCAGTGGAGAAAAGGTAAGGCGGTTATGCGCGGTAAATGGAAGGCTGTTTATAAAAGCAAATGGAGTCTGTACGACCTAGAGCATGATAAAACAGAAACCAAGGATGTGGCCTCAAGTAATAAGGATATTCTTGATGAGTTAACAGCGCTGCATGCCGAATGGCTGGAACGCTGTCGAAAGCTAAAAACGAAGTGAATTATTCAGATATAAGGAAGATTCATTGAAAGAAGTCCGTCTAGGTGATCGACAGATCATTTGGTCTTTAACGATTATTGGTGCTTTATTCACACTTGGTGGATTGGCGCTATTAATTTTCGCAGCGATTCTACCGATCATCAATTCCGTAAGTATGTTAAGTTGGGACGAGGGGCAGGCGGAGATTGTTGAAGCTACTTACGAGACCATGGAACTCAAATTGGAATCGATCGACATTGATACCAAAGTGTATACGCCTAAGTTGACCTATCGTTTTGAACATGCAGGTAAAGAATATACGGGCACCGAAATCTACGATCGCGGTGTTAGCTTCGAAACACTGAGTGGTGTTGAGTATTATTTAGAATCCTATGCACCGGCATCGAAGCATGCCATCTATTACAACGCAGATAATCCAAGTGATGTTTTGCTGACCGACAGCCGTTTTCATGGATCGGATTTTCTTATATTGATTGTCGCGTTAATTGTCGTGGGCTTAGGTGGATTTACCTTTGCCGCTGGATTCTTTCATCACCGTATGGAATAAATTATGGTATTGGTGCCTGGTTGAACCAAACGTGGTTTTTCCATTCAAGCGCGGTAGGTGCATCAAAAATATACACGCAACACAGTTCAAAGCCAAGATTCAATAACATCGTAGCGACGCCAGCAATAAGCAAATACATGGCTGAAGAACATGCACCGTGAAATAAAATGGTTAGATTCTCGCCAAGAGTCAGGGCTTTTCGTTTACCGCTCATATACAACTGTCTGGCATAATCAAAGCCATAACCATAGGGTAAAAATGCTAAATAACCGGGGACTATGATCGTTGAAACAAAATCTGCCTGGGTGACCCCACCATATCGGGAAAGAAATGGCAGCACCAATAAAAGGTACAGCGGTGCGCAAGCCGCGCTTATCTGTTGTAGGCGACGCGACAGTGTTGACGGTTCATGGACGTAGCCTTCTGACTCGGTCATTACTGCAACTTAAGTTTCGGCTGATAACAGCAAGGTTGTTAGCCAAACAGTAAGATTCTGATAAGCAGTGATCTAATAATAACTTATCGCCCTAAAATAAAAACCTGTCCCAATCGCTTTCCTAGTGGCTACTTGTTAATGATCGGCGCGTGCTGGTCAGCGAGCATCAATTCAAGTATGTTACTGGAGTACACATGAAAATTCTATTTAAGACCGTTTTAATCATAATTTGTATGACCGCGACCGCGAATATACAAGCAGCATCAGGTTGTCCGTTGGGCGGAGGTGGTGGTGGCCATGGTTACGGCGGTGGATATGGCGGAGGCGGTGGTAATGGCATTTGGAAGAAGGCACCGCGCAAAAAACGCAATACCCAAGCAAGTTTTCAATCAATCACGATTTCTAAATTAGTCTCCGAAATGAAAAAAGACAATGTCGTGTTAATTGATGCACGATCGGCAACACAATATAAACAAAAGCACATTGCCAGTGCAAGTACCTATAATAAAAGCGCTCTACCTGGCAATAAGAATAAAACGATTGTTGTGTATGCCGGCAATAAACAATCCAAAGAACTTCAATCCACTGCTCAGAAAATTGCCAAGCTCAAATATAAGAACGTGCTAGTCTATAAAGGTGGCATCAATGAATGGGTTAGACGTGGCGGGCCAACCGTTGCAGGAACAGCAAAAGGCGAATTTGGCGCTAAGAAATAAGAATAGATATTGAATGAATAGGCCCACAACTCTCTATCCAGGCTGTGGGTCATATCCATTCGTTAGGTAGCCCTTCCAAAAGTGAAGGGTGAACTCGCTTGTTCTATCCTTCGTAATGGTAGTAACTTAATTTTAAATCTCTTTGTTGAACCGTGATAGAGAGTACATAAGCTAACTCTAGCTATGTTAGAGAGCAGAATTCCTACTGAAAGTGATCTTATCCGCGTTTGCGAGGTCTTAATCGCAGGCACGGTGAGTAGAGAAGAAGTGTTCAAATGGACTCAGGAGGTTCTCGAAAAGTTTGGTGTAGATTACTGTGTTAAGGATTTCAGAACTGGGAACCGTGTATTAGAATTTGTGCTTGGCTCTTTTTTTTGCCTGATGGATCAAGGTGTTTCACCATTCGAGCCTAAAGATTCATGGTTTTTGCGTGAGCAAGATTTTGTAGATTACTTAGCACAGATCAAATTAGATCCCATGGATAAGAAAGATGGGAACTTTACTTTTTTGCACGGACACGAACTTCCTATAGGTTTATGCCTGGACTGGAGGGTGGAATTTCTGTTGGATGATGAGGCATTAATTGAAAGATTGGCAGGCTTTGCATGTAGGGGCATCTGTGATGTTCTTGGAAGACGATCTGAGTTCAGTTTTTTTGAATATAATGACAAATATTTTTATGTAGATATATGGTATGATCCTGAAAAAACATATGTGGATTTTTCATGTGAGAAAAGTGCTGATGTGATTTTAGGAGATGTGCTATTTGAGTTGGGAATATCATCTAATAAAGAAATGTGGATGTGTAGTCAGGATAAAATGCAACGATTTATTCTAAGAAGGACCGATGATTATGGTCATTCACATGAATTCGCCGAGTACGATAATGCTGTTCAGGCTCAATTAGCACGCGATGAATATGAGGCTAAGGGGCATAAGCAATTATATGAAGTAATTGATAAAACTGATGATCTCAATCATGAACGACGCATGGAAGAATTATTTGATGTAGGTAAATCCTTAGAGCGTATTGTAGCATATCGACGAGACCCTGAGAATAAAAATCCTAATGCCCCCTATTACGGAGCAGGTTTAAATGATCCACAAAGCTTTGATGAAAAATGCTTGTGGGCGGATGTAGCCTATGTGGGACACAAGAATATTAGAGATTACATTGATGTTGTTCTGGACCCGGATTCAGAACACCGTGACTTATTTGAATCAGTCCAATTATTCGCGGAGCAGAATAGGCCAAGTTGCTAGTCCTAAAAGCTACATACCAGGGAAATTATAAATACCTCGCACCGAAGTGATCGAGAACAAGTAAGATTCTTAATGATTTACTAGGACTTAAACTGTCAGATAGACTGTTGTTCTTGTATAATAGGCCTCTATGGTACAGGCGTTATGGTTTCTATCGGTATTGACTTAGGCACAACAAATTCACTTGTCTCCATCTATGAGAATGGAGAGCCTAGAATACTGACTAATGAGTTAGACGAAATGATGACTCCATCAGTAGTTGCTCAGGTTACAGGAGAGGCTGTGCTTGTGGGCCGCATGGCCAAAGATCATTTAGTCAATAATCCCAGTAATGGAGTTGCCTGCTTTAAACGCGATATGGGATCAACAAAGACCTATCAGTTCGCCGGTCGTTCGTGGTCACCAGTGGAATTATCTGCAATTATTCTAAAAGAATTAAAACGAATTGCCGAGATGCGTCTGGGTACCTCGGTAGAACGTGCTGTAATTAGTGTGCCCGCATACTTTCATGATGCTCCTCGTCAGGCGACGATTGATGCGGCAGAAATAGCAGGTTTGAAAGTTGATCGCCTTATTAACGAACCTACAGCTGCTGCGTTAGCTTATGGGTGTCAAAATAAGGATGCTGACACCAAATTGATGGTCTTTGATATTGGTGGTGGAACGTTTGATGTGACGTTATTGGAAGTATTTGATCAAATAATTGACGTACGAGCCAGTGGCGGTATCAGCCGACTTGGTGGCGAAGATTACCTTGATCGCCTAATAGAGCATGTCATTGAGAAGTTAGATTTGATTAAATCGAAAGAACTCATGGCAAAACTGAAACCACAATTGGAATATGTCAAACGGCAGCTTAGTGATAATGAAAGTGTTGATTATACTTGGGATGAGAAAGAACTAATCATCACTCAAAATGATTTTTCAAATATGTGTGAGGATCTAACGAATAGATTACGTCCGATAATTATCAGGTGCTTACGTGATGCTGGTATGTCTTTAAAGGAATTAGAAAACATTGTACTGGTCGGTGGTGCGAGTCGTATGAATATTGTTAAAGACTTGGTGAACGGACTGAGTAATAAAAATGTGTTAGATGACATAGATCCAGATTTAGTAGTCGCACAAGGGGCTTCAATTCAGGCTGCGTTAGCAAATGATGACAGCGCTATAAAAGATGTAGCTCTTACTGATGTCGCGCCACATTCGCTCGGTATCTCTATTTCTCGAGAAGTACGTACGCAGCAGTATGAAGACGGAATTTTTTCTCCGATTATTGATCGCAATTCGACCTTGCCAATCAGTAGGTCAAATGTTTATCAGACGTTATCGCCTATGGTGGACGAAATTGATTTAGTAATTTATCAAGGTGAGCACCGTTTTGTGCGCGATAATCATATGCTGGGTAAACTTACAATAAAAGGATTGCGTGGAAAACCCGATCAAGAGATGTCAGGTCAATGTGATGTACGTTTTACTTATGATATGAATGGGATATTAGAAGTCGATGCAACGGTGCTGCATAATAATAAGAAATTCAATGCAGTTATTGAAGAGCGTCCAGGTCAAATGACTAAAAAGCAAATTGAAGAAGCAATAAATCGTTTAAAACCCTTGAAAGTGAATTTGAGAGATCTACTGCCAAATCGGGCTAGAATAGAGCGAGGTTTGCGATTATATGAAGAATTAAATGGTGCATTTCGTGAGCATCTTGAGCAATTATTGGGGCAGTTTGAAGTTGCACTTGAGTCGCAAGATAAAGAAGCGGTTTCTTGGACAGGTGCGGCACTTGATCAGTATATCGATGGTTTTTATGGTCATGAACAGGAACGAAGTAATATAGAAGAGAATAAAATAGATGGGGAAGAGGGGGCAATTAAAGGGCCGCAACTGGTAGATAAGCCAGATCCTCAGGACACCAATGACACAACTGAGCCATCATGAATCCATGGGAAATTCTCGGTCTATCAGAAGATTGCCGCGATAAAAAAGAAATACGAAAAGCGTATGCATCTCTTATTCGCATACATAGGCCAGATAAAGACCCTGAGAAATTTCGTGAAATTCGAGATGCATATGAATCTATTTTAAACGTCCTTGCATTTGAAGAACATTATCAAACCGAATTAAATACAGTAGATATTAATAATCCGGAAGAAGAGGGATTACAATTAAGTGACACCATAGAGACCGAAGGCCCTCAATCTGAAGAGCCATCAGCTAATGTGGAAGAGCAAGCTGTAGGTCCAGAAATTGACATTCCCGATATTAGTATCGCAGAGGCCAACGAACTGTTTTTAAATAACAATTTGGAAGTAGAAGTTTGGCAAGCTCTGGTTGAGCAACGTGCTGATGGAGATACCGATGTACTTATTCGAGATATTGGAAATACAGAATTGTTTAAAGAACTTGATTCGGATTCAGCACTCATTATTAGTAAAATTATAGATGATCGTGTCAAGCACGGCGAGTACGAGTTGCTCGAAGAATTTGCTGTCCAATGGAAGGATCGAATTGATAGCATTGCACTAATGAATGCAGGTCATTTCACATTGTGGTTAGTGACTAGGCTAGCGTTTGCAAAATTAGTGCTTGCACGGGAATTATTCACATTGGCCTTTGAATATTTGGGTGCTGGTGAATCTCAGTCTTGGACTGTTTTTATGGCAGATCGCTATTTGCGTGCGGCGAGTGACGTGCAATATCAGTCAATTGGTGTTCGTCGTCATATGGCGACTATTCTGATTAGTGGTGAATGGGATGAAAACCCAATAAGTATACAAAATAGAAAAACTTTTGATACGCTGTGTGGTGTTTATGCTGATTCTGATGTAAGGGCTTTATTTTTAGAAACTGTTCCGAGTTTTATGGAGGCAGCTGATGAATATTGTCGCGACGGTTCGAAATCTCCAGGAAGAAGTCGAGCTGATACGGCTTATGAAGTCTACCGTAGTGAGAAGAAATACGAAGAGAGCAATATAGAATTCCCATGGTGGACAATATTCATTGCAGTTATTATTGCAATGAATGCTGCCAGATCTTGTAATTATGACACTTATAATCCGCCTAGATTCCACAATGAGATTAAACTAGATTTAGAAAATGATGAGTATTTTAAGGATTTACAGAAGAAATGGAAGGAAAATCCAGACGATTTTCTTAAAGAATTGAATGAAAATATAAACAAAAATAAACAATGAATGCGATTTAATTGAGTAAATTACGCTAAGGGCGGATAGGCTTTTCTACGCCATTCCCCAGGCGTGATGCCGTATTGTAATTTAAAGCGTCTGGCGAAATGACTGCTACTGGTGTAACCAAGTTCTGCGGCTATTTCGCCGATGCTATTTTGTTCTTCACTGATGCGACGGCAGGCTAAACGTAAATTTAATTGCTCCAAACGTTCTTTGGGTGTGCAGCCATAGGTTTTACTAAAACACCTAGTCAAATGTTCTTGACTCACATTTAATATTTCTGCGGCTTCACCAATGCGAATGCCAGGTATGCCGACATGTTGTTGCAACCATTCTTCTAGGGATTCGCTGAGTCGGGTACTGGCTTGATCATTTTGATCTTGCATAGCACGTTGAATATCTTCTAACACGCCGGCAACTAAACTGGCTCCAGCACCGGCAGAAATAATTGGCTCGTGATCGCTGAGCCGTTGATAATGCATGAGTCGTTTTACTAAATCACTGTCTAACGAAATGTTAAATGGTGCTGGGTGAGCCTTGCATAATTCTTCGACAGCGCCGTCAGTATTATAAAATCCAAAACGTAGCCATTGCCATTCGCCATGATAATCAGGTGGCATGCTGTAGGACATAAATGGTTCTTTGAAGTCATAGAGAATTGCCATGCCTGGTTCAATGCGCCAGGATTTTCCATTGCGAGTAAAGTAGCCACAGCCATAGAGGCCGATCATTATTTGGCACTGCCTGAGCCTGCCCAAAGGATCGCTGTGATAATTGTAGTCGGCGCCGCTGACAGTTTTGACCTGTATTGCCTGTGGACGTGGCAGGCCACTGAGGGCCTGGCGAACTTGAAACCAGACGACCCATTCTTTCCGCTTTTTGTAGATCAAAAAAGTATCCTAAATATCAAGAATTGGCTCTATAATGCTGTTAAATATGGTGTAATCTAGTAAATTCTACTAAATTAGTATATCAATTTACTGTCTCTTTATATGACGGACTCAGACGGAGCCTTACCATGACCAAACCGAACATTCTCTTTTTAATGATGGACCAATGCCGTGCCGATGTATTCGATGATGATCATCCCTGTCGCACCCCACATTTGGACGAGTTAAAAAAGTGCGGTGTGCGTTTGACCAAGGCCTACACCAGTAACCCGGTGTGTTCACCAGCGCGCGCCAGCTTGATGACCGGTCTATTGCCGACGCGACATAAAGTGCGTTGGGTAACCCATACTGTTGATCAGCAATTAGCAGAGATCGATAAGACCAAACCCCACTGGGCACAGTCACTACAAGCTGCTGGTTATAAAACAGGTTATTTTGGTAAGTGGCACGTTGATAATGCGTGCGTTGAATATAATCGCGGTTGGGATGAGTTTATCGAATACGGTGAAGAGAAATTTAAAAGTCGTTATAAGCCAAGAGAGACGGTTAAAACATTTGAAGTAAAGCAGCCGGGTTACAACGATGCGCGTTTGTATGGCCGCTTTGAGCATAATACCGATAATGAGTGTATGGGCGTTGCCTGTCAGTTTGCCCGTGAATGGTTGGATGATGGTATTGTCGATGGTGAAAACCCTTGGTGTTGTTTTATCAGTGTTATTGAACCACATGATCCGTTTAATTGTACAGAAGAAGTGTTTCAAAGCTACGATGTTGATGCATTGCCTTTATCTGAAACACAAACAGACGATTTAACTGATCGACCAAAATTATATCGTCGTTGCCAAGATGTCTTTGCCGACATGACCGATGAACAACACCGCGAAGCGCGTGCCTGTTATTATGCCAACATTACCGAAATAGATGAACAATTCGGTCGTGTTATTAATGAACTCAAAGAAAAAGGCGTCTACGATAATACCATAATAGTCGTAACCAGTGATCACGGAGAGCATCTCGGTGACCATGGAATTTACACTAAAAACATTCATCCAGGTGAAGGCGTTTATCGCATCCCACTTTTTGTCAGTGGCCCAGGTGTTAAAGAGAGTGGGGATCTTCCCGCACGCGTCGGCATTCACGCTATTGGCTCAACCATTCTTGAGCTCTGTGGTTTAGAGGCATTACCAGATACCGATGAGCCAGCATTTACTGGATTACTAAATGGTGATGAAAACGTTGTTGATTATCAATACGGTTACGCTGAAAATGAAGGTTCACGTTGGAGCTTAACTCAGCGCGTGGTGTATTGCGGTGATTGGAAATTAATCGTCAACGGTTTTGATGACGATGAACTTTATCATTTAAGTGAAGACCCAAACGAAGTAAATAATCGCATCGAAGATCCGAGTCTCGAAGAGCAGCGTAAAGAGTGTTACCGTTATTTCTGGAAGCGCATTAAAGCAACGGGTGATCATACGTTGAATAATTCTGCGTATCTGTCTTTGCGTTTATTGCCTTACGGTCCTGGTATTACTGAGGAAGAGCTTGTAGCGCCGTAAACAGCGCTTGCGCCATAAAAGCATGACCGTCGTCATTGAAATGAATGCCGTCGGCAGCTAGAAATGCTTGCCAATTACCATGGGCTTCAAGCAGTGGTATTAAGTCAAGTGACGGGATGTTTTTTGACTGCGCGACTGCAAGAGCTGTTTTGACATACGAACGGCAAAAGTCAGCATCGATGCCTTTATTTTCAAAATCGACTGGGAATTGTGTTTTGTAAAACACTTGTGCTTTCTCTAGAAGCGCATCCAGAATTTTTGAGACGTTTTCTTTGTATTCTTCGAGTGGTACGCGATTCGGATTATCTTCGTTTATGCGTGCAACATCATTTATTCCAAGTGAAACGATAACTAAGCTGTCTTCAGGAATATTAAGATCAGCGAGGCGCGCCAGCATATCGCGCGTGGTATTACCACCGATACCAAAATTTAACGAAGGTTTATCGAGTAAAGTCCCGAGACGACCGATGAACCCTTGCTCAGTAAAATCACCAACACCTTGTGCAGTGCTGGCACCGAATGATGCGACTTGTTTGATGTCCATGTAGGCATGATTGATTGATTTGAAAGCAGTCAACGTGAGTAATGTGAATTCAATCTTGCAAATGAAACAAATACTTATAATACATCTGTATTAGGAGTATTGAATGAGTAATCAATATGATCCACCAGAACATGATAAGGCTCCAAGAGCTGAGGCGCCATTAAGTGATGGTTTTTCAGCTGATTTGTTACGTCAGTACGACTTTAGTGCGCTTGAACGAGTTTATCGCAGTAGTTGTAACATATTAGGACTCGCGGGTATTCTTGGCATCGTGATGTTTCTTCAAATATATTTAATTTACATGATTAAACAAAGTTCAAATGTAAATATTTATCACTGGCGCTTTCTTTTATTGTACGGCGTCATTGTTTTAGAGGCAGTTACTATTTTTGGTTTATTGCAGCGCGATACCTGGGGTCGTACCATAGGTTTGGTGACCTGTGCTTTAATAGGCTTGTTGAGTTTAATAAATATGTCCAAGAATTTTGGATCGTCAGGTGTTATTCTATTGATTGCAGTTATTGGTGCTTGGGCATTGGCAGCAAATCCGCAATTGTTTGGGGCCAACCGCGTTCGTCATGGAATTATTGCGGCGATTTACAAAGAGCGAAAGAATGAGAAGGATTAAAGGTAATTGATTCCGTTACGGAGATAAGCATGGGAACCTGGTCGATTGACAATTTTGGTAACGATGATGCCTGTGATTGGGCCGAAGGTTTTGTTGCTGCGCCTGATTTAGATAAGTTAATGGCGGCAGTGAAGCCTGTTGCGACAAGTGACGACTATATAGAGGCAGATGAATGCCAAGAGGCATTGGCGGCATGCGAAGTAATTGCGCGCATCAGTGGGGCATGGGTTTGTGAAAACCCTTTTGCTGTCATTATCGATCGCTGGATTTTTGCTACAAATCCGATTATTAATGATGATCTCTTGGATTTGGCGATGAAGGCTGTTGAAAAAATAGAAAGTGAGAACAGCGAATTACATGCATTGTGGGCAGAGTCCGATAGTTATGAGGAGTGGTCCCAAAGCATGGTGCAATTAAAATTAAGAATGATGGGCGTTCCGGTCGAATCGCCGGTGATCAGTGGTGAGGCATCCGTCACTATGTCCGTGGATGATGAGCCAGAAGCTGAGGAAGATCGTTGGTTTTCTGCTGCGGTGAATGGTGATGTTGATGTGATTAAGGCCATGTATGAAGCTGATAATGACTGCATAAAGATAAAAGACGAAGCGCGTAGGACTGCTTTACATTCTGCAGCGCTTAATGGACATGAGGATGCTGTTGCATACTTAATTTCAATTGGTGCGGATGTGAATGCGTCTGATGATTACGGCAATACACCATTTCTTTCGGGGGTTAGCCTGTTATGGCCTGGATCAGCAGTATTAAAATTGCTGGCAAAACATGGCTGTGATGTGAATGCCCAGGACAATGAAAATAAAGAGACAGCCATTTTCCTGGCAGTTGATTTTGATGAAACTGATGTTGTTCAAGATCTACTCGACTTAGGTGCTGACCCGTATATTAAAAATGCCAAAGGAAAGAGTGCCTTTGATATGGCCAGCGAAGAGATTCAAAAGGTCATAAAATCCTACCAAAATCGATTAAATTGATTTACTCGGTGTCTAAGGCATGAAAAATTTAGAGATTCAACAGAGCAGGGCATCAATAGCATCGAGTGCTAGAAAAAAGGCCTTGGCTATGTTTGGCTTTCCGTTCATGTTGTGGCTCTATTGGGTATTTGAGGCAATTAAGAGTGGAGCTAATTTTGGAGCATTGAATATCTATGTTCCTATTTTTATTAGCGTATTTTTCATTATCTGGGGAATTTACTTTTTAAAACGAGCAAGCGATATTAAAAACGGTGCCCAAATAAGCCTAAGCTTTGTCTTGATCGAAGACATGCGCATTGATGTGGGCAAGATCATCAACGGTGAAAAACATATCTCAAAGAGCCATGACATTACCGAGCTCAAGGCAGTGCGCGTCGATCAAGGGCGTTGTTATTTCAGGATGAACATGATTCGCGAGTTTGGTATTAATCTAGAAAGTTATAAGCGCAGTGATGCCATAAACTTTGTCGATGCATTGGCTGAGCGCTTGCCGGAAGGAAAGAAGGTCAAAGGTCGCTTCGATTGAGAATTAACTTGTCCGGTTTTCTCATGGCTCTAGTCTCACAATCAAGTTCTATGCATTATCATGATCAAATTATTTTGTGCCCACTGTTCCAGCTTTATCGAAGTTGGCTCTTTTGATGTAGAGCACAGAGAACGTATTGCCCAAGTACTTTCACAGGCACCACGAATAAGTCATATCAAGCTTTTACGCGAGTTATTTCATGTCAGTTTAGCTGAAGCTAAATGGATAATGTATCACATTAGCCCATGGGGTGGACATTGTCATCGCTGCCGGCAACGACTACAGGAACGTGGTACCGTGGTCTGTAATCAATGTGGTGCAGCCAATCTTGATTGGTTAAAAGAAGTGACGGTGCCACCACCGCATGCGTTACGAGTACCACTCAATCCACATTACCTAGTAGATTGTCCTCAGTGTGGGTACGAACTTGGTCATGGCGTGACAGCCTGTCATAGAAAATCATGTTCGTATAAATTACCTAATGGTTTTTATGCGAGCAATAAAGCCGAAGATAAAGGAGAATAAAATGGCAAATGCATTGATGGTTATTAATCCCTATAAATGGGAAGGTATGTGGGTTTTTGATGATGACGCTGTTGACTTAGTCAAAGAGCCCTTTGTGGCAGGTGCTGATGACATCATTGACCAAGCTCTACAATTAAAGGGTATCAGCGATGGTGAATCAGGTTTTCGCTTAATCTTTAGCGGTGGTCAATTTCCAGCATATGATGTGAAATTTGACTGGTTGCGTGAAGGTGACGGTGGTAACTGGTATCAATCCGATGACTTTGGTATTGAAGGTTGGCTATGCCCAGCCTTGTTTAAATATTTTGACGAAGCACCGCAGCAAATTTACGCAAAATTTGAAGCAAAATGATGGAGTGCGTCATTTTTTGTGGAATGCAAGCAAGTGGTAAATCTACATTTTATTTCAAATACTTTCGCAATACCCATATTCGTTTGAACTATGACATGCTCAAAACACGAAAGAGAGAGGGAATCTTGATGGAGGCATGCGCCAAGGGAAACAATCTGTGGCTATTGATAATACCAATCCAACTATCGAGGATCGCAAGCGTTATATTGACTTCTATAAGTCAGTGGGTTTCAAGATGAGCGGATACTATTTTCAATCAAATTTTGAAGATTGTCTTTGGCGCAACAATCAACGACAAGGGAAAGAGTGTATTGCTGAAGTCGGTTTGCGTAGTGTGTATGCAAAGATTGAGATACCACAGATGTATGAAGGCTTCGACGAATTATATTATGTATGCATGCTTGGTGATTCATTCGAAGTAAATAATTGGAAGGAGGATAGTGATGGGTGAATTTGGTGATCGCATGAAACTGTATGAAGGCATCGAAAGCGATAGACGCTTCATGCCAACATTGCCAGTATGCGCTCGATTAGATGGACGAAGCTTTAGTAAATACACCAAACAATTTGAGCGCCCTTATGATAAGCGTATGTCTGATCTCATGTGTCAGACAACTGAATATTTGGTTTCTGAAACCAAGGCCAATATGGGCTATACCCAATCTGATGAGATGAGCTTGGTATGGTATAGTGATGATATTAAAAGTCAGATATTCTTTGATGGACGTATTCAAAAAATGGTTTCCATACTCGCATCGATGGCGACTGCTTATTTTAATGCGCATGTTCGAGAGCTTCTTCCAGAAAAAGAAGGTACTTATGCACATTTCGATTGCCGGGTGTGGCAGGTGCCAAGTTTGATGGAAGCTACTAATACATTTTTGTGGCGTGAACAAGACGCTAGCAAAAACAGTATTTCGATGGCCGCACGTCATTACTTCTCGCACAATCAATTACATGGAAAAAATGCTGATGAAATGCAGGAACTGTTATTTCAAAAAGGGGTCAACTGGAATGATTATCCGGCATTTTTTAAGCGTGGAACCTTTATTCAAAAGCGTAAAGTAGAACGAGCCTTTACTGCCAATGAATTAGAACAATTGCCTCCCAAGCATGAGGCTCATACAAATCCACACTTAGTGGTAGAACGAACTGAAGTGAGACGATTAGATATGCCTCGTTTCGGTTCAGTAGATAATCGTGTCCTTGTTGTATTTGAGGGTGCGGATCCAATAGAAAAACAAATTAAAGGAAATTAAAATGGTAGCAATTATGATAGACGTGGAGAGCGACGGGCCGATACCAGGAGATTATTCGATGATCTCGTTCGGTGCGGTGATTGTTGATGATCAACTCGATAAAACATTTTATGGTAAATTAAAACCGATTAGTGATCAGTGGATACCCGACGCCCTAGCTGTGTCAGGATTCTCACGTGATGAATGTATGGCTTTTGAAGAGCCAGACACTGTTATGATTTATTTTAAAGATTGGATTAAAGAACATTCGAGTTCACGCCCTTTGTTTTTTAGTGACAATAACGGTTTTGATTGGCAGTTTATCAACTGGTATTTTTGGCATTTCTTGAATGAGAATCCATTTGGGTTTAGATTCGACTAATCTTGGTTCGCTCTACAAGGGTGTAGTCAAGGACATGTTTAAAAATTTTAAACACCTGCGTAAGACTAAGCATACGCATAATCCCGTTGATGATGCCATGGGTAACGCCGAAGCCTTATTACATATGAAAAAAGAGATGGGCCTGAAGGTAAGTTTGAAGTAATTCTTTCTGCATCAAATGTTTCAAGTCTTGTTTTCGCAGTACCTTATGATGATTCAGTGTCATGTGGGTATAAAATTGGCACTTAATGAAAATCTCGGAAATTGATAAATAATGACTGTAAACTGACATTGATACAGAAAACTACTGTAATTATACTGCAATGATCCCAACAACCATATCGCTTTTCAATAAGGAGCTACGCGATGGGTATTAGTGTAGGCATGGTAGGTCTTGGATCTTTTGGCGCTGCCTTTGCAGATTTATTTAAGAGTCACCCTGATGTAGATCGCATTGCATTTTGCGACCGTGAATTAGATCGCGTTAAAAAATATGCAGACGATCCGTTCATGCAGGACAAGTTTAATGAAAAAGATTGCTACGATTCATTAGAGGCAATCTGTGATAGTGATATCGATGCCTTGGTCATTATTACCCAGCCGTGGTTACATGCACCACAAGCCATTCAGGGCTTATTAGCTGGTAAGCATGTCTACAGTGCTGTTCCATTAATTAGCATTCCTGATGATGAGGAAACCTTGGATTGGTGTGATAAATTAATTTCCACCACCTTGCAGACCGGCAAAAATTACATGCTCGGTGAAACTTCATTCTTCCATCCTGATACGATGTTCTCGCGCAAAAAAGCTGCTGAAGGTGCCTTCGGTAGTTTTGTCTACGCCGAAGGTGAGTATATGCATGATGTTGACGGTTGGTGTAATTTACGCCGCGTTAGTGAGCATCGTGCCGCATCTAAAGCTGGTGCAGAGTGGGACCTTAAAAAAGCTGAATATGTAAAAAATGGTCACCTTGGTGGACCTATGCATTACCCAACCCACTCGGTTTGTGGTCCGGTTTCCGTTATGAACGCCCATGCGCAAAAAGTAACGGCATACGGTTATAAAAATCAAACCAACGATCCTTATTTTGCTGACGCAGCTTTTTCAAATGAAGTGGCTTTATTTAAAATGACTAACGGCACGACCGTACGTATTGCCGAAATGCGTGAAGCGGCGGGTACCTTAGGCCAGCATTCCGAAACCTTCCGCGTTATCGGTACGGAGGGTTCTTATTCGGAAAGTCGTTGGACCAGTATTAAGCGCACTGAACCTTTGGGTGAAGAAGCGCCGGTTGTCACTTGTTTAACCCAAGAAGAAATGCGCGATAGCTTACCCATCGAAGTCGAAAACGGTTTTAAAGAAGCGATGCATAAAGAAGCTGATGATCCACATAACATGGACTTTGTCCCTGGTGGTCATCAAGGTTCACATCCTTATTTGGTTCATGAATTTGTTGATTCGATTGTCAACGAACGCATGCCGCAAATTAATGCCTGGGAAGCTGCGCATTATATGGCCATGGGTGTTACCGCACATAAGTCAGCATTAAAAGATGGCGAGACTTTAGACGTGCCTGATTGGGGTTTTGCACCCGGAACCGTTGCTGCGGAAGCCAATGCGAAGGCCAGTGTCGTCTAAAATAAAGAGCTAGTGAACAATGAAAATGCAGCGCTGATAATTCAGCGCTGCATTTTTTATATCTCAGCCGCAGCTAAGGAATGCCATTGCCTTTACGCTAATGAATCTCGTATAAACGTTTCGATTTCAATATGAGCAGTATAAGGATCTTTGATCTGGGCGAAATTATAATCGAGCAGGGACGGATTAGATTCAAAGTGTAAAACTGACCAATCGTGATGGTTAAATTGTTTGATGAAGAGAGGGCATTCCAATTCACTAAATGCATTGCTGTGTTCGCTGAAATCATGCTGAAAATGACTGTCGTGTGCATCGAAATATAAGTGTATTTCTTCTTCAAAGACGCCTTCAAAGTCACTGCGTTGATAGCAAAAATCTTGTTTAATGACTACCCCTTGTCGGTCATAGCGACGTTGAATGAGAAAAGGAATAATACTGCCACAATAGCCGAGAATAAAGTGTTCAATGCTGAGGCTTGCACGCCCGACATCGATATGTGCATGTACGGCCGTCTCACGTGTATAAATGATTGCATCATCTGAATTGATGCTGTCGTAATAATCACGGAACGAGCTGATAATGCGCATGGTTATTAAGCAAATTTGGAAAAATCCGTAAGGGCTACTTCAAATGGACCGGTCGTATTGGTGCCAAAAATAATATCGTCAGTCATAGTGGCTGGATCGCATTCATCAATAAATGCTTGGGTGAAGGTGTATGTATTGGTTTTGTCATCCCATCCGACATAGCGGTCCATAATTTCATTAATTGATTTCATGATACCCGGTTGTGCTTTCTCAAGCATTTCTTCGAATGCATCGTCGTCGCAGTCTTCGTATTCTTCCAATTCGCACAGGATGCCATCGTTTAGTGCGTAAAATGATCCGTATTCTCCACCGCCTACATAATCGATGATGAGACCGCTAAAGGCACCGTCTTCATTATCAAAACCAATTTGGATGTAACGATGACGTTGATTTTCGACATCAATTAAAAAATTGTAAGCAATGTCCATGTGCATCTCCAAGTAAACGCATTGTCAAATTGCATTGGAGAGCTCAAGGTCAATAAATTTTATGTTACACCTGCAAAACAAGTATGCTCATTTTGATAAGTGTTGATTCACTAATTCTTTGTGCTCGCCAGCTTTGTTCAGATGGAAGGAGCCGTTCACCGAATCATTGTTGGCATAATAAAAGTAGCTGAGCAAGGCATTGTCGTGGTCTGCATTTTTATTGGCAATGGCCTTGCACAGACTGAGCGCATCGCTCTTTTTCATTTTCTTAAATATATTAATCGTCATAGTCGTGCCCATTTTAGGGACGTGTAGCTTATAGTTGGAACCTTCTTTTGATTGGATTGCAACTTCCTGTTTTAAGACGCTGGAGGTATAGCGTACGTCGCGCTTTGAGGTTTTCATGTATGCATCAAGTTTGCTTTGTAAGTGACCAAGAAATGTTGGGTAACTGCTTTCATCGATGCTTTTTGCCTGTTTGGCTGGTTTGGCTCTGAGCTGGCCATTTTTCTTGGATTTCTGAGCGCTGGCTTTCTGTTTATGAAATGGCTTTAAAACATCTTCCCACAGTGCATGAACCAGACGATGGTCAAAGCGATTATCATCGAGTGTTGTTGGATTTTTACTGGCCTTGCCTTTGGAGTAATTTAAATAGCCGTATTTTAATTTATAATGAAGATCAGTTGCACCAACATCGATGAGTGCGATTAATTCATTGGCAACTTTTCCTTTTTTCCAGTGACCACTGCAAATGAGCGCAGCTTGATTAATTAAATTCGGGCGAAAGCCATGCGAAGCGTAACCAGCACTGCTACGCGCACCGCCTGCGTCTCGACTGTCAAATTCCAAGAGCATACCAGGTTTGCCGATATTGGGCAGTCCATCAGCGCCGCTAGCAATTTTACCGGCGCCTTTAATCCCTTTGCCATCATTTAAACCGGCATGGACCGTTTTTCCGAAGGTGTTGCGGGTAAGTCCTTCATACAAACCCATCGGGTCATGAATAGTATTACCAAGATAACGAAATTGATGTGCGGCCTTTTCGATTTGCTTGCCTGTTGGCGCTTTACTTTGTTGCTGGTGAAAGGTGAAGGTTTCATGAGTATTGCTTAGTCCTGCATTGTTCAGTTTGCTCACAAATTCATCGTGTTTATAGGTATCAAGAATTTCTTGAGCTTCTTTCGGACCAAAATAGCAACCTGCAACGAGCAGCATGCCGATCATACCTTCACGAAAATTAGGATTCCAACCGCGGTGGAAATTAGAACCACCATGCATGCAGGTAGGTTTGGCGCCCCCGGTATAATTGGTGTCACTGGTGGTATAAGCGGATGCGACAAGCAAAGCTTTCACGACTAGGTCTATTTTTTCTTGTTCGGTCTTAGAAAATAATGTCCAAAGTTCTGGTGTATTTTTGAGAATAACTGCCGAGCCGGCAAAGAGTAATTCATGTTGCGCGGGATAACCACCGGTAGCTGTTGGTGAGTTTTTTCCTTCCAATATTTTTTTCATGCGATTGACGCATTCTGATCCAGCGGCCTGGTTTCCCGTGTAGCCAGCCAAGGCGAGTGCTGGTAGGGAGCCACCGCTCCATGATCCATTTGTATGGGCACCGCCTTTAATGGTTCGGCCGAAACGATAGGCACCATGACTCTGTGCTTCTTGCAGTGCCGTGTCAGAAAGTTTACCTATCTTGGCTCGTTCCGCAGCGGATAGGGCGCATGCAAAGCAGGCGATGACGCAGATGAGAAAGCAGGTTATTTTGTAAACACTATCAAATACGAAACTTAGATTATTCATCCGGGCCCCAATCTGTGTGTAAAATCAATAAGTAACACGTGTTAGTGTAAATGCTTTACCTAGGTGCTGGTGACCGCATTTGTTTGCCAACTTAAACACCTGATAGCGCAGTGTATTGGCTTGGGCTACAGCCGTAGTGCTGCTTAAACTGCCTGCTGAAACTCCGGTAATCTTTATATCCCAACTCATGGGCAACTTGCTTGACCAACATGGTGGCGAGGAGCTGTCCGGCCATTTCCATGCGTTGACGCGTGACGATATCAACAGGACCGCATTGATAACGACGATGAAAACGCTGGCGTAGTGCCGCTTCATTACATTGGCAGAGCTCGGCAATATTTTTTAAATTCCAATTACGTTTGGGATTATTTTTGACTGCTTGCCTTATAACGCGCATATCACGGTGGGCATTATCGACTGCATCACCAAGCCAAAAGGAAGCACAGAGCATTTGTAGGCGTGCCATGATTTCTGGCCAAGCTTGTGGGTCTTGCCCACGTTGCATACATAAACCTAAATCATGCAAGCGTCGACGTGTTAAGGCCCGGTCATGAATGGGCATGACCGGTTGCGTGCGATTAATTTGTAATGCTTGTTCGAGTATTTTCGCTAATGATGCGGAAATGATAATCCATGATTCGCGAATCTGTCCGGGGTTAAGGCGAACATCTGAGCTCACAGCATGATGACGCATGACGCAAGCTGGATGTGTGAATTTTATGGTGCTATTATTGATGCGTACTTCACCACTGCCTTGCCAATACATATTGAAGGAAACGCGTTTGCGTTCTTGCATATGTCGACCATCACGCCAGATGCGTTTTACTTCGTTCCAGCGGTGATCACGTTGTAACATGATCCGTTGTTCTGATTCGCTGTTGTGACGCAGGCAGTGCAATTGTGGTAGCTCTTGTTCATCGATCAGTCCAGACATGTAACGGATAAGCCCCTATAAACGTATTATTTGGTATATATTAGTGTATTTAGTGGTTTATATCAATATGTATGTCGCAAATCAGTTACATCTGTCATGGACAGCCCACTTAATTTCAAGGTCGTTGTGAGAAATGGCGTTAGACTATGGGGCTCTGATCAATTCGTAGATAATGAAAGGAATGTTTATGATTCGCTTCGCTCTCTTGTGTGTTGTCTCTGTTTATGCCCTTGCTGCTGCGGAGCTTCGTGTTGATACCGATAAGCGTTTTCAGACTATCGAAGGTTTTGGTACGTGTTTAGTGAACTGGACCAAAGAGGCGCGTGCTGGCTATTACGATGATGAGATGGCTAAAATATATATCGAAGACATGGGCTTTAATATTCTGCGAGAAAATGTTGCACCCTGGGGTCATCCCAAGACAGAAAATGCAGATGAGATCAGCAAAGATAAATTGATTTTAGATTTAAAGATTAAAGGGAATAGCCGTATTAAAGTAGCCATGGATTTTGCTAAGAAATTGAAAAAACTCGATCCGGAATTTCGTTTAATTGGATCGGTATGGAGTCCACCGGCATGGATGAAATACAATAATAATGTTACTGGTGGTAAAGGGAAAAAACGCGAGCCAGGCATCCATTCCTATACCTACAAGCGTGGCAAGAAAGAAACCCGTAATCGTGTGATTCCTAAATATTATCAACACTATTGTAATCTTTTGGCAGAAGTTTGTATTATGCATAAAGAGCACGGTATTCCGTTTTATGCACTGAGCCCTGGCAACGAAGTGCGTTTTAGCCAAGAGTTTGAAAGCTGTACGTGGACAGCAAAAGATTTCGCAACCATTATTGCGATGTTGGGCAAAACATTGGAAGAAAAAGGTTTTGGTGAGATCTTGCTCTTTGGTCCAGAAACCATGACCAAGCATAATCATAAGGAAGGTAATCTGACGTATATTAAAGAAATGAAGAAAAATAAAGAAGCCTTGGTGCAGCTCGATCGCTTTGCGACGCATGGTTATGTCGATGGATTTAAGGTCGACATGTCTTCTGATTCCTCTACTGACTTTTGGAATTTAATAAAGGATACCGGCAAGCCGGCATGGATGACTGAAGGTGGTACTGGTGGACATACATGGCCTGAACCAATTGGTGGTGTTGCTACCGGTGTTCACAACAGTTTAGTCTATGGACATACCAGTGCCTTTGTGCCATGGCAGGTCTCTAGCCCTGGTGGTAAGGAAAATACCCATGCACTGATGCCAGCAAAACGTTTCACTAAGAAAACCCGCTGCATGCAGCAGTATAGTAAGTTTATTGATGCTGGTGCGGTGCGTGTTGACGCTCGTTGCGATAACAGCGGCATTTTAAGCAGTGCCTTTATACACGATAAGAAGAATAAGCTGACCATTGTGATGATTAATACGACCGAAGCTGAACAAACGGTTACGGCCAAAATCCCAAGCACGAAGTTTAAATCATTCAAGATCTACCGCACGTCGGAGCATGAGGATTTGAAGGAGCTCGAGGCGTTGAAAGTCAAACAAAACAGCGTTGCCTTCAAAATGCCTGGACCGTCGGTCGTAACGTTAGTCAGCAATTAAAGTGACGAGTTTCATATACCTGTGATTTTGTTGAGCGCCTGATCTGTTCAGTTTTCATTGGATGGCCGTGATTGGATCTTGTCGAGTGTAAGTTCGGTTCGTATCTTGTTCGTACGAATCAAGAACTGGAAGGGCTTACACCATGCGTTTTTGCAACTTATTCATTCTTATTGCTGTTTTACTCAGCGCTGCGCCATCAGCACAAAGTGCGGTCTATTACATAGATTACGAAAACGGCGATGATAAAGCTGCGGGCACCTCTGCTAGAAAAGCATGGAAGCACGCCCCTGGGGACAGTAATGCGCAGGACAAGGCCAAGGCGGTGCAGCTGCAAGCTGGCGACACCGTGCTTTTCAAGGGCGGCGTTGCTTACCGAGGCTCCATCGAGTTAGCAGTTTCTGGTGCAGAAGGGAAACGCATCCGTTTAGACGGGAACAGTGAGGGTAAGTTTGGTGACGGTCCAGCGATAATGGATGGTGGTACGATTATCAATAACTGGCAAAAGTGTAAATCAAAAGAAGATGCTAAAGGTAATAAACTATGGAAAGACATTTTTTATGCTGATGTCGATTTAGATATTTCGGCTAATTTTAACCATGGTCAATTTGTTTCCCATCGTCAGGTACCGCAGGACAAAATGGCACCGTGGCAGCGAGTGATTCTTTGTGATGGTGCCAAGCGTCTGTTGCCAATAGCGCAGTATCCGAAGCCCAAGGATAATTTTTACCCTGACAAACCAGGCGACTTTCAAGAGTCACCGCAGCGCTTGAGTAACAATAAAGCCGAGGGTATTACTACTTTTGCCGATGCTGAAAACCTTAAACAAGATGATGCCGAGTTTTTTGAAGGCATGCAAATCGGTGTTCACGGCGGCAATAACCATGTGTATTTTGCCTCTATTAAATCTTTTGACCCTGCCACAAAGAAATTCACATTGCCGATATTTAAACCAAAAACCTATCCAAAAACCAAGTATGCACTTTATAACTCTCCACGTTTAATGAGTGAAAAGGGTGAGTGGGCGGTGGAGCCAATAGACGGTGGCAAAACACGCTTTTATTTGTTGCCGGATGATTTGGTAAAAGGTAAGCCAAGCAATATTGGTTTTCCGGTATTGCAGACTTGCTTCAAATTAAAAGACGGTGCTTCACATTATGAAATCGACGGTTTTTTAATTCAGCGTTATTCAGGCGGTGATGGCGCAGTAGCAATCATGCGTCATAGCAAACGTTCAAAAGATGTGCACGTTTCTAATCTCGAAATTCGATTTTTAACTGGGCATGCAGGGATTGGACCACATCACTGTGATCACATTGTTATCGACAATTGTTATATTCATCATTGCCCGGGATGGACGACTGCAGTATTTATGAACCGAGTCAATGATTATAAAATTAGCAACTGTTTTTTGATCAAGAATTCAGGTAGTGGCATTCGTCACTATGAGAGTAAACGCGGCCACATTCATGACAATGAAGTCTTGGACCATTATGGTATGCATTCAAGCACTTTAAATATGTATGAAGGCTGTGATGATGTCTTAGTCGAAAACAATTTCTTAAACAACATCATAACCATTAATCGTAATGCAAATAAATTGGTTTTCCGTAATAACGTGGTTGATAGTGAAGGTAAATCAGGCATTAATTTGGCCATTTGGGGATCTGGCAGAACTGGTGGTCGAAACGTATCAAACCTGCTTATCGAAAATAATACTTTTATCAATCGTAATGAAGCCAATTCATGGGGTGCGAGTATTTTTGTGCAGGGTAAAGCAAGTAAACCAACTGGTATGGTTGTGCGTAATAATGTGTTCGATTTGATTAAGCCGATGTCAGCTGAAATAAGTGGCAATGTTTATATTAAGCAAGTGGATGCCAAGGCTATGGGTGAAGGGTCGCAAGTTGAAGGTGACTACAGCAAGCTATTTCAAGCACCGGATAAAGAAGATTATCGTCGTAAAAAAGGTAGCGTCCTCGAAGATGCAGGTGCAAAGCTGGGCCCACCAAAACGAACATGGAAGCGTAAATAAATTTAAAAGATGCCTGAAAAAATTATTATTTTTGCCCCACACCCAGATGATGAAGTTCTTGGTTGCGGAGGTGTCTCGGCATTAAAGGCAAAAACAGGCGCTGAGATAATTGTCTGGTTTATCACCGACGGCAGCATGCTTTTGGCATGTAAGGGTATTAATGACCCAAGCCCACAAGCAGTTTCTGATCAACGTAAGGCAGAATCTAAAAAAGCATCGAATGTGTTAGGTATTACATCACCACAGCATTACTATATGGATTACAAAGATGGCTTGCTTAGTGAACATGCCGACGAAGTAACTGACAGAATAAAAGATATAATAATAAAAGAGCAGCCAGATGAAATTTATTATATGAATGCCTTTGAAGAGCATGCCGATCATGTGGCCTCGCATCATATTGTGCGCGCTGCCTGCACTGCGGTTGATTTTAGAGGACGGAATTTTCAATATGTGGTAAACTTAAAAGATGGTTTCGATCTGTCCGAGCAAAACACTGTCAGTATTGACATCAGTTCTGTTTTTGATTTGAAACGCAGGGCTATAGAGGAAAACCAGAGCCATCTCAGCATTATGTCTGATCAACAAGCTCAGCCAGAGTGGACCTCTATTCCTGAGAAGTTTCTCAGTGATCAAGAATTATTCATCACGGAATAGCAGAGTTGCCTAGAATGGGGCAATTAAACTGAAATCATATTATGTATGCTTTGTTATCTAACAGTGAATTGTACAAGGCTAAATGCTCAGCATGATTGTATAAGCAAATAAAAAGAGCACGGAATTATGAGTCCCCAAGAATTTGAATTATCTGATGCCTGGATTGATCAAATCCGAGGCACTATGCCCAAAACCTTAAGCGTTGAACCTCAGCGACCGCGTAAAATATTGATGCTGTCGGAATGTATGGGCTTTCGACATTGGGTTATACCACATACGGCCGCAGTGATCAAAGTAATGGGGGAGACTGGGGCGTATAATGTGGTTGAAACAACGGACCCGATGGACTTCTTACCCGATAACTTACAGAATTTTGATGCTATTTTATTTAATAATACCTGTTCGTCGAAAGAAGGCCGTGATTACTTTAGTGATTATGTTAAAGAGCCTGAGCTTGCTGAGGCACTTAAAGATAGTGTGATTAATTTCGTTGCCAAAGGTGGCGGGTTTATTGCAATTCATGGCGGCAATCTTGCTTACATGTTTTGCGAAAAATGGGAGCGCATGCAGGGGATGACCTTTTGTCATCATCCACATCAGCAGCAATTAACACTTAATCTTACTGAACCGAGCCATGCATTATTAAAAGTTTTCGATGGCGAGGCCTTCGAGCATTTTGATGAGCCGTATCTTTTTGTGTGTAAATATAATGAGCCAGCATTTCGACCGCTTTTGGAATTGGACATTAGTAATTTAAGTTGGAATGAGAATAAGGGCCGTCATAGCGGTCCGTGCTATGCCGCCTGGATAAAACGTTATGAACAGGGGCGCATATTCTATTCATCGCCATCACATAATGCTCAAAGTTTTGAGGATTCGCGTTTGCTGCAGTTTATGCTTGACGGTATTCAGTATGCGCTGGGTGATCTGGATTGCGATGACACAAATTCGCCAGATGCCAAAGCCAGTGTGTTAATTTCTGATACATAAAATCACCGTGGAGAAGGCAGACCAAATGATGCACACAGTTTGAGTGCTGCTTTGGTAGCTGGAGAATCTTTATGCTTCTTTTGCAGGGTTTTTAGGCCAGCAATAAGTAATTGTATCTCTTTTTTGTGGCGATTTGCTTGTTTGGTATCGTTGATATCAAAGGGCTGCTTAATCGTGGCAGACGCTTTTTTCATGGTATTGTAGATCGTCCATGCTTTCAGCGATTGCTTGAAATCGCGGTCTTTTTTCAATTGTTTGATGATGGTGCTCGCTTCTTCAGCATAAGGTGTTTTATTCCATTGTTTGATGAAGGCTTGATAGGAGTGAAGTGCATCAACAGGATTTTTATCAAGCATTTCATTGGCACTCACAAGTTGTTGTTTCGCAGTTTTCTCGAGAGCCGACTTGAGTGCTTTAGCTTCAGTTGCTATCTCTTGGTTTTTGTCGTCTATTTTAGCGATGCATAATTTCCATAACATTGCGTATTGTTTTTCGCGAACGGCTTCCACGGTGTTTGAAAAATGTTTGAGTGTACGCAGATTTAAGTCGCCTAAACGCCCTGGCTCTTGGTACTGTGCCCCTGGTGGTACCAGTGTGATGACACAATGGATGGTGTAGGGATAATACAGCGAAAAATCTGGTGCGCCGGTCCATTTTCCAGCAAATTGTTGTTTCTCACTCACTGGTTTTCCGTCTTTGTCTTTAGTTACTAACATGATTCTACTGATTGGTTCGTTCCATTTATGCTTGTCGGCATTCCAAATTTTCTTTAAAGCGGATTGTGTTTTACCGATGTCGATGGAAGTAAATAAATGGAGTCCGGTACAGGCATGGTGTTTGCCCTGGAATAAACAGATTTGATGTTTAAACGGTGTATCTGTTGCTTGCTTTTTTAACTCAACCCAAACGTAAATGTCACCTGCAGTATAATCGATAGGGCTCGTCCAATTTTCAGGACTGTGCTGTGGAGGTGGAAAGAAATGGAAGGCGCTGGTAATCTCGACCTCAGTATCGAGGAGTATCAGTTGTTCCTGTGCATTGATTGCGTGAAGGAATAAGGCTAAGAGTAAGACAAAGCGCATCGATGGCTCCCGATCAAGAGCCTGGTATGATAACAGGGGGGCCATTCAAAATACATGCTTAATTATAGCTCAAACATGTATTTTAGTACGATATCTGGGCACAAAAATCACTTTATCACTGTTTTTAGCTAAGTTCAGTATAATTCTCAATGCAATTTACTACGATGGTTATCGCGGCATCAAGATCTCCGCTGAAGCGAGTCCTATTCATCCGTTGACGCAAACATGTTTGTATTACAAACATGATGTCATCAGGAGGATAAGATGAGTCAGTCAGATTTGGTTATGCCAGCAGAAGGTGTGGCGGATCCACGTGCTTTGTTGCAAGCCCAAGTTCAAACGCAGCGCATTATGTTTATGTCGCGTGGATTAGCGATTGCATTGTTGTCAATTTTTTTGCCAGTTATGATTGGACTTGGTGTTGTCTTTGCAGATTACGGTATGTATGTGGCGATTGGTGGTGCCATATGCGGTGGAATTTTTGCTAATATCATTCAGGCTTTGGAAAAGCATCGAAGTAAATACCGGGGCTATGTGAAAACCTTTAAACCCTCTTCATTAAAAGAACATCTTGCTTTGTATGGGATTATCGCTGCAGGTACGTTACTCATTATAGCAATGGCAATGTTTTGGGCTTCATTTGATTATTATGGTCCTATTCTTGGAATTGGTATGTTCTTCAGCTTTCTCATTTTCTTTGCTGTGTATTTTATACGAATGGGTAGATCTTGCGCATTATGGGAGATAAATGGGCTTGGTGCTTGGTTTTTAGTAACCGGTTTATTTATGGCTGCATTGATGTTTTATGAGCCAGTGGATGACAAAGTTCCTGAGGGATTCACAACAATTTTAATTGCTGCTGTTACGCTAACTAGTGTTTATTTCTTTGTTTTGGGTATTTCGCTGCACAAACGTTGGTTGGATTGGCGAAAGAGCATTGAGGACCAAGCTGCGTGAAGAAATCAGAAACTGCGCTGCGCCTCGATCCACTAATACATGAACCTGCTCGTTTGCAAATTATGGCCGCATTGAATACCTGTGCCGCAGCTGATTTTATGTTTATCGTCTCGGTCACAGGATTAACTCGAGGTAATCTATCAACACATTTGGCGCGCTTAGTCAAAGCCGAATATGTGTCGGAGAAAAAAGAAATAATTAATCGAAAGCCCTGTAGTGAATATGCGATAACTAAATCTGGACGAAAGGCTTATAAATCCTATTTGAAAACATGGGAAAGTATTACGGGCAAATAACCTTTTTACCTGTACCTATTCATATCAAATGAATAATTACAGACGAACATTATCGTTCTAATTGTATTCTAATTGTTCTAAATACTGATTGTCACTGCAGTAAATAAATATCGTTACTTATGTAATTTTATATTGTATTTTATGTACCTTTCAGGTAAAAATATACCTAGCTGTGGAGCATTATATGCGTTATATTTTTTGTTTATCTGTTCTGCTGTTTTTGAGCGCTGCGTCTGCGGCTGACAAGCCAAAGTTCGGTCCTGATGGATTGCGCATCGTACAAAACTTCACGGTGCTTCCTGAAGTGCGACCACAAGGAATGCGAGATGTTGATAGTTTTAGTCCAGAAGATTTTAGCTTTGTTAAGCGCAGTTTGGCCAAAGAGCCTAAATATAAATCAAAGAATCCACGCTACACCATTTTTGTTTTAGGCGATGACAATAAGTCAGTCATGACTGTAGTGTGGGATGAATCAAAGGGTGATGGTACTGGCCACGATTTATTATATGCAGATCGTAATCAAAACGGTGACCTGACGGACGATGGTGATCCTGCAGTCTTATTTAAAAAAGAAGAAAAAAGTAAGTTTCTCAATTTACAAGTGTTGAATGTAGATGAGTGCGAAGGCAAGCGTCAGTTTGATTTTAATTTGGAATTGGCAGAACCATTAAAATTTACCTTTCGCTGTAAGGTAAACGTACGATTGGATGGTCAGGCATTATACAAAGTTGGTTTAGTCCCGGGCCCAACGGAATTACATCATGCTAGTAGTATCACTGAAGCGCCTGTTTATCGCATTGGTGGTGCAGCAATTCCTTCTTTGCATGAAAAACATAAGAGAAAACGTTTGAAGGCATTGCCAGGCCAGGCTGTCTTACCACGTAAGGCTGGTGACGCTGTTAAATATGTTTTATCATTGGCTCAGTATGGTGATCGCCCTGAAGTCAATTTACGTTTTATTAACGCAGCATTTCCTGGTGTCGATGAAGGTGTGCGCGATGTAAATATTTGGGGCCATGCTAAGCAGGTGAAAGGCGCTGCTTACCCACTCGGTATTTTTCAACAGTTAGATAAAGATGGAAAGGTTACGCGCGAAGTGGTCATGCAGCCAGGTTGTGCCTGTGGTGGAGGTCATAATCAACAAGTGAACATTCCTGAAAATACACCAGCGGGTATGCACCGGATAGCAATTCGCATTTATGGTAAGTCGATTGTCGGTGGCCTAGCCGAGTACCATTATCCAATCGAAATAAGTGCCGCTAAAGGGGCAAATTAATTTAGAGCACACCTTCTAAATGTACGCGTACCAATAAGCGTAGGCTTTTGTAAGATAAGTCTTTATTGAGGAAGGCGATTAAATCAGTGCCCTTGGTAATGCTTTTGTTTTTAGGACTAACGATCCATTTGAGGACTTTGCCAGGATTTGCACGATATTGCCGATCATCTTTACACCAAACTTTGCCATCTGCTTCGATAGAAAAACTATCTGGTGACCAGGTTTTTGATTCCGGTCCGATGACTGGTTTTTTACGACAATCAATATGTATCGCGCCACGCGCATCACGAAAGGCAGTACCGCTATAGGCAACGCGTAGTTTACCGGTTTTTTCATGGATGGTGGCAACAACAACCGGGCGACGTAAGCGATCGCCGGGTTCAATGACAATAAAGGTGCGATCTTCTAATTTTTTACCCCAGGCAATGTAAAAGGCTTGTGCTTGCACAGCACTATGCGGCCATGCCGCACCTGGTCTGGTGTCTTCTTTTTCACCAATGACAGCTGCAGGAAGCATCCCAGCACAGAGACCAAAGAGCATTACTAAGCTAAGGACTTTCATAGTGGCTGGCAGCATAACAGCCTTTGCCTAGTCCAAAGACAATTTTGTTAAACTTAGAACACTTCGAATACTTATTTAACAATTCTCGATTTTTGTCGTAGACCGACAAAGCATAATGAGTTTTTTAAGGAAAAACCGGACAACATTCAATCGTGCTTACGAATGAATGTGTCAATACACCGTAAATAGGCTTCGGTTTCACTGATTTGCGGAAAGTGGGCGCTGTCTTCGAAGACATGCATTTCAGCCTCTTCGACCTGAGCATGGGCAGCTGCAGTTAATTCCGGTGTTGATTTATCAAAGCGACCACAGGCAAATAAGAGTGGTGCGCTTAATTTATGTAGTTGGTCGCTGAGATCGAGACCGCTTAGGGTGCCGTGCGTGCTAACGCCGATACGATCAAGCATGGTTTCTTGCACAATATTTGTAACGCCGTTGATAAGATTATCGCGCATGCCACTGAGCATATTTTCATCATAGGTAAAATGTCGGCGATTAAATTCAATAAACGCATCAATGTATTCGATGCTGTCGGTAGTGTCTGCGTCTTGATGCTTAATTAAAATATCGCAGTAAGGCTTGGGCATGGCCTTCATTAAGCGTAACGTTTCACTTTCTATCAATGGGATATTTATTGCTGGGCTCGACAGCATAATGCTCTTAATGCCTTGTGGATATTTTAATGCATAGGCAGTAGCTAAAATACTGCCCCACGATTGGCCATGAATATGTAAATGATCAAGCTGTAGTGCTTGGCGTATGCAGTGCAGTTCTTCAACATAACGTTCGATAGTATACAGCGACGGATCCTGGGGCTGATCTGATTTGCCTGTACCGCCGAGTTGATCGTAATAAATAACGCGACGATCTGTTGCAAGCGCTTCGAAGACATGTTGTAAATGTGAATTAGCACCTGGGCCGCCATGCAAGGCAATAAACGGTGTTAGCGGACCATCGCCACAAGAGCAGTACCAGACTTTGCCACCCGGTACTTCGATAAAACCTTCTTCTCTTTTGTGCATGATGGGAGTTTCGGAGAGTGTTTAAATATTCAATAGCACTAACAATAATATTACCCGCGTGGGCTGTGTCCGTAGGCTTTTCTATAAGCCTTGCTCAAACTGAAGGCATCTGAATAGCCGACTTGTTCGGCTATGCCACTAAGATTTCGTTGTGGATCATCTAGTAGCTCGGTTGCGCGCAGCAGGCGTTGTTCACGACGAATTTCGATTGGGCTACGCAATAAATATTTTTTACATAGACGACTGAGTTGTCGACTGCTGCATCCGGCGGCAGTCGCCAGTGCCTCGACGCTCATGCGCAGGCCTTCGTCTTCGCTTAACAGGTAGAGAACCTGTTGTATTTCATTCGGGATTAATTCGTCTTCTGATTGAACGCTGCGTTGGCAGTCATAAAGAAATAATTGAACCAGTGGAATTAAAGCCATGGGGTCTTGTCGCGTGTGCTCAATTAATTCGCGATAAATATTGTGTAAATTTTGTCGGGCACGATTGCTGTCGATGCCAGTAACAAATGCACCGGGTGTGTAGCCGAGGTCTTGCCAAATAGATGGGCAGCAATTACCGCATAAACGAATCCATGAATGGAGTGGATTGTTTTCCATTTTTGGTATCGGGTGATCGACATTATTAATAAACAGGCAGTCAGCGGAAATCCGCCTACCGTCGCTGCAGATAACGTCTTCGTGATAAAGATGAATGTTCCAGTTGCTTGGATCAAGTTGACTGCCACCAGGGGCACGCGCACTCTTTATTGGGTCGAGCCTGGCCAAATGCCCCATGCGCCGAATGAAGATGTCGTCATGCCCGGTGTGTTGAAATAATGCGCGGTGATAGACGTAACCATTGTTATAATTTAAACTTGCATTTCTTGCCGGTGTTGGGGCTCTGCTCTGTTCTCGCTGCTTGGCCATGCATGTGATGATAGGCATGCTTGAGGACGGTACAGCTGAAAGGCATGAATTGAATTAGCGATGTCTGATTAGGACATGCACCGGTCTCGTTTTCCCATATTGTATGCCACAGAAGGCTGTATAGTTGCCGCTGTCTTCCATGTGGGGTTACTTGTGCATCGAATCACTATTTCTTTTTTATTAGTAATGAGCGCTTTGTGCTCGCTTTCTTTTTACACCCAGCTTAGTGCAGCTGATTGGCCATGCTTTCGTGCCAATAATCATCGCGACGCCACTGTTGAAGCAGATTTAAAAACACCCTTACATGTGCAGTGGACTTATACACCAGCGCAAACGCCAAAACCTGCGTGGGCAGATCCGGTGACTGAACGTCATTTAATGAATTTTGATGATTCACCAAAACCAATTATCGCTGCGGGAAAAGTTTTTATTGGCTCATCGGCCGATGATACCTTGCGCGCATTTGATTTAAAAACAGGAAAAATGCTTTGGCGTTTTACCACAGGTGGACCCATTCGTTTTGCGCCTGCATTTATGGATGGACATATTTATCTCGGTTCAGATGACGGATATGTTTACTGCTTGGATGCGAGCTCTGGTTCACAGCGCTGGCAATTTCGTGGAGGCCATCGTGACGACCATGTTTTAGGTAATAAGCGGATGATTTCTAATTGGCCGATACGCTCAGGTTTAATTGCGGATAAGGGTGTGATTTATTTTACCTGTGGTGTGTGGCCAGCGGAAGGTGCTTATGTTTTTGCTGTTGACGCAAAGACGGGCAAACAAATTTGGTGCAATGATACCAGTGATGCAATTGGTTCGGCACAAGCACATTCACCAGCGTATGCTATATCAGGTTTATGCCCACAGGGTTATATGGCAGCGAATGATAAATATATTCTTGTGCCGATCGGCCGCGGTATTCCCGCACGTTTTAAACGTGATACTGGTGAAACAGCGCCTGCACCACATACCGAACGTCAGGCTCATAGTACTGCTAATAAAATGGGTGGTGCTCAAGTCATCATCGGCGACGATGACATCTTTTACAATGCTAATAGAATACCACCGAGCAAAAAATGGAAGATCGCTAAATGGTCATCATTTAAGTTATCTGATGGTGCTTTATTGACGCGTCGTGGGCAAGATAAGATTCCGTACCCTACGTATCAAGAAATAAAAATTGGTGCTGTTACATTTAAAGCTGAAGGCAATGAAATAGCTGCGCTGGATGCTAAGGGAAATAAAAAACTTTGGTCATTTAAAACAGACGGACATCCAGATGGCATGGCCTATGCCAATGGTCATGTAGTTATCACGACAAATACTGGCAAGATGTATTGTTTTGCCGATAAAGCTGGATCCGCACAATCAATTGGTGATAGTGTAAAAGCGGTGAAACAGAAAGCTGATCCATTTGCTGCAAATATTTTAAAACATTTAAACTCAGCAGGAATCAGCAAGGGCTATGCATTGTTGGTCGGTGGCAGTGATGTGCGTACTGCTGAAGCCATCGTTAGCAAAACACAGCTTCATGTGATTTGTGTCATGAGCGATAAGAGCATTGTTCAACAAGAGCGCGACCGTCTTCTCAATGAAACTAAGTATTATGGTTCCCGAGTTTCGCTGATACATGTTGAAAATTTAAAGGGTCTGCCATTTCGTTCCTATTTTGCGAATCTTGTTGTGATTCAGAGTAATATTACGAGCTTACCGCAATCAGAATTATATCGTGTGCTCAGACCCTGTGGTGGTATGTTATTTGGCGCTTCTGGTGTAAAAGCCGATCAAAAGCAATTGGCCAGCGCTGAATTCCATGCAGATGAACTGGTGGCTGCAAATCCAATGCACATTATTCGTGGGAAACTCAAAGGTGCCTACGATTGGAATTCGAAAAATACCGTCGATGAACGCGTTAAATGGCCATTAGAATTGTCTTGGTACGGTGGTCCAGCTATTTCACAATTACTTACGAAAGTACAAAAGTCGCAAATGCCACGCGTTGCCAATGGTCGTTTTTATTTATACACCAATAAAGGTATCGTTGCAGCAGATGTGTATAATGGCACGCAACTATGGACTTTCCCAATTCCGGAAATGAAAAGCAAAGGCGGTGCAGCCGTTGCCGCATTATTTGCTGATGATAACTATGTTTATATTAAGACGGGTAATAAAATGAATATTGTTGATGCTCAGCGCGGAGTCTTAGTCGACCAGTATCCTGGCGAATTACCGTCTTATGCTGGTACAATGGCACGCATTCCTAAGCGTAGCAAGAACGATAAGTATTTTGACAAGACACATTCCTATAGTACTGGTGAGAAGACTGAGATTACGTATCAAAAAACCTATGGTTGCTCGGCACCGGCGCAGTCAGCGACAATGGACTTTTTTAGATCAGGCACCTTTTCGTTTTATGACTATTTAAGTGATGCCGGTATTCGTAACTATGGTGGCACGCGTCTCGGTTGTGGATTTATCTCTGGGGTTATGCCTGCAAACGGAATGGTGGTGGTGAGCGATCCGGGCTCGCATTGTGTATGTAATTACAGCCTCGAGACCTCATTCGCTATGCTGCCTACAACGCATAAAAAGAACAATGATTGGGCTGTTTTTAATGATAATCAAGTACGTGAGGCTACGCAGCATAAAGAATATATGTTAAATATCGGTGCGCCTGGTGATCAGCGTGATGGAAAGCGCAATCTGTGGTTGGCCTTTCCGCGCACCTACGGCAATATTAAAAGCCGCATTACGTTTGCGGTGCCGTTGCGTTTCGAGAATGAGGAGTTGATTCAGCCGATTCGTGTCAATCCGGATCGTGTCGAAATGAAAAATACCGATAAACCATGGATCTATGCATCGATGAATAAAGGTGTGTCAAAGCTTAATTTTGACCTTACTCATTTTGATCCGCGTTACACCATTGTTTCACGACCAACGGATAAGAAACCTAGTGTGGATGGCAAATTAGATGATCCTTGTTGGAGCACCGTTGGTCAGGTAAAAGATGATCGCACCAAGGGTTTGGTTTCGCTACGTCACGATGATAAAAATGTCTATTTATCTTGCCGCCAACGAATTAAATCAAATGTAAAACGTCCACCACAAATGGAAAAGGTGCTGGGTTCGGGTGATACGCCGCAGGGAACGATTTGGAAAGAACAGGCATTCGAGGTATATTTTAATGTGCGTCGAAAAATAGACTTTTTACATTTAGGTATTTCTGAATCAGGTAAATTGCACAGTGGATTTATGGGTCAGCACATACAGACCCCGAAAGTAAGTGGTGTGAAGATAGATGCTCAATTAGGTGATTGGGATAAAGGTGGTATTCGTGCAAATTTTGAAGATGGTAATAAGCTTGAGGGTTGGGAAATCGCTCGCTTGGGCTGGGATGAAAAAGGCATTCTACTCAGTGGGCATGTTGAAAAAGGCTATCGCCATAAACGACGTCCAACGGGGTATCTGTTCATCGTTGCCGATGATAAACTTCAGAAGAATGTACAAATTCGTGTCAATTTACTGACCAAGGAATTGAAAGTTGCTAGCAATGAAACGAAAGGTGTCGAATCAGCGAGCAAGGCTCAAGGAGAAGGCTTTCTCTTTGAAGCGCGTATTCCATGGAAATTACTTGGATTAAAGCCAGGCAGCAGCGAGCGCATTATGTTTTATCCAATCGGTTTTAGCGAAAAAGATTTAGCGAAAAATAAAGACTTCTTTTTTGGCGCCAAAGACTTCAAGGCTTTGATCCGCGGTGTGAAGGGTAGGGCGAGTCAGCGTTATGATAATTATTTCCGATTTGTAGATGATTCGTTTGTTGACAATTATATTGTCGTTGATTCACGAGTAAAATTACCCACTGGGGCGGTACACATTGTTTCGTCTTATGAGCACAAGGAATGGGATGGGGCCTGGACTGGAACAGTAAATAAAGGTAAGGAGTTCATTGATTACGAAATGGCAATTCCATTTAAAACATTTGAAGAACTAGGCATGGATAAAAACCAATTGAGCGCTGGCTTTGGTGGGCTCAATACCGTGATTAATCCGAAACGTCATCAATGGATTCAATCGGATTGGAGTTTTTGGATGGCTGTGGATAGCGCACTCTATCGTGTGCTCTATAAAGATAAAAAACCTGACAAAGCGAAGTATACGGTGCGCATGCATTTTGCCGAATTAGAAAACATCAAAGCAGGCGAGCGCGTGTTCGATATTAAGATACAGGATAAAGTAGTTGCATCTAAGGTTGATGTACTTGCGCAATCCGGTGGATTGTACACGGCAACGATGAAGGAATTTAAAGATATAGATACACAAGGTAATATTCAGATTGAGTTTATATCACGCAGCCCTGCGCATCCTCCAGTTTTGAATGGCCTTGAGGTGGTGAGGCAAGAATAGCTGTATAGAAACACCACAGATACGGCTGCTTGTGGCGTAAAAGGGAGTTTATAGTTTTCCTTACTTCTCAAACGTGAAGAGTCAGGGGTCTATAATGCGTCTATTGTCAATTATTATAATGTTTACTTTATGCAGCGCTTTTCCTGCCGCTGAAGTTGTGGATATAAAAAATATACCGCATATTGCCATTCCGGTAAATGATTTTAAAAGCTCCAAGTTCTTTATGATAAACCTTAAAGAGTTTTACGTGGTCAACAAATATGGCCATCTGGAGCTCAGTGAAGAAGCCATAACATTCTTTGGCTTTAAGAAGAAAGCAGCCGGTGCTATTAATAAGGCCTTGAAAGATCTTACACTTTCGTTTTATGCAGAGGCCGTAAAACATATGAAGCTAGTCGAAGAGGGTGGTGCACGCATGTTAACCTGCATGAATCCAAATGATTTGATGAAAGACGCATTCGATGCGTATCATGAACAGTTGCAGACGCAAATGAATGAGAGTCAAAGCAAGTTATCTACTCATTTTGATATCATTAAACCAATTAAAGAAATGTTTTATATTGGTGTCGGTAAATACACGGTGGTCATCGCCGAAAAGAATAAGGGTGATGAAGAATGGCATGGTTATACATTTGGATTTCGTACTGAATCCCGACGCAGTTCAAGCACATCCGAAAAAAAGAAGGGTCCTTATATACTGTTTGAACAAGTGGCCAATTCATTAAAAGTCGAATAATAATACCCCATTCTCACGGATAAACCATGAGAATGGAGTGTGAGGTTTAGTTAAAGCATATATAAATCATTTTCGCGATCGCGGAAGCGATTGCAGCGATGGGACCAGAAATGCTCACGGTGAGCAAAATAATGTTCACCATGACGTGCGTCGTTATAAGTGAGAAAAATCTGACGTCGCATACGGTCAGAAGTGTTTGGCTCTGCTGCATGAATGGTAAACGCACTAAAAATAGCGATGTCACCGACATTGGTTTCAAGAAAAATAGGATCCTTTTCAGTGTATTCGGCAGGTATTGCTGATTTGGTGCTGCCAACTTGATGGAGGAGTCCGTGCTTATGGCTACCTGGCCAAAATTGTGTGCAGCCATTACTGCGATCAGCAGAGTCTATGGCAATGACCACACTTAAAATACTTGGCGGAAAGCCTTGATACATGTGATAGTCTTGATGTTTACCTGCTCCATGACCACCAGATGGTTTGCGAATATATTTATCTTTAAAAATTCGTGGCTCATAGCCGTCATAGAGGGAGCACAGACGGTCGCAAATGCGCCGATCACGTGAGATATGTCCAAATAGAGGATGGACATCAATAAATGGATCTATTTTCCATGGTGTTTTTTGTCCATCTAAAGTCATCCATTCGAAACGCATGTTGTCCGGATCAAGCAGCTCAGATCTGCTGAGAAATTCCTCTTCGGCTGCACGTAAATCGTCTATTTCTTGTTGAGAGAAAACATTGCGGATAATCAATATTCCGTTTTCGTGATATTCCTCAATTTCTGCTGGGCTTAATGGATAGCGTAAACGTTCGGGTTCACGTGGGCGATGTATGTAGAGGGGTAGATGTTGGCGCGGGCGCTCGAGCCCTTGTGGGCGCAGACATTCATTATCAACGATGTTGTTCATCGGATGCTCCAGTGGCGGTTAGATATATCAATTATAGCAAAAAAAAGTGGAAATTCTTGGACTAAATACACAATAAATTGATGGATTTTGATATTCAAATGCTCAGGCAGGCAGTTTTTGCTGGGACCCCGCGTCACCCTGAAGAGATAGGTCAGTATTTAGAAAGCCTTGGAGTGCCCGTTCCTTGCTCTATTAGCGTGGCCTCTGTGCCGGCTCAGAGTCAGGCTCCCCAGATCGATTCCTGCTTGATCTTAGACCAATTGCATAGCGGCTTGTTTTATTATTTCTCAAAACGAAGTAGTGGTGTCACCAAAGAATTGGAAGATCATGGTTTTATCTGTGGCAAGCATTATCGCTGCACACGTCGAGAAGAATTGCTGCGCTGCATGCAAAGAGCAGTTGTCGCTACACGTACGCGTGAATTAAAACTTCACCAAGCACAAGGAACTGCGCCTCGTGGTGAGAGTGAGCGCAATATCAGAGATCTTATGCTTCGCGAAATGCGCAGCGGTGATACGAGCTTACTTGATACATGGTTATCAATTGTGGTACTGCGCTATAGCAGTCGTCTGCATGCGATTAGGCGAAAATTGCTGGAAGCTGTTTGTTTGCTGAGTCAACATTGCGATCGAGATATTTTCGGACATCTCGATCGCGCAGTGCATCGCGCAGCAGGAGAAATCCAAAATCTCTATACCATCAGCGATATACACAAAGTATTTCCAAAGATAATAGAACCAATTGTGGAGGCATTAAGTACTGGGCCACAGGCTTATTCATCGCTTACCACGGATGCGCTGGATATTATTCAACAAAGTGCGTATACGGGCATTTCTGCCAGGGATATAGCAAATGAATTAGGAGTAACAGGTGCGCATCTGGCGAGGCAATTTAAATCAGAGACGAATGAAACATTATCTGATGCACTGCATCGTGCGCGTATTGAATATGCTCAAGAATTATTAGCCCATGGTGATGAGGGTATCCTAGAGATTGCACTTCAATCAGGATTTCCTTCATTGGAACATTTTTATCGTATTTTCAAACGCATTACCGGTATGACACCGCGAAAATGGCGAATGCAAGTTTCTTAATTTAGCCACTGCCTACAGGTGCGAGCACTTTCTCAATGACTTCCTGCATTTTTTCACAGGCAAGATAATTACGCAGTGCATAACCATTGATATCCAAGTTTGATTCAGAGAAATCCCATAAATCACTGCCACCAGGATTGCTTGGATGAATACCGTCACCCGAAATCAATGTTCCATCCCAATCTGTTCCAGGTTGGCGGGTGAGTATTTCGTCGTAATAGTCGATTAATGGTAAATTATTATCACGAGCGATGTCTTTAACAACGTCGTTAAATGCTTGGACAGTACTCAACGGTTTCGCGTTCATCGGCGGAATGGTACTGATGATTGGTATGCATCCGGCGTCGAGACAGGCGTTGACGATTGCGCGCATATTACTTTCATAAGTAACGATCGAGACATCGTTTTTGACGTCATTAGTGCCGAGCATTAAAACGGCCATTTCTGAATCATGCGTAGCTAAAATACCTGAAATGACTGCGAGAGCGTCTGCCGATTCCCAGCCGCTGAAATTGGCGTGCGCTGTGCCCTTTCGTGAATTAATTAAATCACCATCAACATGATCACGTAATGTTTGCCATTCACTGCCACTTGGATTACCGTATTTCATTCCGGCGAGAAAAGCCATACTATAGGTAATCGAGTCACCAATTTGTGTAACGTTGCCACTGACTGTTCCTTTGATGACTCCATTATCGGCAACGACTTCCATCGCTTTAATCCATTTAGTTGTTGATGATTTACCTGATGATGAAGTTGACCCAGAACCGCCACCACAGCTACAGATCAATAAAATAAAACATGCTAATAGAATCTGATGTTTCATCGAGGCCCCCTAAATACCTTATGTTACTTCCTAAAGTGGATATAACCCACCAGACTAACATATTTGGAGCTGATAGACTTGGAAAATAAAAAACTGAGTTTGCGTGTGACAGTTACGAATAAAGGTTTTCGTAAAAACTGTTCTAAATCATCGATAATTGTTAGAAAAAATTACTTATCTGCTCTGGTTTCTCATGCAAAGCTATTAACAGATTGTAATTTATGGTATCTTCAAGCAGAAATGCGCTCTACGTAAACATAATAAGCACCTGTTATTGATTCGTTGCGTTCATTTAAAAACCAAGTGTAGAGTTCGCAGGGACCGGTTTCTAATTCGAGCTCGAAGCTTACCGCTTCATCGCTAGCTTCGCACCATTTGCGTTCGTCATGTTGAGCAATGTGTATGCGCGCACCGGCAATTGGTAAGGCAACACCGGCGGGTAATACACCGTCGGTAATTATAGTTTCTGTGCATGCTTCTTGTAATTTTAATTCCGATTCAACTGGCCAGCGACGTAATTCAAAACGATACGTGCCTGTCTGGGCAACATCTAAGTGCCAATAACTATTGCGGTGAACACCAAGACGCGCTTGATTTTGTTGATCGAGAAAAACATCCCACCATTCACAGCCGGTGAGCATGCCTGGGTTTTCTGCATCATTACCTATAATAATTCGTTGTGCGGTATTAGCGATGTCTTTAACATCTTCCCACCAATTATCGAGCGCTTGAATCATTGTGTTGGCAATGTCTGGATGTTCTTCAATGACATTGTGTTCCTGCATCGGATCTTTTTCTAAATCATAGAGGGCAGTGCACTCGAGTAAGCGCCATTGTTTCCATAATACACCCGCACCTTCGCGGCGCATGATAGCCTGACTTTCTGGACATGGGTAATCAAAATTTGGCATACGTGAATAATTAACACAGATGAGGCGATCTTCGGGAATATGTTCGTCGTTCTGCAGAATATTGCTTAATGAAATGCCATCATATTTGACATCAGCATTTTTCAGTCCACAAAAATCAATTAATGTTGGTAAAATGTCTTGCATCTGGGCTAGACCATTTATTTCCTTGCCGCCAGTTAAACCACCATCAGGCCAGTGCATGAAATACGGTACACGATGACCGCCTTCCCACAGAGAGCATTTGGCGCCGCGCATGCCGGCATTGTAGTAAAGGGGGCCGAAGGTGCTGCCATTATCAGTGGTAAACATAAATATGGTATTGTCAGCTACGCCTGTTTCTTCTAAAAATTGTCTGAGTTTACCTATTTCAGTATCAAGGTTGCGAATCATAGCGAGAAAACGAATGACTGATTCACGTTGTTCATCATCCAGATCTGGATAGAGATCAGGTTGTGCTGCAAATTCTTTTTCGATGGCTTCGCGGTCTGCCGTCGGTACATACCAGGGGTAATGGGGTGCATTAGTTGGCAAATAAGTAAAAAACGGTTTATTATCATTAATCTGCGCTTGCATCCATTTTTTGGATTCTTCAAAAAAGACTTCAGTGCAATATCCGCTCATGCGTTTGCGCACTCCGTTGTGACAATACACATCATCGAAATAATCATTTTCCCAATAATCAGGCAGTGAACTAATATGAGAGGAAGGAAACCACAGCGTTTCTTCGAAGCCACGGTCTTGTGGTCGGTGTGGAAAATTATCGCCTAAATGCCACTTGCCAAAAATACCTGTCGCATAACCAGCATCTTTAAATAAGTCGGCCATTGTGGGTGAATCGGCGCGTAAAAGCGTGCGACCGCTGCTGACATTCATCGCTCCGTTTCGTGCGGCATCAAGACCAGTGAGTAATTGGCCGCGCGTTGGTGTGCACATTGGTGCGGCGTGAAAATCATTAAAGCGCACGCTATCAGCATGCAGGGCATCGAGTGCAGGCGTTTGGGCAACGGGATTACCGTGGCAGGCCATGTCGCCATAGCCTTGGTCGTCGGTCATGATCAGAATTACATTTGGTTGGCTGCTCATAGCATTTGTCCTAATATGTCTCTATGTATGTCCATTAATCAATAGAATACATAATATACTGTAAAAATAGGACTTGTGAATGGATTTTGGAATCATAAAAAATGGACTAACGTATGCTACCATTCTCATTCCGTTTCGAAGATGCTGCTGTCCTGCAACATGGTTCAGGCTTTCAGAGTCAATGGCGTAGCTTTGGTAACACTGTTATTACGCAGGTACGACACGGTTCTTATCGCATTGAGACCTTGGGGCCACACATAGACATTCCAAGTGGTGGTGCATTTTTGATGCCGCCGGGATGTCGTCACCGAGTTTCCTCCCTCAGCAAGAAAGAAGTAAGGACGCACGCTGTGCATTTGCATTGTCGTGTTTATGAAATGGACGGTTTATTTACGGTATTAAATAAACCGCTTATTTTTTCAAAGCAATCAGCGGGGCGGATTGCTTTATTACACGACGAGATAATGGAATGCATTGGGGGAGTTGTGGATGTGCGAAATTCAGCGCGCGTAAATCGCATACTTGCAGAAATGGTTGAACTGTCAGTGGAGGCGTGTCCTGAAATTAGCGATGCGTGGGACCGTCCAGAGCGTGAGCGTATGCTGCCCTTATTGAAATATATTCAGCAGCATCTCGGTGATGAATTAACACGAGACGTATTGGCTCAATTTATGGATGTTTCGATTCCTCATTTACATACTTTAGTTGTGAATGCATTTGGATACGCACCAATGGAAATTGTGCGCCGTGAACGTATGCAGCATGCGCGTCAATTATTGCATTGGACTGATATGCCAATTGCTGAAGTGGCACATATCTGTGGTTTTGAAGACCAGTATTATTTTAGCCGTGCATTTAAACAATTTGAGGGGGTGCCGCCCAGTCGTTATCGTCGTGCTGTACAACCTGACGTTTAATTGCTAATCATCTTGTGATGGCGCACAGTCCTTGCATAAACCTTTGACTAATAATTTTATTTCGGACACTTTAAATCCACCAGGTACGCTAATGTTTGTTGGTTTATCTGTATCGAGACAGGTGGTCATACCACAATCAGTGCAACAGAAATGTGGATGCTCATGGTCTTCATGCTCATGTGCATCTGCGTTGTAACGATGTTGCCCATCGGTGTCGATGCGAAATGCAAGATTTTGTTCAATTAACCATTCGAGAGATCGATATAAACTAACACGATCCATGTCTGGCATCAGCGCGCGTAATTCTCTATGGGTTAAAGCTTGAGGAGTGCTTAGCAGTGCGATCAACGTTTCTAAGCGTGGTTTGGTTATGCGATGACCTGTTTTACGAATTAATTCGCGGGCTTGATTCTGAACCTGTTGCTCATTGGCCATAGCTTATTTAACCAGATCTTTCGGCTTGGTCGAGACTTGTTTTGCTGTCGCTTGGTTGCCATCCGATGACACAGGCAAGGGGATAGACGAATGCTAGGAGTGCAGTAATGCTCTGTCCAGGAGCGATGTCGAAGGTGTGGCCTAAGACAATGCCTAAAATTGTTGCACCAATGCTGATGACTGGTGCGAGCCATAATAAAGATTTAAATGATTTAATCAGTGAGCCACCGATGAGTGACGGAAGTATAAGGCAGGCAAATGCATAGAGTAAACCAAACACACTAACGGCGAGACTTAAAACTAATCCTATGATGGCACCGAGTACAAGGTTCCAACGTGAAACATCCATACCGCAACTATGTGCATGTATAGGATCAATGGCTAATAAACGTAATTCAGTGTTCCAGCGCTTTAAGAAGAAAAGTAATGTAATTGTAATAAGGGCAAACAGGACGACGTCACGAGTGGTTGCTATCATCGCGTTTGAGTGTTGTAGGGCTAAGACATCGTGCATGCCGTAAGGGCTATGTGAAATAAATAAAATAGTTCCCGCACCAGCTGCCGCGAATAACCATGCTGCACGTTCATGTGTACCCGTCCATGCAATCGCAGTGCCTATTAAACCGCCAAGCATGGCACCGAGATGAATGCGTAAGTCACCATGAATATGTCCACCGCCCAATGCACCAATAAGAAGCATAGCTAATGCCGCCCCACAAGCTGCTGATTGGCTTGCGGCAATGGCAAGAATAACTTGATTGCGTGCTACAACTAAAATGCCGAGCAATGAAAGTGGTATTGCTGCAATTATCAGCGTGAGCCATGCAATGCCAAATAATTCCAAATATTCACTCATTACCAGCCACTCAATTCAATACTACGGTTACTGATGTGTATATGTTTTGGAAAATATTTGTCGTTGATTTCTGCATCATGATTAACAGCAAGTACAACAAGTTTTTTGTTATCACATAATGCACGAAGGTATTCCATGAGTAGCTTGGTACCATCCTGATCGATGTGACTCGTTGCTTCATCAAGTAAAACCACCTGTGGTTCTCTCACCAAAGCGCGTGCTATAAGTGTGCGTTGGCGTTCGCCACCAGAGCTGCGTTGCCAGGCTTGCTTGGCAAGTTTGTTATTTAATCCAACGGCATCCATTGCATCTTTAATGTGCGATTGTTGTTTTTTTTCATTGGTGTTGGCAACACCCAATTCGACCATTTCTTGTAATGAAATGCGAAAACGTGGAAATATTTCTGTAACTTGAGGAACAACGCCTAATTGATTATAGCTAAAATCTGACGGACTGTGAATGAACCCACTGATCGCAGGATTTATGCCTGCTAGAGTTTTGAGTAGGCAACTTTTTCCGCAACCATTGGCGCCGGTAATAGCCACCATGTCGCCCATTTGAATACTGCAATTTATGTTAGTTATTAATGGAGGGGTAGTGAACCCAATTTCGAGGCTTTCTAGTTTCCATTCGCGTTCTGTTTGAACGGATACCTGAGAGGAAGCCTCATCATTCATGGCGCTTTAAGTAATGACTTCAAGGCAGATATATTATGGGCACATAAATTTTGATAGGTATCCGTGCCTTTTAATGAGGCAGTTTGATGGCCAAGTGCGATTATCGGCAGATTACTAGCATTTGAGACAATTTTAGCATGACGTGGGTCGAACCATGGTGCTGTTATTATGGCCTTTGCATCAGATTCTTTGGCAATCCCAATAATTTTTTGTAAATGTTTAGTGGATGGTGGTACGCCAGCTTTGGGTTCTAAATGTGCTATAATTTTAAAGCCGAAACAATCCGCCAGATAAGGCCACTGTTTGTGATCATCAATAAATGCAAAACCCTTGAGGTCTTTCATGTCAGCCATCCAACCGCCGAGTTGCACATCACCAATTTTTTCATCTAAGGTATTGCTTAAATGCCAATCTATCAATTCGACAACTTTGTAGGCAGCAGCCACTTCTTTGCCGTATAAAGATTCCGCGATTGATTTTTGAACTTTTTGAGCTTGTTGTTTAAAAAAATCTGCACGATTCGGATCGACGACTGCAAGTCGTTCACCAAGATGGTGAACGACTTGCATGGCACAGACCGGAGAAAGCATGTAGTGTGGGTTGCCATGCGGGTGGACATCTCCGGCACTGCGGTCGAAATCACTAGTTGGAACTTCTAATGCTTTTATTGCTTTGCTACAATCGATGTATCCATCTTTACCTGGTCGCACGCGTTGATTACGAGCGCTGCTGATTAGGGCCGGAGCCCAGCCTACTTCTAAATCCATACCGTTAACGACAAAGGCATCGGCATTGGCGACTTTGCGAATAAAGCTTGGCCGAGCGCTAATAAAATGCGGGTTGCCACTCGGGCGGGCTAGCGAGTCGACCTTAACTTGATCACCACCTATTTGTTTGACCAAGCTGCCCAAGTCAGGAACCGTGCATACGATTTTGAGAGGCTCTGCTGCATGGATCCCAAATGAGAGCGCAGAGATAAAACAAATGAGCAGTAATTTATTCACTTGAATCACCTTAGGAATATATGGTGCGTGGAAAGGGCGTAATTCAGCTATTAGAAATTATGCGCTGGATGCGTACCAATAAGCACTTCGAGTCCAATCCAGACACTGTGCACTTCGTGACCGTGGTCGGGATCAGTATAATTATATTGGAAACGAATCTTGCCGAATTCGGAAGAGCGCCATGTGGCTAGTGGTGATATACGCAAGCGTTCAGTCGGCTCTTCGTGATCGTGACCACCGCCACCACCGTGGTCTTCATCTTCTTCCGTTTCCACGTAATCGATACGTATACCAGCATTCCAACGCTTACTAATGTCGTAAACGAGAACGCTTACGATACCCCAGTCATCAAGCGTTTCATCATCTTCATGCGTGGTTTCGCGAAAAATAACTTCGTTGGTCCAAGACAGGGTACCTGCACCATCACCAACACCTGGATTAAACCATTTATAAACAGTATCGATTCCCATCAGAGTCGTTGTGTCGTGTTCGTTGGGGCCATAGGCAAATGAAAGACCGACTTGTAATTCTGAATCAGCGCCCATTTCCCAGCCGTTTACCCAACGAGCAGAGGATAATAAATCATTAAAAGCATCGATGTTACGAGCCTCTTCGTCTTCATGGCCACCGCCACCGCCGTGGTCATGGCCTTCGCCTAAAAAGCTGACCGCAGTAGCATTATCACCATTTTGTAGCGAGTATGTCAATTCGGAAAAATGATCGGTTGGCAATAACCAGCTAACGCGTGCGCCGATGTCGCGGGTGCCTTCAGAACCAAACATCGTGCCAATTACTAATGGCTGATCGATGTGAGCAAATTCATGGGTGTGCTTGGGGTTGTAGCGGCCAAATTCAGTCAGCATTAATCCTGCTTCGACTTCAAGGCCGTTGGGAAGGGCAGTCGTTACTGCATAAGCTTCTTCTAATTCCAATCCTTCATCTTCGGAAATAGCAACAAATGCAGCCGCTCGAAAATAAGGACCGACAACACCAGCAATGCTGAGTTCTAGGGTTTGAAAATCAAAAGCATCACGACGCGGGTCATGAGCGCCACTTTGAGACCATTCTAATTCTTCACCGTCTCCACTGGTGCCACCTACGGCTACTTGGGTGATCGCGGAGATGTCGGTCAGACGCAAGTTTGGCTTTTCTGCAGCCGCTGCTGCATCTGCGGCATGTGCATAAGTAAGCATGGACAAGACGAGACCGATCCCTGAACAAGTTTGGGTGAAGTTTTTGGTGTGCATGAAGTGCTCCATTGTAGCTGTGTAAACCATGGCATCTATTGCAACATGGTTGCGATAAGCTATGCTGGTTTTTCTTATTGCAACCATGTTGCAGGACGAAAAATGATTTCGAATGTAAGCAACGTAAGTCAAGAAAACTACCCGAGTTCTGATCGTTATGGTATAACGCTCTCATTGCTCTGTGGGATTCACTGTGCAATCAGTCCAATCATCTACCTGCTCGCTCCCACGCTTGTAGCTAGCTGGTGGTCGGCGAAATCTGTGCATATAGTGGCCGCGTTGGTCATTGTACCGATTGCCATATATGCTTTAAGCCGTGGCTTGACTCGGCATAAAAATAAGTGGCCGAGCATTCTCGGTTACAGTGGTAGTTTTTTGATCATCCTGGCCCTCTTACCGATGTGGGGCTATTTGAGCCCGTTGCTGTTTACCTGGACTGATGGATTTTTTATAGACGCCAGTCAGGTAGGGACACAGCTTTGTTGTCCGACAATTTCCAAAGGTTTAAACGGCGGAATGATTATAAGTTTGCCGTGGGCAACCATCATAACATTTGTAGGCAGCATATTATTATGCGCCGGACATTTAAAAAATTGCATGTCTTTTAAATGTGGCATTAACGGTTGTTCGGACGCCTGCCAATCTGCATAATTATTTTTAGTTATGCATAGCTATAATTCAGCATCTTTGTTATAGACCTTCATTACATACAATAATTGTGAATACATTTGATTGCGTGCGGTGTTGTTGCCCATGGAGAACGGTGCGTCGAAAACAAGTTTCTCAAGCGTTCGAAAGGGGAGCTGCCAAACACCATGGGTCATGATATCAGCACTGAATGCATCTCTGAAATTTTGCGGTTTACGTTTAGCCCAGGAAAAATATTGGGATCGAACTTTTTTCTTAGGAAATAGTTTTTCAAAGTCATTGAGGATATGCTGTTTGTAAGATGTTTCTCCCTGATCGTAAAGATAACAGCGTAAAAAAGCTGCAGCAGGGTCATTAAGAGCAGCCCATTTTCTAACTTTATCACGAACCTTTCCGTTAGTTTGAATATCGTGAAGCATCAGAGCCATACCGCTGTGGAATATTAAACGACCGAATGCAATGCCTGGTTCGATTTTTCGTGATAAGGCTTCTTTTATGAATGCATCGTTGCTTAGCGCTTCAGCCATATAAAGGACGGCATACAATCCCTGGTTTTCGTAGCGATTATGATGTAATATCCAATCACAATAGGCTTCCATGGCATCGAGATCACGGCCATCACCAGTTAAATAATAATGATGAACGATGGATATTGCAGGGATGCCATAAGTAGTCATATACGTGCCCCAGTGTTGTTGGTCATGCCGATGACCACCGCCAGTGCGTTTACCGCCTTTGTTATCGTTTGGGCGTGCACCATCATCGGGTTTATCCCAAAAGACGCAGTCAACATCGCGATGGTGGCGTAACCAATTATCGGCTTCATGGAAATACAGGTGACGGCCACTGCGAACATATTGTAAAAACATCCATTGACCTGTTCGATAAGATTCTTGCATCCAACCGCTGTAGCCCCAGTTTTGAAATAAACCAGGATTACCTGGAACACTTAATTCCCAATTAATTGATTCGTATTCAAGTAAATGATCACCATAGTCATACATGCCATACCAATTAAATTCGCGAGCTGATGCAATTGGCCAATTAAATGAGAGATCGACTACATTTTCAATACGAGCTTGTTTCTTTATATTATAAGCTTGGAGTGGTCCAAAAACACCGGAATTGCAATTCCATTCTCCGCTCACAAATGGCCGTAACGGATCCT